>CAXSED010000176.1:0-6729 GCA_964236475.1 uncultured Chthoniobacterales bacterium
CACGTCCACCATGGGTGCGACCTGAAACTCCGGTTCGCCTTCTCCGCCGCCGCCTCCTCCTGCCATGGTGCGTGTCCTCTAAGTTAGAAACGTTGCCGTGTGGGTGGAAAACTCGCTCTCAAGCCGGGGCCTGGTTCGAGACGGTCTGCGCTTCGATGTCCGGCGCGTGGACGTGCGCGGCCTCGGGGCCGGACGCGGGCGGCTGCCCCGGCGCTTCGACCCAGTTCGGCGCGGCGGCGAAGATTTCCTCGTCGCCGATGTGGACGTTGCGCAACATCTCGTAGGGCATCTTGCGGAAGAGCGAGTTCACCGTGTCCTCGATGACGTGCAGCCCGCCCGCCGCGCGGTTGCGCAGGTAGTAGAAAAAGCCGAATGCCGGGATGGCGATGAACAGCCCCGAGGCCGTGGCGATGAGCACCTCGCCGATGGCGCCCGCCAGCTTGCTCGGATCGCCGATGCCGCTCTGGCCCAGGGTCGAGAACGCGCTCATCATGCCCGTGACCGTGCCCAGCAGCCCGATCATCGGCGTGCAAACCCCGATGACCGACAGGTAGCTCAGCCGCGTCTGGAGATGCGAATTTTCCTTGGCCAATTCCTCGCTCATGGCCGATTCGGTCATCTTCTGGCCGTCGCCCAGGTAGCTGACGCCGACGCGCACCACGTTGGTCATGGGCGAGGGGTTGGCCTTGCAGTAGTTGTACGCGCCCACGTAGTCGCCTTGCCGGAAAAGGTTTTTCACCGCCGTGCCCTGACCCGCCGGGGCGAGCTTCTTGGGGTTGGTGCGCGTGACGCCCTCGCCGACGAGGTAGACCGTCAAGATCGAGCACGCGGCGATGGGAAACATGACCCAGCCACCTTCGATGATGCTCGTGAGCAGGTTCTTTTTCTGCGCCTGCCCGGCGGGGGCCGGACTGCCGGTGGGGGCCTGCGCCTGCGCGGCGGCGGCGGAAAGCAGAAGCGCGGCGAAAGCCACGCTGCCAAGGAGGGCGAATTTTGGTTTCATCGGAGAAAGGAGGGAGCGCACGGTGAAGATGCTTGTAAATCGGGAGGGTTCAACTTTTCTGCTTCGCTGGCGCCTGGGTGCCGCTGAGGGCGTGCAGCCGGTCCCTGGCCTCGGCGGCTTCGCGCGAGTTGGGGTAGGCAGCGACCAATTGTTCCAGGCTTTCCTTGGCGCGGGGGTTGTCGTTGAGCCGCCCGTAAGCGACGGCGCTGCCCAGCAGGGCGGGAGCCATGACCAGCGCGCGCTCGGGCACGTAGACCGGCACGTGCAGATAGGCAAGCAGCGCGGCCTTGTTGCGGCCCAGCGCGAGGTCCGCCGCGCCCATGCCCAGCCACGCTTCCGGCAGGGTTTCCGGCGGGGCGGCCTCGTCCCTGGCGAGAGGTTCGAGGACGGCCAGCGCATCCTGGTGCCTGCCTTTCCGCTCCAGGCCGATGCCTTGGCGGATTTTCACGGCGCGCTGCACATTGGGCGACGCGGCGGGCAGCCTGGCGAGTTCGGCGGCGAGAGTATCCGTTTCCGTGTCGCGGCCCAGGCGGTTGAGGGCGTCGAGCTGCGTTAACGCCAGCGCGGTCCACCAGCTTCCCGGCAGGTCGCGCAACGGCGCATAGTAGGCCAGCGCCGGCGCGAGCTGCTTGACGGCCTCGTCCGCCCGGCCCTGAGCAAGCAGGTCGGACGCGATTTTGAGCTGGCCCGGGTCCGGAAAGTCGATCCGCGCGAGGTTGGACACCTCGTAACCGGCCTCGCCCTCGCTGCCGTTGTCGAGCCGGACCTTGGCCATGAGCGCCGTGCCCGCCAGACGCACGCCGGTCGTGGCGACGTTGCGGCCATCCTTGGTGTAAATGGTGATCGTCGGCGCGGCAGTGGCCGGTGCTTGCGCCGAGGCAACGGTTGCCATCCCGATCCAGAGTCCAGCCGCCCATCCGAGACAGGTGCCAGATTTCCTTGCTCTGGAGGTCGCCAGCCACCTTGGAAAAGTCACAAAGAGAAGCATCATGGTAAATATTCAGGATGCGCCCAGCGCCGACAACCGCTGACGCGCCTGCGCCGCTTCGGGGAAATCGGTCAGCTTCTCGTTTCGCACCATCTCCTGGTAAGTCTTGATGGCGTCCTGCGTTTTGCCGAGTTTTTCCAGGCTTTCCGCGCTGCCGATGTACGCCTTGGCCACCCAGGGCAGGAACTTCTGGTAGCCCACGAACACCCGCTGGTAGTACGCGTTCGCCTCGGCCCAGTGGCTCTGCTGCGCCTCGATCTGGCCGATGGAATAAATGCAGAATGCCGTCGTTTCCCCGCGCCATTCGCGCACGCTCGCCGCCTGCTCAAAAATCTTCTTCGCCTCGGGCAGTTTGCCCAGGGCCTGGAGCGTTTTCGCCTGGCCGACCGTCAGGTCCTTGAGCTTGCGGTTCGCGGCGATTTTCTCGGTGCCGTCCGTGAAAAACACCAAAGCCTTGGGATATTGCTTTTTCTGAAAGGCGATCTCGCCCAGGCCGTTGTAGGCGAAATCCACCGCATCGCTCTGGTGATGGAAATCCAGCAACTGCTGGTAGAACGGCGCGGCCTCGTCGAGCTTGCCCCTGGCCAGCAGCGCGTCGCCGACCAACCCGAGGATCGTCGGGCTGAGCACTTCGGGCTTGAACGCGGAGGCAATAGTCAGGAGATCGCGCTCCGCCTCCGGGACCTGCCGACGCAGGCGGGCCAACTGCGATTTGGCGTAGATAACGCGCGCCCGGGCGGTCGGCGACCGGTCATTTTCCGCGCTGCCGAGGAGTTGGTCGAGTTCGGCTCCGGGGTCCGGGGTCGCTTCCGGGGTCGGCGCGGGCGTCGCCCCGGCCAAGGCAGCCGCGGGGGAGCCTCCGGGCACGGCGCCCAGTTTCTTTTTCAGGCACATCGCCGCCAGTTGGTCGAGCAACTGTTCGACGGCGTCGCGGTTCGGGTCGTCGATAAACTTCTCGACCACCCCGGCAATGTATTGCTTGGCCTCTTCGGGCTGACCGAGCTTGGCCTTGGCGCGTCCGATCCAGTACGCCGCCTGCACGACTTCGGGCCGGTCGGGATGGTCTTTGATGAACTCCTCGAACATCGCGTCCACCTTGTCCCACTCGTTGCGCTTCTGCGGGATCTTGGCCGCCGCGAAGAGCGAGTAGTTGAGCACCTCGTCGGTGGTCGCCGCCTTGTAGGAACGCTGGTAAGCGTCGAACGCCTCGTCCTGCTGGTCCAGCGAACCGTACGCGTCGCCGAGCAGCGCCAGCACCTCGCCCTGTTGCTGGTCGCCCGGGTATTTCTTCAGCCAATCCTGGCACCGGGCGACGACCTTCTTGTCGTCCTGCGCGGCGTGGTCGCACACGGCGAGCCGGTATGCCGCGTCGGGCGCGGACTCGCTCTCCGGATACTGCTTCAGGAAGTCGTTGATGCGCCGGGTCGCTTCCTCGTACTTGCCGTTGAACAAGCTGCACAGCGCGATGCGGTAGGCCGAGTCCTCGATGTGCAAACCGACTTTGAACTGGCTGAGATACTTGCGGTAGGTCGCCTCCGCCTCGTCGTACTTGCTCTGGGCGAACTGCGCGTTGGCCAGCAGGAAGGTGATCTCCGAGCGCAGCGTGCTGTCGGGCTGCTGGGCAAGCACGCGCCCGAAATAGCCTTCCGCCGCCGGGGCGTCGTTTTCCTGCAACGCCGTCGCCCCGTACAGGTAGCCGACGGTCCCAGCGTTCGCACCCTTGGGAAACTCCTTCAAATACTGGTCGCAGGCCGCGCGGGCGTCCTTGGCCTGATTCACGTCGGCATAGGAAGTGATCAGCGCGAAGAGCGACGGCTCGCGGTCCGCCGGGTCCTCGGTGATCTCGTAGGCGTCGTTGTACGCCACGATGGATTTCCAGGTGTCGTTTGCCCCGGCGAACGCCCGGCCCATGCGGTAGAGGAGCTTGGAGCGGATGCTCGGCAGCTTGCTGTATTCCTCCACCAGCTTCTGGTCCTCGGCGATGGACTCCTGCATCTGATGACCCACGAGCAGGAATTGCCCGGCGCTCTTCGGGTCGGCGCGCATGGCGGTCTGGATGCCCTTGAGCCGGTCCTGCAAGGCTTCGATGCGATCTTTTTCAATGGCGATGACCTCGTCCTTGGTGCGGACGGCGCGGTAGCAGGCCAGCGCCTCGGAGAACTTGTTTTCCGCGAGGTAGGCGTCGCCCTGCGCCAGCGCGGTGGCGTTGAAGTCGATGATGTTTTCGACCTCGGAGATGTTGGCCTGCACGGCGGCCAGGGTCTTGAGCGCCTTGTCCGGCTGCTTGTTTTCGGCGTAATCACGGATGAGTTGCAGCGCGCCCTTGGCGGCGGTGGGTGACTTGATGCCTCCGGCGACCAGTTTTTCGAGCGCGCCGATGGCTTTGTCCAGGCTGCCGCCCTCTTTATACGAGAGGCCTGCGAGCAGGAGTGCTTGTTCGCGGTATTCCTTGTTGTTTTCTAGCGCGGCGAACGCCTTCGCCGCCGCGTCGAAATCTTTGTTGAAGAAGCTGGCCTGCGCCAGGGAAAACGTCGCGTCAAAGACCCGCGCGCCCTTGGGATATTTGGCGAGGTAGTCTTTGAGCGCGGTGGTAGCCTGCGAATAATCCTTCAGGTTGAAGTAGGCCGCGCCGAGGGTGAAATAAATCGGCTCCAGGCTGGCGTCGAGCTTGGCCTTGTCGGCAGGCGGCAAGTCGCTGGGCAGGTTCTGGAGCAGCGTGTTGATCGTGGTGACGCTGCCCTGATAGTCGTTGGCGGCAAACGAGGCCACGGCCTTGCCGAAGAGGGTGCTCGGGTCCCGGTCGCCCCCGGTTGTCGGCGCGCCCTGACCCCGGACGCCGCCGACGGCGAGCAGGGATGCGAGGCAGCAGGCAGCCGCCACACGGCGGATCGGGCCGAACATTTTAGACATCGCAAAAAAGGGGAAACGGGACGGGGTATCCGGGAGGCGGGATCATGCCGACCGCTGCATCCAAGCTTCCGACAGGAAATCGACGGCTTGCGATCCGCGCGACGGGCTACCCGGGAAGTGGATAAAGCCTTGAGGGGGGGGCTGAAAGTTACGAAATCTGCCATCGGACGCAAGGAATTTCCACGGGATCAACGGGGACCTCGTCAGAGCCGGAATCGGGGAGTGCCTGCCGCTGCGCACCGGGGTCTCAATGGCTGAAAATGGAAGACCCCGGTTTGTCGGCCTGCGTCCTCCAGACGGGGCCGGAGGTGAGGTGCGGAGCGTAGCCCTTGCTGTCGGAGGGCGCGGGCGGCAGGTTCGTGCTGGTGGTCGTACGGAAGATCGGCAGGATGTCGGCGCCCTTGTGGTCCTTCTGATAATGCTCACCGTCTTTTTGCACGAGCAGGATTGCTGCGCTATACCCGCCGGGCTGCTCGCCGATGACCACTTCCATCGAGTAAGCCTTGCCCGCCTCGACCGTGAACGAAATCCCTGCCGTCGCGCCCTTGGTTGGAGCATCGAAGTCCCACTTGAAGTGGCTCTGGCCCTGGACCGTTTTGGTGTCGACGTACCAATTGGCGTCGAGCACCATCTTGCCGTCGAATTTTACCATGAGCAGGTCGTCACCCACCCCCGCAAAGCGGTAGGTGCCGCTGTCGGGCGCGATGACCGTGCCCTTGTAATGCACCATCCACAAGCGCGGCTCCACCTCCTTCTCCACTCCGAAAGCCGCCGGACCGGATTCGGCCTTGACGCTGGGGGTGAAGATACGCGTGGAATAGATGGGCTGGGGCGCTTTGTAATAACCGGCAAGGATGCCCAAGTTAAAACCGCCCTGTGCAAACTGGGTGACTTTGGTGCCGTAGAGATCGGGCGTCATACCGGTCGGCTGGCGGGACGGGGTCTGCTTGAGATCGTAGAACGTGCCGACCAGTCCCGGAGCCGAGGCGCGCGAGCCGAACATGCTCAGCCCCCCGCCGCCCGCACCGCCGCCCGCGCCGCCACCCCCACCCGGGCCGCCGATTCCCGCGATGCCCACGCCGCCCATGCCGCTCATGCTGACCGGAGTGACAGCACCGTCCATCGGCAAAGCAGGCATCGCCGGTAGGGAAACCTTGGAAATGCCCGTGGTCACCACCCGCTTGACGGCCACCGGCGCGCTGGAACGCTGCTGGGCCTTGGCCATGGACACCTTGTGCTCAACGGCCTGGTGCGACGCGCTCTGCGTGGGCGCGCCTCCGGCGAAGCTTTTCTTCTTCGGGGCGTTGACCGCGACCACGAAGTACGTCGCGCCGATCCCCAGCAGCAGGTGGACCAGCAGGGAAAGCGTCAGGAAATTGAGGCCCAGCCGCCGCCAACTGTACCAGGGGTGTTTGGGCGGAGGCACGGACGCCGCCACCGCCGGAGCGGTGGTTGCGGGGGGGAGTGGGTCCATGAGGGTGGAAAGGGTGGGTCCGCCGCAGCAGCCAGAGGCAGGTGAGTCGCCTGCCTTTCCCGTTTTGTTACGATCCGGGAAAAGTACGGGACATTTTTTGGGTCATTCAACTTTCCGGCAGCACCTGCTTGACCAGCCGTGTCACCGCCTCGCTCGCGTACTCGCTCGGGGGATAGATTTTCTGTGCCTTGAGGTACCACGCGAGGCTGGAGCCGACCTGCCCCTTGTCCTCCAACTGCTCGGCGGTGCGCAGGGTCCGCACGAAGTCCGCCGCCTCGGTGGTCATCGTTGCGCGCACTTGGTTGAGCTTGTTATCGTCGGGGTATTTCTTGAAGACCTGCTCGACGGTTTCCC
>CAXSED010000177.1:0-6718 GCA_964236475.1 uncultured Chthoniobacterales bacterium
TCGTTGAGATGCACGGCGATGCACTCCGGCCCGAGGCACCCAGCGGCGGTGAGCGTCCACAGGGCGGAACGATTCTGGCCGCAATCCGCCATGGACCGCCCGATGCCCGCCAAGAAATCGTGCAGCGGCCCGCGCCCCCGGACGAACATCGCCTGTTCGTCTGCGGATTCGCCGAGGTGCGTGGTCCAAGGCATTCGGTTAGCCAGGGCGCATTGGCGCGCGAGCCGGTACAGGTCGGCGGACGCGGTGTAGGGCGCGTGCGGACTCAGCCCCGTGCCGCCCAGCCAATCCACCGGGGCATGGCCCTGCGCGGCTTCCTGGAAAAAGAGGAGCGCCCCGGCCACGAGTTCCTCCGTGGGAATGGCCTGGCGCACGTCGATCATCTCGTAGAACCACCACGTCCGCAGCGGCGGCGGCGGCATCTTCCACATCAATTCCGGGAACGACTCGATGTTGAGGATCGTCGTCGTCCCCCAGCGCGCCTGTTCGCGGAAACCCTTGGCGATGGCGGCGAGGTAGTCGTCGGCATCCATCGTGCGCTTGAGCGCGTTGATGCGGCCCACCCATTCGGCGAAATTCTTCGGCGGCAGGATGGCGTGGCGCAGGCCCGAATAATCCAGGTGGCAATGGGCGTTGATCAACCCCGGCAGCAGCGCGACCTCACCGAGATCGGTGGTGTCCTCCGTGGGGAACTCGCGCCGCACGTCGGCCCAGCGTCCGGCGGCGGCGACCGTATCACCCTGCACGGCCACCGCGCCATCTTCGATGGGTGGCGAGGACATCGGAACGAGATGCCGGGCGCGGTAGATCCTCATGACAGGGCGGGCAGCGAGAAGTGGGGATTTTCGATGATTCCGAACACGTTGCCGAACGGATCGAGCACGGTGCCGACCTTGATGCCGTGGCCCACGTCGCGCACGGCCCCGTGTACGGTCGCGCCGAGCGTGACCAGCCGCGCATAGGCGGTCCCGGCGTCTGCGACGCCCCAGTACGCCGTGCCGCCGCCTGCCCCGGCGGGTCCGCTGGCGGGGTCGGGATCGAGGCCGAGTTCAAACCCGCCGACGCTGAAGCCGACGTAGAACGTCTCGTTGAAATAAGGCTCGATCCCGAGGGCTTCGGTGTACCAGGTTTTCGCCCGGGCGAGGTCGGGCGCGTGGTAGATGACGGTCCGCAGACCGAGGAAGAATTTGGAGGCGGGTTGGCTGGGTGAATTTTCCATGGTTGACGGCGTTGATTTCATCTCTGTCATGGTGCGGCCAGCGTGAAAAAGCGGCTACTCCTTTTCTGCTGCCGCCTGCCCTTTGACCACGGCCCGCGCCTCGGCCACGAGCAGGTTGCACGCTTCCTGACACAACAACGGAACGAAGCCCTCACCTTCTGCCGCCACGCCGCCGTCCTGGTCATACGCCGGGTCGAATTTCTCCGGCGGCAACCGCGTGGAAGGGATCGTTCCCGCCGCGTCACGCTTCCAGAGAATTGTGCGCAGGCACCCGCCGTCCGAACGGCAGAACCGGCCCACCAGCGCGTCGGCCTGTTCGTCGGTGAGCTTGCCGGTGACGCGGTACATGCCGGTCTGCCGGTTGAGCGTGTCGCGCAAGGGGGTCACGGAAAGCTTGCCCTCCTGAAAAAGCCGGAAAGCCCCCATCCGGGCGGGATAGAACAACCCCAACGCCAGCCGCAACGCCCGTTCGTCTGCCAACACTAGCCGCCAGCCGCGCCGTAGGTTCGGCGCGGTTTTGAGCGGGCGGTACGCCCCGGCGTCGTCGTACAGAGCCAGCGCAGCAGCGTCCTCGGGGTCGTGGTGCGTTGCCAGTGAATCCGGCGGGCAACCCACGTCGGCACGGTGACGCAGTTCGTGCCCTTCTGCCGAAGAGGAAACCCGGATTTGACCGATCAGAAACTCACGCATGGGCCAGCACCGCTTCCCGGTCAAAAGCGGCCGCCTGCTCGACGATCACCTCCGCAAATTGCGGCTCCGTGCCGATGGCACTGGCGTAGTAGAGCGAGCGTCCGTGCAGGTGGCGCGGATTTTCGCTGAAGACCTCGCCCTTGCGCAAGCGTTCGCTGGCGGCAGCGGTGATCTCGCTCTCGATGCCCAGCAGCACGGGAATGTCCTGGTAACTGTGCAGCCCGTCGGAAATGAAGAACGGCACGACCACGACGTGCGGCGTGCCGGTGAGCGTCGGCCATTCGGCGATGAGCGGCGGTTCTTCCATGTAAGTGTTGAGCACGGCGGCGTACTGGCCCAGGTCGCGGATGCGCGCGGCCTGTTCCTTGGCGGCGACGGCACTGTTGTCGTTGAGTCCGGTGCCGTGGCCGACGATGAGCAGGCTCGTTTCCGCCTCGGGCACGCCGGGCGCGGCCTCCCGGGCGCGGCGCAGCAGCAATTCGGTCATGGAAGGGTGGTTGCCCACCGGCTCGCAGTAGTGCCAGCGTTGGCCGGTGTCGGCGCGCGTGGTAGTTGGGGCGGGCGCGCCGTCGGGCAGGCGGTCGAGGTCCAACTCGCGGGGAATCACCGTGCGGGTAAAGTATCCTTCGCTGATGAAATTGGGCACCATGTACACGTCGCGGATGGCCGGGTCGAAGAGCAGCGGCCAATCGCGCAGGCCTGGCTCCTCTTTCCAGAACGCACAGGTGACCTCAGCGAACAACCCTCGACGGCGGATGGCGGCGGCGTGCGCGAGGCTGGGCGCACCGGAATCCGGGTTGACGGTCGAACCATGCCCGATAATCAGCAGGGCGGAAGTTGATGAAGCGGGCATGATGAAGATTGCCGGAAAAATGCGTCCGGTCTTTTACAAGTACGGATGCTCCTGGCAATCAGCCGCCAGGAGATTGCTGATGATGCCGTTTGGCTACGATCCAGAGACCACCGTGCCTGCTTCAGAACGTAAACCTCATCATGCAAGTCCACGAACCCTATGTCATGGACCTAATCACGAGCCTTCCTTCAACCAAAGCAAACACTGCCGCTCAACCGGGGGATAGACCGACTCTCACATTAACCACCAAGGACGGCACGCCCATCCGGAGCGGCGGGAATTTTTGCTCTCCCGTTCCGGCTCACACGTAGCTGCTATCGTCACCGCCGCCGGAATCCCCGCCGCCCGCGTCGCTATTGTCGGCGTCGTAGGTGTTGTCCATGGAGTTGTCGGTCACGTCGTCCGTGGGCGGAATGTCGTCGGTCTGATTATCCGTTGGCGGCGTGTCGAACGGGTTGCTCGTGTTGAATCCGCTATCGTTGAAACCACCGCTGGCAGTGTCGTGCCGGTTGTCCTCGGCACCTAGCTGCTGAAATCCCGTCGCGCCACCCAGGAAGCTGCCGCCTCCCGACGCGTCCCCGCTGTTGCCGCGCTCGTCGATGTAATTGTTGACGGTTTCCTGGTTCTCGACGACTTCCCGCCCGCCGCCACCAAAACCGCCGAATCCTCCGCCGCCGAATCCGCCGCCACCCATGCCGCCACCGAACGGCCCGGAATTGTGCCCGAGCAGGCTTTCGATGCCTTGAAACAACACCGCCCCGCCCGCGACGCCCGCCGCCGTGGTCATCGCCGAACGCAGAAACCCACCGCCCGCACTCGGGGCCATGCCAACCGTCGAGGGATACGGCGGCGCGCTCTGCGCATAGGCGGGATTTTGCGGAAGCTGCTGCGGCGGAATGGTTCCCTGCGCCCCCTGCGCGGGTTGCGCGGGTGCCGGGTCGGCGTGATGACCGAACAACCCGGACAAAAATCCTCCGCCGCCGGACGCTTGCCCTTGCGGCGGCGTTTGCGCGGCCTGCGCCACCTGTTTTTCGAGCTGCTGAATGCGCACCTGCGCGTTGTTGAGCGCGTGCTCCTGCACGAGCAGGGTCTGCACGAGCAGGTACGGCGAATCGGGCTGCGACGCCGTCGATTGCTGGATGAGTTGCGCGGCTTCCTGATCCTTCTGGCCGGGGTTCACGTTGCGCAGACGGTCAAACAGACCAGAGATGAGGTTGCGTTCTTCGGGAGTCATAGGCTTTGCCCACTAAAACGGATTTCCCCTTGCCGCTGGCCGCTAGACGCCGCCGATACGCAGCGACCCGGGCGCGGTCAGGGCTTCTTGGCGTCGGCGGCAGGCGCGGGCGGATTGCCCTCGGCGAGCAACTTGTCGATCTGCGCGTCCAGGTCGGCGTCGTAATCGATCTCGTGCGCCAGTCCCTTTTTGTCGACGAGCCAGGAGCTAGGCAGCTTGTCCACGGCAAAATGCCGGCTGATGGGACCCGCCACCCCCTTGCCGTCGAAAGATTCCGGCCAGTCCATCCCCTGCGCTTTGAGCGTCTCGACCAGGGAGGGTTTGCTGTCGTCGCACGAGACGCCGACCAACTGGAAATCCTTGTCCCGGTACTTCTTTTGAATGTCCAAAAGTTCGGGCACCTTGGCCATGCACGGCTCGCACCACGTCGCCCAGAAATCCAGCAGCACGACCTTGCCGCGCAGCTTGGTAAAATCCAGTTCGCTGCCTTCGAGCATGGTCAGCTTCAGGTCGAGCGGCTTGGTGCGGATGTCGAACTGCTTGGCGGCGGCCTCGGCGGTGCTTTTATTCGGGCTTTTGCTCAGGGCGGCCAACTCTGGGACGATCTTGCCGGGAGTATCCTTCAACAACCGGATGCGCAGCGCGACGAACTGTTCGCCCGTCGGATCGTCGGGGAAATCTTTTTCGTAGGCGGTCAGTTCCTTGTCGAGGGCGTCAGTCAGCCCGGCGGTGGGGTCCGCCTTTTCGAGGTCGTCCTGCAACAACGCGCCGCGCGCCTGCCGTTTGGCGTCGAGGGGAGCGTCGGGAGCGTGGGCGATTTGCTGGAGTGTGCTGGTGACGGTTTCGTCGGAAATCCCCTCCTCGCCGCGCAGGAACAGCACGCGCAGGAGCAGCGCGTTCCAGTGATGAACGTCCTGCGGATACCGCTTGAGGAATTCATCGACCGCCGGGTGCAGCCGCGCGATTTTGCCGTGGACGAGTTCCTTGGCGGTGTTCATCCTCGTTTCGGGGTCGAGGCTGGGGTCCAGATTTTCAAGGTCGCTCAGGTCGCTCCATTTCTTGATGTAGTTCCAGAGCGAGTCGGGCGTGTTGACCTCTTTGGCAACCTCTGCCGCGATGTCGGCTTCCGGGGTGGCGGCGGGCGTCGCCGGGGCCTCCGCCAGGCTGGGCGAAGGGGTAGGGGCGGCGAAAACGCCTACGACCGGCGCAACGGCGAGCCAGAGGGTAGCGGTCAGGGAAAGGCGAGGCAGAGTCATCTCCCCAACCATCGACCGGAACCCGAAACGGCGCAAACCCCGAGGGGAAAGGATGAAGGCTGAAGGATGAAGGATGAAGGCGGCGAGGGCGGAAGCAAGGCCTAGGCGGCAAACTACCCGTAGAGTTTGCGTTTCTGACCCTTGCTGATCGTCGTAAAGATAGCCAGCAACTCGTTCGTTTCGGTCTGGAGCGAGCTGATCTTTGCGGCAGGGAGGATGTCTGCTTCGCAGAGCAGTTCGAGCCAATAAAAGGTCTCGTCGAGTTCTTTGAGGCAGTCACCCAACTTGGCCACGAACTCCTGATCGGAGCGAGCGCGCGAAGCTTCCCGGTAGTTGGCCCCCACCGAGGTCGCCGATCTGAGCACTTGTTTACCGAGAACCTGTGCGGGCGCAGAATCCGGCAACGCCGTGAACAGCCGAATGACCCGCAGCGCAAACACCTTGGTACGCTGCCGGAGCTGCACCGCCTCCTCGCCTACCCGCGCTCCCTCTTCCTCTGCTCCGCCTTCATCCCTCATCCTTCATCCTTCATCCTTCATCCTTCATCCTTTTCTTCAATCCCCGTCGCTGCCGATGGCGTTCTGCGGGCAGATTTCCAGCGCGTTCTGCGCGGCGGCCAGTTCCGCTTCGCCTTCCGGCTGCTTGACGAAAATGACCTTGGATTCGTCGTCCGTGTACTTCAACAACGAGAACCCCGACTGCGGCCCGGCCTCGTCCAGGCAGACGTGGCAGGGCGTGCAGGTATCATCGACGTACCACGGGCCGGGCACGCTTTCTTCGAGACGGTTCGTTTTGTCAGCCATAGATGGTGGCAAGATTCAGGATTCGCGCGCCGAGATTCAAGCAAGATTTCAGGAATCCGTCTGGAACCGGGAATTTCGAGTTTTGACCCGTTGATCTTGAGAAGGGTTTTGCGAAAATCTCGCCTTCGGAAAAGGCAAAAACTCTCGGTCCGCGAGGCCATGCCGATCCTCCCGGGCAAAAACCGCTTGCCCGGCGCGGTCACTTCTCCGCTGTCGTCACTTGCACCCGCATGAACTGGCTCGATGTGCCTGAGTTTACCGGGGTACTGTCGTGGACTCTGAGCAGCGTTCCGTTGTGTTGGTCCACGGTGGTTCCGGTGGTCGACCAATTCACGAGATCGCTGGAAAGCTGGACGGTGCAGGTCACATCCGTCGCGTAGGGATAGAGCGGCACGCGCAGGCTCAGGTAGCCCGTCTGGGTGCTCATGCTTGCGGGGGTCACACCGGGAACGAGCGGATTCATGCCGAGGGCGTACTTCGTCAGGTTCGGGATGCCGTCGCCCGCTGGGTTGGCCGCATCGGCGGCGCTGCCGGTATTGCCGGGCGCACCAAAGTATTTTGTGCGCCAGGTCTGGATCGGCGTGGGCAGGGTGGTGGGCGCGGTCTTGGCTTGCACGACCAGCGAGTCGAAGTCGGGCGTGTAAGCGGTGGGGTCGCCCAGCG
>CAXSED010000178.1:0-6650 GCA_964236475.1 uncultured Chthoniobacterales bacterium
CACTACCTAACCCAGCCTCTCACTCGTTCTGGACCAAACCCGGGGACTCGATCAGCGACGCGCTTTATCACCAGCGAATTTACGTGGGCGGTGAACAAGAATAACAATTTCATTGGTGCCGACGCGCGGACAGGCGAACACGTTTTCACCTGGCAGCCGCATGGCTCGCAATTTACTATCATTCACCACGTTCCGGCGTCGGCCTACCGCTTCCGCATCACACACAAGCCGGGGCTAATTGACGCGCGGCACGTATTGAACCTCATCGGATTTGAGGACGAATGGATTCAAGCCGTGCCGCCGCCAAAAGCGGATGGACAAGATCAGCAAACTATCACGCTCTAAGGTCATGGCCGCTGTGCGTGGGCGCGGCAATAAATCCACGGAGCTTAAGATGGTCGCTATTCTCAAGGCGGCTCACTAACGGGCTGGCGGCGTCACCTGCCGCCCATTGGCAAGCCGGACTTTGCCTTTCGGAAAGCCAAGGTTGCCGTGTTCGTGGACGGCTGTTTCTGGCACAAGTGTCCGCTCTGCTTTCGCGCCCCGGCTTCATCGCGGGAATATTGGACGGCAAAGATTGAGCGCAACGTGAGACGGGATGCCACCGTAACCGAACAGCTTGAAGAAAATGGCTGGCGAGTGATTCGCGTTTGGGAATGTCAGCTCAAAAATCCGGAAACCTTCCTCCCGTTCATTGTCTCGGCGTGTTCGTCAAGTATATAGTCCCCCTTTTTAAGACATCGACCGCCTCCGAACGCGGCATACTGCGGCGTCCATGTTCAAAGCTCTCGGCAAGTCTTGCCAGCAGGTCGATAGATAGATCGCGGCCATCGCCGGTCAAGGGTTGGAAGAAATGCGCTTCGACTGACTTCGAGAACTCAGCGGAAAGTAACGGCATACTGTTTCAGAGAGTGCTGAACCAAAGGCATCGATAACCGATTTCAATCCCAACAATCACGGCGTCGGAGATCGACAAGCACCGGCAGTCAGTTGAGTTGACTCGCCAATGTTAGGGCTACTCCGGGAAAACACGAGATGCCGCTTTCTTACCAATTTTCCGCCACTAGGTAAAGACCCATGTGCAGGCAAAATACCCAAAAGACCGCCGTGGGCGACATGATCGTGGCATTAAGCGGATGCAGCATGAAGAATTCACCATTTCGTTGCACGGTGGCAGCTCAGGATTTGTCACGACAAGAGGCGGTTCCGCTGCCGTTGGTGGCATCTGCCGGAGGCAGAAGCTGACAGGCAAATGGACGACGGAAAAGGCAGATTGACAAATGTGTTCATTGCATGGCCGCCGCATGACCTCATGGTGACGCCTGTGTCTGCTTTCACTCTGCCCCCCATCTCCGCCCGGATAAAAACGGTGAACAGCCTCCACGAATTGGTCACCGCGCCGTTTGGAGACGGCATCAACGCTCTCTGCTGGCCACGCATCCTGCCCAACAACTTCCGCGAAGTGGCCGAGGCTCTCCCTCCCGGCGAGGGAATTGTCACCGTGGACGAGGCAGTCCTTGAGGACTTGTCACTGAGCGACGCTGGCAAGGTCGCCCGAGACATCCTCCTTGCTGACCAGCAGAATCTCCGCGCATTCGACCTTCAGCCAAGTCTCGATTGCGTGCATGGCAGCATACGCGACCCCTTCGAGGGGCTGTTTCACACCGACGTTCACAGCTTCCACATGGACATTGCCACCGTGCCAGCGGACACATACCTCTGCACCTATGTTGGGGCCACCTCCGAAGGCTTGCGCAACGATGAGGCGCAGCGGCGAGTGGACGTTCCCGAAACCCGCGCCGAACTGCTACGGCTCTACGGCAAAGAAGATGACGAGGGGTTTCTTGAGTACCTTGCAGAGAACTTCTACGACCTGCACTATGCTCCCCTGCCCGGAGCACAGCTTTTCTCCTTCGGCCTTGGCAATCTCTGGCGCATCGCCATCCAATGTCCCGGCTGTCCGGTGTTACCCTGCATCCACCGTGCGCCTCTCACGCTGTCGGGGATGCTTGCGAGGTTGCTGCTTATTAGTTGAAAAGCGCCGGTCCCAGCGACCTGCACGCAGGCGTGATTCGATTGCGCTGCAAAAGCGCATGATAGCGCTGGCAATTTTTGCTTTTGATGGGAGGGTGGCTGTCCAACCAAAGCTAGGCACCGTGGACCCGTCTGGACGTGGGATTTGATGAGCGAGGCTACTGGGCGTGGCAGAGCTTCCAAAAGGCTCACCATCCTCGATGCCCTCCGCACATGTCCAAATCCTGCGACCTGGGCACCTGTTGCGAGCCGTCGCCGTGCTCGCTTGGTGGGAACGGGCGACCCGGCCCCCAGGGCGCACCGGCATTCCTGCGCGGCGACAATGGCCAGGAGTTCAGCGCCAAAGAGGGGGCCGCGTTAGCCGGCCCAACACTAGGTCAGGACACGATCTCCATCGATCCGGGCAGCCCGTGACCGCACGGCTTCGTTCCGAGTGCTTCCACGGCCGCTTTCGCGACGGGTGGCGCAATCAGGAGCGGCTCTGGACGCTTACCGCAGCTCGCGTGATGGTCGTCGCCGCCAACTTTCGTGGCGAGCTCAACCAGCGTCGGCCCACGGCAAACTCGGCGGCCAAAGTCCGGCACCCTTCTCCGCCCAGCTTCCACCGTTCACCGCCTGGCTTCCCTCGCAGATGCTGGATCAGCCATCACCGACAAACTACCAATTGATCACCCCGCCGACTCCCCCTCTCCTTGGCTCAGAAAACGGGCCCCGTCAAAGCCATGCGGAAATTGGCTTCCGCTTTGCCAGTGCCTGTCGATGGCACCAAGCGGCTTGCGGACCTCGCGCTCGTTGAACTCGAAACGGTCGTAATACTTCCCGGTCGAGACGTGGCGATGTAGACACTCTCCGACTTTCTCGAAAGCTGGCATCCGGACACTGTAGCCGAATAAAATGCTATGCAAGATTCGTAAAACTTGTCGTAAGTTTATGGAGCCTAGCGGGATCGAACCGCTGACCTCCTCAATGCCATTGAGGCGCTCTACCAACTGAGCTAAGACCCCGAACTGCTTGCCGACGTGGGCTTTGCGATGTTTGCCGCCCGGCCTGAAAAGCCAGGGGGTCCACCCGTTTTGCCCCCCCTGCTGCTCTCGGGAGGGCTGCAGGGAGAAGCATACTTAGCAAGAAAACTGGGGGACGCAAGGGGGAAAGAGCGTTCCGCTCTGCTCGGGTCCAGTAGCCTTGGATGTTGAGCGATGGAAGGTCGGACGGGGAGGTGGAGCAAAAAGTGCGGGGACGAGGCGCTCCACCTTGTCGCTGCTCAAAACACAGACTACTACACGATAAAAGGTTGCTTCAACAAAACCGCTCCCTAGTCCAGCGGGCTGCGTACCGGCAGCACCCCTGGTCGGTTAAGCACGTGGGTGTAGATCATCGTGGTGGCCACGTCCTTGTGGCCGAGCAATTCCTGCACCGTGCGGATGTCGTAGCCGCTTTCCAGCAGATGGGTGGCGAAGCTGTGCCGGAACGTGTGGCAACTCGCGTGCTTGGCCACGTCTGCCTGCCGAATCGCGGCTTTGACCGCCCGCTGGAGCATCGACTCGGCCAGATGGTGACGCCGCGTCAGGTCACTGCGCGGGTCCAGTGAGCGGCGACTGGAAGGAAACACGTACTGCCAGGCCCACTCCCGAGGAGCATTGGGATACTTGCGTGCGAGGGCGAAGGGCAAATGGACGGCACCAAATCCCTCTTGCAGGTCTGCTTCGTGCAGCAGACGCACCCGCTCCAGGTGTCGCTGCAATGGCTCGTGCAGCTTGTTGGGCAGCATCGTCACCCGTTCCTTTTGTCCCTTGCCGTCACGGATCGTCAGCCGGGCAGAGGCGAAGTCGACGTCTTTGACCCGCAGACGCACGCATTCCATCAGGCGCAGCCCGCTGCCGTAGAGAAGCTGTGCCATGAGCCGGTAGGTGCCTGCGAGTTGCTCCAACACCAGCCGAGCCTCCGCCGGGGTAAACACCACGGGGGTCTTGATGGGGCGTTTGGCGGGGGTGACACCGTCGAGCAGGTTGGTCAGGTCGGTGCGGCCGAGCACCTGTTGGTAGAGAAAGAGCAGCGCACTCAACGCCTGGTTCTGGGTCGAGGCAGCCACTTGGCCACGCACGGCCAGATCGGTCAAAAAAGCGCGGATGGCCTCGGAGCCGAGTTCATCGGGATGGCGCTTGCCGTGGAACAGGATGAAGCGCTTGATCCAGTGCAGGTAGGTCTCTTCTGTGCGCAGGCTGTAGTGTTTGAGGCGCAGGAAGTCCCGGATTTGGTTGAGCAGTTTGGGCTTGCCGGGCTCGGAGGGAACGGGTACACCTTGGTCCATGCTCATGGCGTTTTACCCGTCTGCCTCCCCGGTGGCAAGCCGGATTAGACGCCAAAATGGCGTAAAACAATGCGCCATGATGGCATCCACTACTTGTTAGGCGGTGCTCGCGTCCACGATGAACAACACTCCTCCAGCGCAGAAGCTTCTCTTCGTGTGCAGCCAGAACAAGCTGCGCAGTCTCACCGCCGAGAAGCTGTTCGAGGGTTTTCCGCCTTATCAGGTCCGTTCCGTCGGCACGCAGCCAGATGCGCGCATCGTTATTACCGAGGGTCACATCGGTTGGGCGGACCTCATCTTTGTCATGGAGCGATCCCACCTCAACCGCATCCGACGCAAGTTCCCGGAGGCTCTGCGAGGCAAGCGCGTCATCACGCTACACATTCCCGACGAGTACGATTTCATGCAGCCCGAACTTCTCGACGAGTTGCGAGGCAAGCTCGGTCCCTATATCCTGCTCCCCGACGAGACCCGCACCGCCTAACCACGCGCTCCAGCGAACAGGCAGGGCGGGTGGGCTGGTTCCGAGTTCCGCGCTTGCTTCCGCCCTACCTGTCGCTGAGCTTGAGTTCGTTAGGCGACTCGCGGCCCATGACCATCCACGAAGACCTCGCACATGGCACCGTCACCATTGATGGCGTCTGTGTTCCCGGCCACATCGACCGGGAGCGCACCTGTTCTGCCTGCGGTTCGGCGCGCATCTACCACGACGACTTCGACGCCTACTTCTGTCCCGCCTGCAACACATGGCTGGAGGGTGCCTGTAGCGATCCAGCCTGCGAGTATTGCGTACGCAGGCCAGCGCATCCTCTCGCCCGAGGGCAGCAGCCTACCGGTATTCCCGTCGCCTAACCACGCGCTCCAGCGAACAGAGGCTGGCGTTCGGGTCTTTTGTGTTTATCATGCTCATCCTCGCCAGCCTCTGTCGCTGAGCTTGATTTCGTTAGGCGCTACACCCATATGCTTGGTCGCACACTTCGCAAAATCTTCGGCCCGCTGATCTTCGTTGCGGGTGTGGTGCTCACCGCATGGATTGCCTACCATTTCTTCACCGGGCACCTCGCCATCAGCAGCGCATGGATACCGTGCACCAATGCTTTTGTTTTCTTGTGGGTTGGCTGGGGCTGGATGCGCGGCGAGAAGGTCGGCACCATCCGCAAGCCCCGCGCCTAACCACGCGCTCCAGCGAACAGGCACCGGCGTTCGAGTTGTCTGTGTATCCCACGCTTGACTTCGCCGGAGCCTGTCGCTGAGCTTGAGTCCGTTAGGTGCTACTGCACGCGTGCTATGGAACCCGACCCGGATCATCCGATCATCGCGCATCCCTCTGGGTACCGCGTCATCGGGTTTTCCTACCAGCGCACGCTTGATCACTCCGAGGAAGCGTACATCGACCTCATTCTCCAGCGAGACGATGTGGTTCGGCGGCTACGTTTCTTCGGTCCCCGCAGGGTGTCCATCGAGGAGGGCTTTCCAGAGGGCGGCGGCATGTACATCGCCGATGTTCGCCAGCGTGGCTTGGAAGGTTTGGGCGTACACGTTGGTGACCACGAGGCGGCTCCGGGTGCCATCGAGTTTTGGGCGCGTACCGTCATCGACCTTGATACACCCGCTCACCCGTAGCACCTAACCATCCGCTCCAGATGACAGCCGGGGGCGGTGGGCTTGCCGCTGGTTTTGCTGCTTGACCTCGCCCCCGGCTGCACCTGAGCTTGGTTCGTTAGGCCCCGGAACACCAACCGCGACATGCAAGAGATTCTCGGCACTCTGCTCGGCGACCTGCACGCGCTCTACTTCAAGCCGAGCGGCTTCAAGAAGCAGCGGCAGCGTTTCAGCCGCTGTGTGGACAGCGTCCTTCAGGAGGTCGGCTTCCAGTCCTCCCAGTGGAACTCGGTTGGTCAACCCATCACTTTCTACGTCAACGTCTGTTGTGGTTTCGCAGATATTCCGCTCCGCGGCGGCAAGGCAGGCTTGTCGGGCAAGGGTCGGCTTGGCGGTCTTGCCGGCGGCGCGCCTGCGGAGTTTCACCTTACGCCAGCGAGCTACGCTGCCATCCGCGCACAGCTTCTTCACTATCTGCCCATCGCCATTAGCACACTCCCCAACCACTACGAGGTTGTCAGGGCACGCGCACAGAAAGGTTACTCTACACCGATCCCGCTACCCGACACCTGGCAGGCCTAACCACGCGCTCCAGCGAACAGAGGCTGGCGGCAAGGTCGGTTCCGTGTTCATGTCCTTCTTCGCCAGCCTCTGTCGCTGAGCTTGGCTTCGTTGGGCGGCTACGCACCTTGTTCTGTCGTGGCTT
>CAXSED010000179.1:0-6642 GCA_964236475.1 uncultured Chthoniobacterales bacterium
GTCAGCATCTTTTCCGCGAACGGACGCACCGCTTTGGCTTTGGCCAGCGTGGTCTTGATGCGGCTGTGCTCGATGAGGCTGCAAACCTGGTTGGCGAGCAGGGCCTTGCGGTGCTCGGCCGTGCGGCCCAGCTTGACGGTTTTCTTTTGGTGTCTCATGACAATGAGCTATTCGATGACGGCTGGCGGGAGGGCCATGGATATACCCCCGCCCCAGCCGGTCGGCAAGCGTTGTTTTTAGCCCGCGAAATCCAGCGGGGCCTTCTCGTCGGCTCCGTCGAGACCGGCGATGGGCAATTCCACCATGCCGCTGTCGAACTTCATGCCCAGACCGAGGCCGAGTTGCTGGAGCTTGTCCTTGATCTCGTTGAGCGACTTCTTGCCGAAGTTGCGGTATTTGAGCATTTCGCCTTCCGTCTTCTGCGCCAGTTGGCCGACGGTGGTGATGTTCGCGTTGTTGAGGCAATTCGCCGCGCGCACGCTCAGTTCGATCTCGTTGACCGACATGTTGAGCAGCTTCTTGAGCTTGGCGTTCTCTTGGCTCACGCCTTCGGGCGTCGTGTCGAACTCGATGACGTTTTCGTCGTAGTTGACGAACACGTCGAGGTGGTGGCGCAGAATCGCGCTGGCCTGGAGAAGCGCGTCGTTCGGGTCGAGACGGCCATCGGTGAACACGTCGAGCACGAGCTTATCGTAATCGGTGCGCTGGCCGACGCGGGTGTTTTCGACGGAATATTTGACCTTGGTCACCGGCGAGAAGATCGAATCAATCGGGATCAACCCGATGGGTTGGTCGGCGCGCTTGTTTTCCTCGCCCGTGGCGAAACCACGGCCCACACGGACCTCGAACTCGGCCTCGAACTTCTGCTTTTTGTCGACCGTGCAGATGAGTTGGTCGGTGTTGAGCACCTCGCACTGGGCGGTGGACTGGATGTCGGCGGCGGTGATCGCGCCTTCCTTGTTGGTGCTCAGGGTCAGGTTGCGAATCTCGTGGTCGTTCGCCTTGAACTTGATCTTCTTGAGATTGAGAATGATGTCGGTCACGTCCTCCACGATGCCGGGCAGCGCGGTGAATTCGTGGGCCGCGCCTTGGATGCGGACAGCAGTGATGGCCGCGCCTTCGAGCGAGGAAAGCAGCACGCGGCGCAGGCTGTTGCCGACCGTGTGGCCGTAGCCGGCCTCGAAAGGCTCAGCGGTGAAGCGGGCATAGGTCGGCGTGGCGGTGGACTCGTCTTTGACGAGGGTTTTGGGCATTTCAAAACGCCCGAGGCGGATAGGCATAACGGTATTTCTCTGTAGCACCGGGTTACCCCTGACGAGTCGATCACCCGCGCTGCGGCGGGCAATCCAGGGACCAACGGCGCGATCTTTTTGGGAAGGCTCGCAGTTTAGAGCCGTTAATAAATAACGTTTGGTATGTTTTGCAACCGCAATCTTTCCCCGTTCCTAAGCGGGAGCTTGGGAGCGAGGAAAATGGCCCGAGAATCACTTGTCGGGCGCTTTGTATGCCTCACGCATACGTGCAATATGGCGGGACAATCTCTGGCGTAGCGTCGAATGCCACAAAAAAACCCAGTGACGTTCGTCAAACTCGCCCACCAGTGCATTAGACCACTTTCGGTCAGCGTTGTCAGCTTTCTGCGCGAAGCGTTTTGCTTCTAAATGGCAGAGGCGTTCAATTCTTTTACGGAGAGGTTTTGTATAGGCAATCTGCCGTGAAAAAATTGCGCCATGAGTCGCCTCGTGGGCCAGAATTGTAGCATAATACCACCTGGTCCATTCTGCATTCTTGATAGGCTTCAAACGAGCATAATCAATCTGACAATCACGCAGTGGACGAGCATAGGTTGCCAACGTGGGCTTTTCGTGGTTGCTGATATAGCAGAGTTCGCGTTGGATGCGTCTGAAACGTCGTGCATCAAAACTCTCGATTAATTTCAAAGCATCAATCGTATCCTCGAAAAACTGCGGGGCGGAACCATCTCGCAAACTGATGTTGCAAATTTTTACGCCGCTATACGAGGTGGTTGGTAAGAACTGGTGCAGCCAGCGGGAAAGGGGCGTGACGAACAACCCTGCCCGTGATGTGAAAACGCGGTAGATATAGTAACGCCAATGACAGACAAGTTTCTTGAGGGTCACGCTCGGAACAACGCCCCCATTTTTTTGCCCAGAAGCAGACTTGCAGCGAGGATCGTCACCCCGAGAAACGCCATTGCCCAGACTCCAAGCGCGCTGGCCACGGCACGGCCTGACCCGAGCAGCGCGAACAATTCGTAGATGGCTTTCGTAATAGGATAATATTCCTGTTTCTGCGCGAGGAGCAGCGAATCGCTGACTTCTAGCATAGCGAAGGAAAATGTCAGCAGCCCGCCCGCGAGCAGGTTCGCGGCGATGAGCGGCAGCGTCACCCGCCAGAGCGAACGCCACGGCGGACAGCCGAGGTTTTGCGCGGCTTCTTCCAACGTGACGCTGGTTTGCTGATACCCGGCGGCGGCGCTTCGCACCATGTACGGCAACCGCCGCACCGAATACGCGATGATCAACAGCGGCACCGGGTTTTTGACAGGGTTGAGGAACGCGAAAAACTTCCCCTCCTGCGTCATGGCGAGATACCCGAACGCCAGCACCAACCCCGGCACGGCCAGCGGCAGCATCGCTAGGGCGTCGAGCAGGTGGCGCAGCGGCAGCGTTGTGCGGACCACCACGTAGGCGATGCCGACCCCGAGCACGGCGTCGAACACCGTCGAGACCGCCGCGTAACGCAGGCTGTTTCCAATGGAAGGCACCGTCAGGCTGTGGCCGAGCGCGGCCTGGAAGTTCCCCAGCGTCCAGCTTTGCGGGAGGATCGTGCCGTACCAGTCGCGCGAGAAGGCGACGAGGATCACCCCAATGTGGGGCAGCAAGGCCAGGAAGATCACGACGACAAATGCTGCCGCGCAAGCGATGGAGGCCCAGCGGGTCAGGGTGCGCGGGCCGCCGCGACTGGTCGCCTTGGCCATCATCGTGAGGTCGCCCGCGCGGCGTCCGACTGTCAACCGACTGACAGCATAGAGCAGCACCGTTGAAACGAGCATCACCGCCACCAGCGCGTACGGAAACGGGCTGGAACCAATGTCCTTGATCCCATAATAAATCTGCACTGGCGTAACGCGATTGTAATCGAAGATCAGCGGCACGCCGAGTTCGGTGAACGCCCAGATGAACACGATGGTGCCGCCCGCAAACACGCCGGGCGTGATGAGCGGCAGCGTGATCTTGAAGAACTTCTTGAACCCGGTGCAGCCAAGGTTCTCGGCGGCTTCCTCCATGGCAGGATCAATGTTGGCCAGCGCGGCGGCGACGTTAAGATACAAGATCGGGTAGAGGTGCAGCGCGTTGAGCGCGACGACGCCCCAGAACCGGTGTTGCCCCAGCCAATCCACCGCCTGATGCGGCCCGAGCACCCCCACATCGTGCAGCAACGCGTTGAAACTTCCTTCCTGTCCGAAGATTTTCTTGATGCCGATGGCACCCACGAACGGCGGCAGCACCATCGGCGCGAGCAACAGCGCGGTGAGCAATTTCTTGCCCACGAACTCGAAGCGGTCGCCTAACCAGGCCAGCGGCATCGACAGCGCGAACGCCGCCGCCGTGCTGGTCACCGCCAGCAGAAAGGCATTGCGCAGACCTTCGATGTAGATGGGATTGCGGAAGACCTCGCGGATGTAGGCAAACGTAAAATGTCCGTCCACGTCGAAGAACGCACCGCCGAGGGTCTGCGTGGTCGGATAAAGGAAGAACACCGCGAAAAACGCGGCCGTCAGCACGTAAACCAGAATCGCAACGAGGCGGGACATAAAAAGTATCAGGCTATTTCCCCGCCCGCGCCAGTTCCCCGGCCCGTCGGTACTGCTCGCGGAAACGGCTGGTCATCGTGGCGGCCAGACGCGTGGCAGCCAAGCGGTCGGAGTTTTTCAAGGTCTCGTTGATGCGGCCCTTTGCCTCTTCGTAGGAAACGGCGGACACATCTGCGAACGTTCGCGTGGCCTCGGGCGGAAACTTGGCACGGATGAGTTCACGCCACGCCTCGTCGGCCTCTTCGTGCGGGTCGATGCACATCACACGCACGATAAAACGCAGCGGACTGAAAAGCGCCGCCGTCCATTCGGGATGATACGTAAAATCTTTCGCTTCGTCGTAGGGATTCACCGTGGGGTCGGCACGAAACCCCGCATATTCCGGCGCGTACAGTTCGCGCCGGATGGCTGACCGCCGCAGGACGTACTTCTGCGGTCCGCCGGGCGCGCCCAATTTAAAATCCCACAGCTTCTGGCCCTCGATGCTCATCACGTATTCGATGAACGCCAGCGCGAGTTCCCGGTGTGGCGCGCCTCGCAGCAGCCCGATGGGATCGACCCCGATGCTCGTGCCGCCCGGCGGATTGAAGTAATGCATCCTTTCCTGGCCCGTACTCGGGTCACGGTCGCTCTCGGCCTGAAAACGTCCGTAAAAATCAATCGACATGCCCACTGCCGCGTTGCCGTCGGACACGTCGATGGGCATCTTGGTCGAGAGGTCCGTGAAGTAGCGGGTGTTGGCGCCCATCTTTTGGATCAGCCGCATGCCGTCCTCCCAGCCCCCCGCGATGTCCAGCGCAGGCGGCACGCCCTCCGCCTGGTTAGCGAACCGTTGTGCGATTTGCTGCTGAACGATCATCTCGAAGGTCTTCGCCACGACGCCGGACATGTTCGGGTCAGCGATGGCGACTTCACCGAAATATTCCGGGCGGCCCAGGTCCATCCAATTTTGCGGCGGTGTCTGCACCCCCAGCCGCTGCAACGAATCCTCGTTGTAACAAATGCCGAACGACGACAACACCGCGCCCATCCACTTTCCTTCTTTGTCCCAGTACGGTTCGCCGCTAAAAGACTGCGGAATCTGCTGCGGGCCGTCGCCGAAAATCTCGGGATGCGTGCGGATGAACCCGCTGTCCACCAACCGGCCCGCCGCCGCCTGTTGCACGAAATCGAAAGAGCCGCCGCCGAAAAACAGGTCGATGCCGATCCCCGCATCGGAATCCAGAAACGCCCGGCGCGCCATCTGCGCTTCCGTGTCCTTGGCAGCGTCCTGCGGGAGCTTGATCTTGGGATCGTCGAAAGACTTTTGCGCCACGTCGGTCAGGTGCATCCGCTTCTTGTAACGCCACACGTTCTCGAACGGAGCCTGGTAGCTGCTCGCCAGATACCGGGCGATTTCGGTCGTCCCGCCGAGCACCCGCCAGTCGATGCGGACCACCTTGCCCGTCTTCGCTTTGTACCAATCACGGAACCCCCGTGCGAACTCGTAGCGAATCGCCTCGATGTGCGGTGTGACGACAACCAGCGTCTCGTCCGCTTGACCCAGCAGGTTGTCCTTCGGCTTGAGCAAAAACGGCAGTCCGACGATGGCAGCGAGCGCCAGAAGAATGAGAACGTTGCGCGCCATGGGTCAGGTCGTCGTTGAGCGGCGGAATTCGGCTCAAGGATGCAGCACGACCACGTCGTCCGCCGCGACCCGCGCGGTGATCTCGGTGTCGTCTGCCACTTCCACGAAACGCGGGTTCAACTCGAAGATTTTCAGAGTGGCGGCGGGACCTTTGCCGTTGCCCACGCTGGGTTGGAAATCATACTCGGCCACTTCACCCAGGTACATGCTGCGGCCGATCCTGCCACGCAGGGTGTTCTCGCCCACGGTGCCGTCGGTCCGCTCCGCCTCGCGCAATTTCCAGCTCTCGGGCCGCACCGACAACACCACCGGCTCGCCGACGTGCACGTCCCACGCGTCGTCCGGTTTGAAACCCGTGAACTCCCCCAGTGCCGTGCTGATGCGCCAGCGGTCCGTGCCTTCGACCGGCTCCAGTGCGCGGCCTTCGATAAAATTCGTCTCGCCGATGAAATCCGCCACGGCCTTGCTGTGCGGACGCCGGTACACCTCGCGCGGCGTGCCGACTTGCAGGAGATGCCCCTTGTCGAGAATGGCCAGCCGGTCAGCGATGCTCAGCGCCTCTTTCTGGTCGTGCGTGACGTAAATCGCCGTCAAACCAAACTCCTTGCACACGCGGCGGATTTCCACGCGCATCTGGAGGCGCATCTTCGCGTCGAGATTGGAAAGCGGCTCGTCGAGCAGCAAACAGCGCGGGCGGATCACCAGCGCGCGCGCCAGAGCCACCCGCTGCTGTTGTCCGCCGGAAAGCTGATTGATCTTGCGGTCGGCCATGGCGGTCATCCCCACGGACGCCAGCGCCTCGTCCACGCGTTTCGTGATTTCCGCGCGCGGCGTGCGGCGTTCCTCCAGGCCGAACGCCACGTTGCCCGCCACCGTCATGTGCGGCCACAGTGCGTAAGATTGGAACATCATCCCCGTGCCGCGTTTGTGCGGCGGGACGCGGCTGACATCCTGCTCGTCGAAAAGCACCTGCCCGCTGTCGGGATAATAGAACCCAGCGATGTGCCGCAGCAGCGTCGTTTTCCCACAGCCGCTTGGCCCGAGCAGGAAGAACAATTCGCCCGGTTCGATGCGCAGGTTGATGTGGTCGAGCACCAGGTGTTCGCCGAAATGTTTGCTGAGGTCGCGGATGTTGACGGCGATCATTGGCTCGAAGAAAACCTGTTCTTACTCGCTG
>CAXSED010000180.1:0-6417 GCA_964236475.1 uncultured Chthoniobacterales bacterium
GTGGGCTTGAACGCGACCGTCGGTCCGATCACGAAGCCTTGCGACGGCTGGTCGCGCGAGTCCTTGTCCGTAAAGTTACGGTACTGCATTTCCAAGCCGAGCCTCAATCGTTCCTTCGACAAGAAAACCGGAGTCAGAAAACTCTGTGCGAATCCCCACTCGCGGCCGCGGTCGCCTTCGTCTTCCTGCTCGAAAAAGAAGTTGAACGCCCATTCATAACGGTCGCAAAAATCCTGGGCCAGCAGCAACCGGAGTTCCACCGCGTCGGGCGTGTGCGCGGAAGTCTGGTGCGCCTGCGCCGCGCCCTCCCCTTTGTCCAGGTGCATCGGAATGCCTTCGTCGTGCAGGATGTTGCCGATGCCGAAGCGATACTCCGCGAACAAGGTCGGATTGAGCGGGATTTTGTTCCAATCGGCCAACGCGTACCGTACCTCGACGCTGAGGCTCGATTCCTGACCAACCGTCCTGTACACTTCCTCTTCGTTTTCTACGGCCACGCCCAAGCGGTGAGGCAGACCCACTTCGATCTCTTCGGTGAAGAGATGATCCGGATGATCGTAGCGCAATGCGTCCCCTTCGTAAATCAATCCCGCGTAAACATTGTAGGGTGGCAATACGTATGCGTTGGTCAGATTCGCGAAGCGGCTGCGCGAGAAAGCGGCTGGTGCTCCGTAAGCGCTTTGGACACCTTCGTCGGTAACAATGACGCGCTCCACCGTCGTGGCGGCAATCACTTTTGGCGCGCTATCGTCCGTCGCGTTCGACTCCGTCGTCCCGGGAGCCGACGCAGCCGTTGGGAGCGAGTCACGATCCAAATATTGACCATGGGCGGGAATATTCGCCAGCGCAACGCAAATGGCCGCGCCCGATAAAAACGCTCTGATCCGGTGCCGCGCGACCGATTTGACCGGATAAATCAAGAAAGAACGATGCATCGGCGCAGGATGCATTTCCCGCGCTAGGAGGCAAGAAAAAACGCCAAAGCAGCGCATTCCCCGCTTCCTGCCAGGAAACTGGACTACTCCAAATTGATGTCACTTCAAGCGGTTGTCTTACTTTCCCTTGTAAGGAACCAATTCGCCTGATTTCCGTCGGATCACAAACAACCGGAGGGAACTGGCTTTGCCGTTGCTCCCTTTAGCCACGACGCGAAACAACGGCTGGTCGGGCCGCAACACATCCCAGACGACCGAGTTGTCATCCTTAACCGGAGCTTTGGAAACCTCGCCGACCACGTCGAACGGCATCTGTTTTTCCGGACGCAAAAATCCCGTGATCGAGTCGACACGTTCCTTGTCGTCCGCTGTGATGTAGACGGCGGAATAGTCTGTACCTGCCAATTGCCACAGCACCTTGTGCCCTTCTTCCCGCTCCTCGCCGACGTTGGGTTTGCGATCTCGTTCCTCTTTCTCCTCGCCAGCTTTTTCCTTTTTCTCGTCGGCGTCGTGCTCTTTCTTCTCGTCATCCCCTCCTTCTTCCTTGGGCGGGATGCCGGGGGCGCTAAGTTTGTCGAGTTTCTCATGCGCCTCGTCCAGCGCGGAGCCGAGTTCTATCCCCAGGATCGAGGTCACCACCTTGACTGACCGCGCGGCCGAGATGCGCTCTTCCAACGGAGCAGTGACCGGCGGCAAAGCGGTCCCTGCTGGCAACACGGGAACGCGCACAGCAGAGCTGTCACCTTGCTGCGCCCACACCCCGGTTTGCCCAAACGGTACGCACGCTAGAACCGCCAGCCCGATGACGGGATGGATCCATCGAATAGCCACGGTCGGGGAACGCCTCAGAACGTCGGATTTTGAATGGTGAATTCCGTGCCGCCGCGCGTATTGTCTTCTAAAGCGACGCCGCTGACCGTGCCAGCCGTTTGAGCTCGCAGACCACAGAAGGTAGATCCGAAACCCACCGTCGCGTGCCCAATGCCAGTCAGGTAGGTGTTGAGTTTGCTGGTGGAAAGACGGACGCTGAGCGTGTTGGACTGCTGGTTAACGAATACCCGGTCGGCCGTGCCCTGCTGGGTGGTGGTCAGGCTACCGTCATGGTTGCGGACCACCGTGCCCCAGTAACCCGTGCGCGCTCCGGTGGCACTCGTGGAAAACTGCAGGTAGAACTGATCACCGAGATCCGATAAGCCCTTCGAATACTGGTTCCCGGCGATCGTGACCAGACCGGTCTCGGGGGCGTTTGCCGTCAGATACATCGTCCAGGTCGAACTAGGCGGAATGACAGTCAGGTTGGAAACCGTCATCGTTGCGGTGACCACCGGCCCCTGATTGGAATCCTGCGAGGAGTAGAGGACGCTGAGAATATCGATGGGGCTAGTCGTCGGGGTGACGGCCACCAGACCACTGTCCTGATCCATCGCGTAATCAGTGATCTGCTCGCCGTTGGGCCCGGGCTGCGCGGGCTGCGTCGCGGAAATTGCCGGCAGGCTGCTTCCCTCGGCTGGCGTGGGCACCGTGGTCGATTTGCCAAGGATGGACGGTCCGCTGATCTGGCGGGTGACATAGGTGTCACCGCTGAAATCGGTGTGGTCGTCGGTGTAGCCAATCACGGCTGCGCCCGTCGGATCGAAGTTGATCTGGAAATAATCGAGCAAATTGCGATTGGGCGACGAACCCGTCACCGACAGGCCGCTCTCGGAGATGTTGGTGGCGTGATTGGAATGGTCGCTCGCCTGGACGATGCGGAACGTGGGCGCGGCACTATTCGCGTCGAAGCTCTGCGCATAGTAAACGCGCCAGCGCGCATTGTCGTCGTTGGCCGTGTCGTCCGTCGCGTACCAGACCACGCCGACCGAGCCGGGCGTCGGTCCGGTAGCCAGCCACGGCAGCAGATTGATTTTCGTGGTGGAATCGGTGGGATCGTTGACTTGCACGGGTGCGCTCCAGGTCTTGCCCTTGTCAGCTGAATTCACCAGGAAGATGCCCTGACCGTTGGAATAAACGCCGTACACGGTGCCCGGAGCAATCAAGGTGCCAGCGGCATTGCGCTGGTCGGCAGCCACGCGCACTGGAAAGAAGATGTTCGCGGGATTTACTCCCGTCGGGGTGGCCTGATAGGTGGTGTAGCTCGTCGGGAACGTCAGCAGGGTACTCGGAGTTCCCACCGCCACCACACCGCTGTTTCCGCTGATGTACACCGTGCCATCGAACTGATCCACGTCCAGCGCGCCCGTTTGGGGGAGCGTGCCGACGGTGATCGCCGGTCCGTAGGTCGCTCCACCGTCGGTGGATTGCTGCGCGAAGGCGATGCCTTCCGCGAAATTGCGGTATTCCAGATAGACGATGTTGTTGCCGAAGGTGCCCATCCACTGGCGGTCATTGACGGGAACGCCGCCCAGAGCATTACCCGCCGCGTTGAACACGAAGGTTTTGCCGAGGTCCAGCGAGTTGCCGACGGTGACGTTCGCCGCCGTCAGGCTCGCGTAGGCCAACACCGGTTGGGGATCTGTTGTTGTTGCTCCCAGCCCCGTGTAATTGCCGAAGCCGACCGCCAAGTCGATATCACCGCCGCCCAAGCCGCCCGCCGCAACGGCAGTTCCGGCCACCTCGCCCGGAATGACTGCGTCCGGCATCCCGCGATAGACTGGCACGCGCATATTGGGATCGTACGTGGCGCTGGTGGGCCGCAGGTCGAAGTACCAGAGGTCTACGCCAGCGGGAACACCACGAATGCCGCAGACATAATAGTTTCCATTCACATCGACGCGGCTGCTCGGCTCACCGTCCGCGATGGAGGTGGGCGTCTTGACCGGAGAGTTCGGTGAAAACGTAATCCCGCCCTTAATGTATGTCGCCGAGCGCGCCGTGGGGCTGGTGATGATGGAGGTCGTGCCCTTGTACTGATCCGTGCCGGCCACCGCAGCGGTCGTCGTGAAGTATACCGCGATGACGTTGTACGCGCCCACGCCGGTAGACGCCGGGTTGATGGTCACCGACTCGGAGGTGCCCGGAGCGCCGTTGGCCGAACTGCCCACGGCTGCGCCGTTGGTGCCGTTGGCGTTGCGCTTGAAGATGTAGAGATCGTAGTCATTCACCGGCACGGTCCAACTGATGGTAACCGCGACGGACTTGCCCGCGTAGGTCGCCGCCAACCCATCCAGAGTCAGGACGAACGTATCCTGGGTGAGTCCCTCCTGGCCGGTTAAGACGGTGCCGCCCGTCGCGGTCGGGTCTACCGGTCCCATCCCGCCGCTACCGGTCGCCGTGCCGGTCCATGTCACCGTTGGATTAAGGGGCGAGATGTCGCCACCGGTGGGGTTTGCCGCAGGCTGGGGAGCGATCGTTGGACGCACCACGATCGGCTTGACTGCATGGGGAGCGACTGTCGTCGTGGTGGCGGGCGGAGCGGCCTGCGCACAGAGCGCAACACCGGCAACAGCGATGGTCAAAGCAACGAGGGTTTTCATAAGAAAGAACGGATACGCTCTCGCCACCATATCAGGCAACGAAAGCAGAGGTGAGATTTCGAGTGGCTAAAGGCTTCACGATCATTTCCAGCAGAAGATAGATCAGACGCGGAGAACGAGATTCGACGCTTTTCCCTGCGCGCGATCAGAGACCGCGCGGCTGACGGCGGTAGAAACGCAGAGCAAAACCGACCATCCCTGCGCCAGCCAGCAGCCAAGCAGACGCGGATGGCTCCGGGACCACGGTTCCGGTGAGCGAGAGCGTGGCGTTCAGCGGGGTGGTATGGTCGATCAGGGTATTCGGGATCAAGAACCCGTTCGACTGCGAGACCCCCGTGGAGTCGTACACGAGCGCGGTCAGCGACCCGGTTTTCAAAGCCGCCAGCAGTGCGGCCGCGTTCGCCGGCGTGCCGGTGGTGGTCACCGTGACGAAGTCGCTGGCCTGGACCGGATGGCTGTTGTCATACGCATTGTAGCCATTGAGCAGCAGGTTTTGTCCGAGGTTGATGCCATTCAACTCCAGGGTCCACGAGTTGACGTCGAAGTCATCGTCGCCGTACTGCGTGCCATCACCGGGCGGTGGATACGGGGTATCGTCCACGCCATTTGACCCGAGCCCGGTGTCACCGTCGATGACCGTGAAGGTAATCGAGACGCTCGTGATGCTGGTGAACGCCGGCAGCGAGGAAAACGCGAACGGGTTGGCCGCGATGGCGGCGGTTTGCCCGGCACCGGTCGCGCCGTTGAAATTGCTTTGCAACTGGGTGTTAGTCACGGTCGCCGTCGTTTGCGCATGGAGACGGGACGGCGCGGCAGCGAGCGATCCAAGCACGCAGGACGCGGCGAGTAGATGGGCGGCTTTCATGACGCGGCAGGGTCGGTGCTCAGGCCCGGCGTGATTGCGACCGATTGCCCCGCACGTGAGCGGCGAGCAACAGAATTCCCAACCCGACACCGGCCCACGTGCCCGGCTCCGGCACCGCACCGGTGATGCTCAGCGTGGCCGTCGCGTTGTTCTGGTCGTTGCCGAGGTAAACCTCGTTCGGCTCGGCCAGGGTGTCATTGGCATTATTGGTGGTGATGATGCCGACGAGGTCCCCGGTCGATTTGAGCGAAGCCAAGATGGTCGCCGCATTCGTCGGTGCGCCGGTGAAGGTTAGCGTGTCCTGCAAGCCGTCGCCGCGAAACCCGTTGAGGAGGAACCCCGTGGCGGTGCCACCGAGAGAAAGCTGGAGGTGGTTGTAATCGAAGCCATCGGGTTGGGTCGATTCTGAGTTACCATCCTGCATGGTGAACGTGATGCTGATGGACGTGATAGATGTTAGCGACATGTACGCGGTGCTCGCGAATGTGAATCCTCCAGCCGTCGTGATCGTGGCATTCCCCGCCACCGGCGTAGAGTAAAGATTCTGGTTCCCGTCGAGACCGTTGCTGGTCGCGCCGTTGTCTTCCAGCACCGTTGACGTGACTGTCAGCGCCTGGGCTGTACCTGTTCCCAAGCAGTCCGCCACAGCGACAAGCAGCCCGACCGCAAGGGCCCGTTTACTAGCTTTCAATATTCCATGCCAGACGTCGAACTTTCCATAGCCCTGATTTTCCATGCGCGCATCTTAACGGCTTGCCGCACTCTGTCGAACGAATTCATTCTGGAGTAGATGACAGTTTTGTCATGATAACCGACGAGCCTTTAAACCGCACTGTGTCTCGTTATTGCGACTCATCCTCCGCCGATCTCGCTTCGATGCCTTGGGCCACACTGGCATGGAAGGTTTGTTTTGCCTTGGTTTCACCGAAGCTCAGCTCCACCGTGTAGTCGCCGTTGGGTACCAGCTTCTTGGCGTCGTCCCCGCCGTACTTGACCAGCACGTCCTCGGTGGGCCGCAGGTTCCAGGTCACCCGATTTAAACCGGGAGTGGCGGGAGCCTTGAGGTTGGCCACCGTTTGGCCTTCGGCATTGGTGACCTTCAGCTTGATCTCGTCGCCGGAGAACTCTTTTACCCAGACCGTGA
>CAXSED010000181.1:0-6399 GCA_964236475.1 uncultured Chthoniobacterales bacterium
TCGAGGATCGCCTGCCGGATTTCCCGCGCTTCGAGCGGCGTGAGGTCGGGCCGCTCCATGCGCACCTTGAGCACGCTCATCGCCATCTCGATGTGATTCTGGACCTTGTGCGACAGGCCCGATTGATCCAGCGAAAACGCCTTGAGTCCTTCCATCAGGATCATCAGCGACGGGTTGAGCGTGCCCATGTAGCCGCGGAACGTCGGCTCATCGAGGATCTTCTTCGTGAAGTACGCCCCGAGCACCACCTTGACGGTTTCCGCCGAGGCTTTGAGCGGGTCGGCGACGCCGAGCGCCTGGATTTTGCGAAGGATGATTTCGTCGCTCATAAATCAGACAAAGCTGCGGGCTGCGGTTGGAAAAAAGACCCTAGCGGCGAACGCGCCGGAAGTCCAGCCGCCAACGGCGAAAGTCCGCCCGACACAACCGGACGAGGGAGCACGCACGCTAAGCAAGGAGAACACTTCACCACCGAACCCCAAAAAGATTATGTCCGATCCCCGCAACGTTGCCCACGACAAGAAAGTCATCAGCGAAAAGCAGCACCATGGCGAAGACGTTTCCGCCGGTGCGGAACACGCCCGGCAGCCCGGCAAAAAACCGGAGCACGAGAAGCCGCACGGTGCGCACAAGGAAACCGAGGTCGAAGAAGCTGGCGGCAACGTGGCGGAACCCACGGTTTGAGTCTTGTCCCCGCGCACACCCGCCGCCCGGGCCGATTGAACAAATCCTCTGCGATGAAACTGCCGATTTTTCGCCGCTCCCTGTTGCTGTTCGGCCTGCTGGTTGGCGGCCTCGCCGGTGCCCGGGCACAGCAGCCGCCCGACACCGCCCCGCACTCGCTGTGGGACGTGTACGCGCGCTATTTCAAAGGCGCGAAATACGTGGATCTGACCCACACCATCACCCCGCAGATTCCGGTGTGGGCCGGGTTTGCGCCATCGACGTTCAGCCGCACGCTCAACCCGAAAACCGGGGAGCCGTACCACTACAAGACCGACAATTTCGAGGCCAGCGCGTACTCCCTCTCGACGGACCAGCTCGGCACCCAGCTCGACCCGCCCGCCCACTGGAACCCGGATTATCCCGCCATCGACGAACTGCCGCCGACGTTCGCCGTGCGCCCGCTGGTGATCATTTCTATCGTGGAGCAGGCGAAGAAAGACCCCGGCTACCAGATGCAGGTGTCCGACATCGAAGCCTGGGAAAAAGAGCACGGTCCGATCCCCGAGGGTAGCGTGGTTTTCATCCGCTCGGACTGGTCCAAACGCTGGCCCGATCCCGCGCTCGCCACCGAGGAAAAATTCCCCGGCGTCAAGCTCGACGCCCTCAAATTCCTGCACCTGCAACGCCACATCCTTTTCCACGGCCACGAGGCGCTCGACACCGATACCACCCCCGACCTCGAAGGCGAGGCGTGGCTGTTGCGCAACGGCTACACGCAGGGCGAGGGTATCTGCAATCTCGATCAGGTGCCGCCGACCGGCGCGCTGGTGGCCATCGGTTATCCGAAATTTGGTGGCGGCACGGGTGGCTACGCCCGTTACATCGCCATTTGTCCGTCGGATTGGCCGCACGGCGTTTCCATCGACTGGAGCAAGGAATCGCCCCTGCCCAAACAGAGCAAGCCGCTACACTGGGACGACAAGCTGGGGATGCGCGTGCGCTGACCGCCGGTATCGTCGCCACACGGCGGGCACGGCGTACAACAGCAGCGCGGGCAGGAAGATGATCGAATTTTGCACCAGCACGTCGCCCGGCGCGAAGTGGTTCCAGTTGAAGTAGAGCACGAACGCCGACGACGGAATCCACGCCAGCCAAAGCTCGGGCACGAACGGCAAAAACAAGACCAGCCAGCAGCAGTACCAATCGACCGCCGGGGAGAGCGTGCCCACGAACATCGCCGCCAGGCAAGCGCACCGCCGGTACGTGCTGCGTTCGTCCTTTTCGGGCATCCAGTAGGCCCACGCCGCCGTCAGCGCGAACATCCCCGCCGCCAGCGCCATGAACACCTTGACGGGTGACAGGTGTAGCGAACGGAGCACCCCGAGCGGCAGCAGGTTCAGAAAATAGTAACGGTCGCCGCTTTGCAGCCCTTCCTCCCGCGTGTACATCGGCAGGAAGCCCAGCGCGCCGGGGAGGCTGTAGGTCAGTGTGTACGGCAGGTAGCCCGCGCACACCGTCGCCGCCAGGGCGAGCGGCATCCGCCAGCCCCCGCGCCACCGCCGCCAGAGCGCGGGGAAGAGCACGATGGGAAACAGCTTGGCCAACACGGCAAACCCCAACGCCGCCCCGGTGGCGACGGGCCGTCCCCGTCGGTGCATGAGCAACGCCAGTGCGACGGCGGCGATCATGATGGCGTCGCAATGCGCCCCGCCCGCAAACTCCCACACGCACAGCGGCTGCCACGCGTAGAGCAACACCCGGTGCGCGGGCCAGCCGTGTTCCCGCAGCAGCAGAATGAGAAACCACACCGCCAACGCCTCGAAAAGCACCATCGTCACCCGCACGCCGGTAATCGTCTCGCTGACCCGCGTCAGCAGCAGGAACACCATCTGCGAGCCGGGCGGGTACACGGTCTTCGCGTAGGTCTTGCGGTTGATGTGCTCGTAGATCGCGCCGTCGCGCAGCGGCACGAGCGCGGCGTGCGCCGGGACGTACCGGTAGGGATTGATGCCGTGCGCCTGCACGCGTCCGTCCCAGACGTAGCGGTACGGATCGGTCGAAAGATAGACGTTCGACCCCAGCGGCCCGACGCGGAACAGCAGCGCGAACCCCAGCACGATCCACAGCGTCGAGCGCGCGGGCGGCGCGTGCCAGGCTACCCAGGCTGCCCCGGCGAACGGGATCGACCCCGCCAGCGCCCCGGCGATGAAAGTCGTGATGCGTTGCGTGTCCTGATCGTGCGCGCCCTTGAAGAACAGCAGGGTCATCACCGCACCCAGCGCCAGCAGGGCAGTATTTACCCTGTATTGGGTTATTTTAGCGAACATGCGCCGAAAAAACATGCAACAGGGGCAAACTAATTTCCTCTGCAAGCGATGAGCAGGTGCGGACACTTCCCCGGATTTACGCTTCCACTTCCGGCCAGATGCGTCCCCGCCCTTCCGCCGCCAGCAGCCCGGCGAGCATCTCCTTGGTGCGCGGCGCGGGGAATCCCCCCGCCTTGGCGCGGGGGCTAGCCGGGTCGAACAACTCGTCGCACAACGCATGCAGCGTCGCCCGGTCGTCCACGTCGTACCAGGTCGGCAACTGCACGACTTCCAGGCCGATCTGCGCCGCGCGCTCCAGCGTCTGCGGGCCGGTGCGCTCCGTGCTCCACTCGATGTCCTCGAACAACCGGCGGTGCGCCCGCTTGAGGCCGAGCAGGTAATACCCGCCGTCCTCGCTCGGCCCGAACACCGCGCGGTCGCCCGGTTGCGCCAGCGCCTCGGCGGCGGCGGCCAGCGCGGCGGCGGGCAGGGTCGGGCTGTCCGAGTCAATCAGACACACGCTGCCGTAGCCGAGCGCAAGCAAATCTTCCAGCGCGCCGATCAGCCGTTCACCGAACGTCCCCTCCCGTTGCGCGACGAGCACGAACCCCCCGGGTAGCAAGCCGTCGAACGCTGTGTCCATCCCGACCGGCGTGTATACGGCCACACCCGCCGCCGGCGCACCGCCGCCGCCGGGTGCGTGCGCGTGGACGACGTGGTCGATGTTGCTCGTCGTGTCGCGCAGGAAACATCCGCTCAGCGCGGCGGCTTCCTGCGGGGTGAGCGGCGGGGAAAGCCGCGTCTTGCTCGCGCCGGGACGCGGGGCTTTGATCATCATCGCCAGGGCGCAGGCTCCGGGGACGACGCCCTCGCGGGAAGTTCCGTGTGGGTCGAGGACGGGATAGGACATTAAAAAAAAACCTAGATCGCGTAGTCCTCGTTCCGTGCGTCCGACTCGCGTTTCGCCGCGGCCTGCGCCTGATGATCCGCCGGACCCTTCTCGCAAATCGCGTACTGATAGTGCGCGTCCTGCCAGCGCCACACGCTGCGCCACGGCTGCGACATCACCAGCGCGCCAAACACCTCCGGCGGCAGCACCGTGGCGTTCGGCGGCTCCCGGTACGCGCGCGACCGGTAATCGCCCGCCAGCGTCATCAGGTTGGCCAGCCCCCACATGATGGCCAGCGGGATCGCCGTCCGCAGCCGCGAACTCGGCTCCGCGATGAAACACCGCCCGCCCGCCCGCATGACGCGGTGCATCTCCGCCAGCGCGCGTTCCCGCTCGGGCAAAATGGTAAAAAGCCGCACGCACAACAGTGCGTCCACGCTCTCGCTGGCGAGGTCGAGGTTGAGCGCGTTGGACTGCTCAAAGCGCACGTTCTCCAGTTGACGCTTCGTGGCATTGCGCCGCGCGCGGCGAAGCTGCTGCTTGGAGCGGTCGATGCCCAACACGTCCAGCCCCCGGAAGCGTTCGCCGAACTGGCAGCAATAAAATCCCGGCCCGCAGCCCAGTTCCAACAGCCGACTGCCCGCCGGTGGCGCGCCCTGCGGCCACAGCGCGGCGGCGATGCCGTCCGTGTCGTCGCGGAAGAGGCGTTCGCGGAAAAACGCGTACAGCCAGCCGAACCGCTCGAACAGGCTTTCGGGTGGCTCGGAACCCGGGGTCTCGGTCCCCCCGTCGATGGGCAGCGGATTCATGCTGGTCAAAATAGATTCGGCTTCCCTGCTCATTCGCCCCTTCGACGTTCCACGCGGGGATGTTTATTCATCCCCGTCGATCATCGCTGACCCCGGCGGCGGATAGTAGCCGTTTTCCGCGCCGGTGCAAGCTTGCGGCGGACGAGCCGATATTTTTCGCGACCCGCAGTCAGCCGCACCCAACGGCACGAATCAGCCGCTATGATGAAGAAACGGTTCTGCTTATTGTTCGCGCTTTTTTTGCTGGTTGGCGTCCCCTGTCCGTCCCGGGCGGCGGATGCCCCCGCTCCGGCAACCGCCGTGCACGAGATGCACGTCGAGCCAAGCACCACGGGCGTCCCGTTGGGACAGGCGCGCCTGAGCATCGAGCCGCTGGTGCATGCCCCCGGCAAAGAGGGGCTGGATGCCGCCTACAAGGTGGACATTTCGCCGTTCAGCTTCAAGAGCGAGGCAGGCCGGTTCTCGGTGGCCATCAGCGACGCCGATCTGCGCCGTCTGGCGGGCGGCGAAACGCTTCATTTCACCGGGCAGGCCGTCAGCCAGGACGGCAGCAACACCAGCACCGTCGAGGGCCGCGCCACGCCCACCGGCGGTGACACCGGGTCGCTGCGGATCCAGGTCGCGGGAAAAAAGGGCAAATTGGTCTTTCACACGACCTATCACCTGACCCGTTGATTTTTCGGCGACAGACGATGGGAGCTGTGTCGGCCCTGCCGGGCATAAGGGTTTTCCCCTGATCTTTTGTCAGCATTACCCCGCACTGGGTGCCGGTCACACTGGACGGCAAACGGTTAGAGACCTAGCGGGAAGGGTAGCCTTTCACTCGCGGTAAAATTGGTACCCAAGTTGCTTATTTCGATGGACTGCCGCCATGACCGCCCCTTTGCCACCCGATGAGGAAGCCCGTCTGCACGCTCTCGCGCAGTACGAGGTTTTCGACACGGGTCCCGAGCCGTCGTTCGACCGGGTCACGGGCCTCGCCGCGCGCCTCTTCAGCGTCCCCATCGTGTTGATTAGCCTCGTGGGCCGGGAACGCCAGTGGCTCAAGTCCCACCACGGCGTCGATGTCTGCGAAACGTCGCGCGACGTGTCCTTCTGCGCCCACGCCCTGCTCCTGCCGCCCGAGGCAGGCGTCTTCGTCGTGCGCGACGCCACGCAGGACCCCCGGTTTGCCAACAATCCGCTGGTGACCGGGCCGCTGGGCGTCCGCTTCTACGCCGGTGCGCCCCTGCGCACGCCCGCCGGCCTGGCCATCGGCTCGCTGTGCCTGCTCGACACCCGGCCACACGAATTTTCCGAGGCGGAGCGCGCCACGCTCACCGACCTGGCCGCCTCCGCGATGGAAATCTTCGAGTTGCGCCTCGCCACCATCCGCCAGGCGCAGGAAAGCGCCGAGCGCCAGTGGATCGAATCCGCCCTGCGCCAGAGCGAGAACCGTTTCCGCCGCATGGCCGCCAGCACGCCCGGCATGGTCTTCCAGTTCGTGCTCAACCCGGACAACTCGTTTCACTTCCCTTTCGTCAGCGAGGGTTGCCAGGAATTCTACGGCGTGCCGCCGCAGGGCCTCTACGACCGGCCCGAGTTGGTCCTCGATGTGCTCGATGCCCCCGGGCGCGAGTCCTTTCTCGCCTCGGTCGCGCGCTCGGCGCAAACGCTCGCACCCTGGCATTGGGAGGGACCGTTGCGGGGTCCCGACGGCCTGACCCGTTGGGCGGAAGGCATCTCTCGC
>CAXSED010000182.1:0-6394 GCA_964236475.1 uncultured Chthoniobacterales bacterium
TGCCAGGAAGGTTTCCAGGATTTCGACGTGGCCGTGGCGACCCCGGCGGCGATGGCCGAAGTGCGTAAGCTTGGCAAAGTGCTCGGGCCGCGCGGCCTGATGCCGAACCCGAAGGCTGGCACCGTGACCGAAGACACCGCCAAGGCGGTGAAGGAAGTCAAGGCGGGCCGCGTGGAGTTCAAGCTCGACAAGAACGGCAACGTTTCCGTCCCGATGGGCAAGGCGTCCTTCGCCCCGGAAGCATTAGTCGAAAACGGCACGGCGGTCATCGAAGCGGTGTCCAAGGCCCGGCCCTCGTCGGCCAAGGGCAAGTTCATTCACTCGATCACGCTGGCCGCGACGATGTCGCCCGGCGTGAGCGTCGACGCTTCGGCGTTCCAGACGGTCTAATTCATCCCACATCTTTCAACAGACCGCACTTCCATGCGCCCCGAAAAAACTTCCATCGTCGACGATCTGCTCAGCCGTTTGCAGGCGTCCCCTTTCCTTATCATCACTGATTACCACGGCCTGAAGGTGGATCAGTTCAGCGATCTGCGTACCCGCTTGGCCGGGGCAGGCGCGAAGTACACCGTCGTCAAAAACACGTTTCTTAACCGTGCGGCGCGCGAGGCCGGATTACCTGACTTGGGCGCGAGCTTGACCGGGCAGACCGCCATCGTCACTGGCGAGAGCGACGTGAGCGGCGCTGCCAAGGTGCTGCGCACGTTTGCCACCGAAAGCAAGAAGCTGACGGTCCGCGCGGGCGTTGTCGATAAGTCGCTCTTCACCGACAAGCAACTCAGCGCGCTGGCCGACCTTCCCTCCAAGGAAGTGCTCCAGTCGCAACTGCTCGGGCTGCTCCAGATGCCTGCGACCATGTTGGTGCGTACCCTCAACGAGTCTGGCGCGAGCCTAGCGCGTTTGCTCCAGGCCTATGTGGACAAGCAGGGCAGCGCACCCGCCGAGGCGGCGGCACTGGCGGAGACAGCGGCAGCAGCTTAATTTCAGAATTTCCGGCGCGAGATTGTATCCCGCAAGGCCGGCCAACACCAACCAACAAGAAAAGGTTCCTCGTCGGACCGGCGGCTGCCGGTCTCAAACTCCCCGAGGCTTCGGGGGACGACGATCACCACAACATTACAGAAAGGATGGAGGGCGCGGGACTTCCCTGTTGCCGTCCATTTGAGATACCATGGCTGACACAAGTGCATTAGTTGAATCGATCAGCGGGCTGACCCTGCTGGAAACCGCCGAACTCATCAAAGCTCTGGAGAGCAAGCTGGGCGTGAGCGCAGCGGCCCCGGTGGCGGCTGCTCCGGCGGCAGGTGGCGGCGCGGCGGCAGCGGCTCCCGTAGAGGAGAAGACCTCCTTTGACGTGATCCTGACCGACATGGGCGGCAACAAGATCGCCGTCATTAAGGAAGTCCGTGCGGCGGTGTCCGGTCTGGGCTTGGCGGAAGCCAAGGCGCTGGTCGAAGGCGCGCCCAAGCCGATCAAGGAAGGCATCCCCAAGGCTGAAGCCGAGGAGATCAAGAAAAAGGTCGAAGCGGCTGGTGCCAAGGTCGAGATCAAATAACGTTTTCGCGCGTTGTCGCTGGGACCCTGCGAAGGGAACGGCGGCAGGCTGAGTCCGATTTCCAAGCCGGTCGTGGAGCAATCCGCGACCGGTTTGTTGCCTTTTTGGTAAAAGAGCATAGGATAACTAACGCAAAGTGGGGGAACAAAGGAACCGACAATTCAATCAATGACAGCAGCGCGATGTTTCAGGTGTGATCTTGACCTTCCGGTGCTTCGAGAATCCGGAATGTTGTCGATAGTGCCGTGAAAATTTTCTGAATCGCCGAGTCGATAAACACGTAAAGCGGCGGTCTCTCTTCGGGGTGCGATGAAGCTCGTTCCGTGGCACTGTTGCCAGCATCCAATTTGTAGGTGTCAATGAGTTCTAGCAGGTGATTGTCCCAACGGTTACTGCACGGATATTGTTCTCCGGCCCGGCTTGTTGCTGACTTGCTGTACACTAATGCGGTTTGATTATGGGCGAGTTTAAAGTGCCAAATGTCGTCGGCATCCGCGACGGCAATTGCGAATATCGCAACGGCTTTTCGCTTCTCGTCAGACGGGGCAACTTGCACGGCCTCCTCCGCAGACGAAATGACTTCGACTGCTCGTTCGTGAAAATCTCCGAACGAAACGCTCGTTTGGATCGCAGTTAAGAGACGCCGCGAAACCCGCAAAAAGTTTTTGTAGTCGGGAGCTTCTATGTACGGGGTCGGTGAGGTTAAACTTGAATGCGGGATAAGCGATGACTTGGCTATGATAGAGATCGGATTGGGCTCGTTAGCTTTCTGGCGTTCGAAATACACAAAGCAAAGCATGAGGATGCCACCTCCAAGTATGACCGCCGAAAGCACCGACAAAAATAGCGTTATTGGACCGTGCTGTTTCTTGGGAGCGTTGAAGGTAGCTTGTACTGCAGCAGTGGGTCCGGCAGACGCAAGATGCTCTTCACCCGCTGTTAGAACGGTCAGAAGTGGCTCCCAAACGTTTTGACCTTCACCACAAATCTGAACGGCCGAAAGTTCATTTTCGGCGACGATATTCCTTAATTCTGCGAGGGGATATGGACCCTTTACTTCATTGCCATCTTTTGAAACATAGTAGTTCATTGCACAAGCGGGAGATGAAGCGCTAGATCACATCAAAGTGGAAGAATGTGATCATCAGTGTGTGGAAACCGATGAAAGAGCTATTTGTAGCAGTGTTCATCAAGGAGCTTGGCAAAGGTTGACCAAGAAATTCTTTTGCCATTCTCACGGTTCTTTCCAAACCATTTGAACGACCCTCTGCCAATTTCAATTCTCCCGATCTTTTCCCGGTCGGCGAATATATCGAGATACAGTGCAGTACCCGCTTTGGTTAGCTCATCGACCTGCAAATTTGCTTTGACCCGGTGTTTCCGCTCGGTTATTTTAGTCCTCATCGTAAAAAGTGATCGGTAAACTGGTATTGACGCTATCACTCGGCCCCATGTGCCGTCAAACACAGTTCACGGTCAGGTTCCCTCGTTCCCAAGTTGTATTTGGGAACACAAGCGCCCTGTGAAACTGCATATTGCCCGGCGGATTCCGGTTGCTCGTCTTGCAAGAGCCTTTTAACTTAATGCAATGACCTTGACCGCCGTTTTCACCCGTGCGCCCGAGGGCGGGTACACCGCGACCATCGAGGAAATCCCTGGCGCGATCTCCGAGGGCGAGTCCATCGACGAGGCCCGGATAAATCTGACGGACGCCTTGCGTATGGTCCTGGAATGCAACCGCGAGATCGCGCGCCAGGATGAGCCTTCGTCCGCCATCCGCGAGGAGTTTGAACTCGCTGCCATGTGAAGCTGGCCAATTTGGAACGGCACCTGCGTGCCCATGGATGCGCGCTCTACCGCGAAGGCTCTCGGCAATTCCGTCTGGTGGAATTCCGTTACTCGCAAGACTGCCGCCGTGCCGCGCCACCGTGAGGTCAAGAACCCGACCGCCCACGCCATTTGCAAGGCACTTAAAATCCCGAAGGCTTGATGTGGCGGTATCCGGGCGCTGAAGAAAATGGGGAGCATTACACCATCGGGCGGAAGCGGCCTACGGTTTCCTGCAGGCGGGTCGTGATCTGGCCTAGGCTGCAATGCTCGACGGTGTTGATGAGTTCAGCGAAGACGTTGCCCTTGTTTTCAACCACGGCGGCGAGTTGATCCAAGGCACGCTCGCTGTCGGCGGCGTGGCGGCGCTCGAAATCGCGCAGGCGGTCCACCTGCCGCTGCTTCTTGTCCTTGGGTGTGCGGATCATGCTGACTTCCGGCCATTTCTCGTCGGGATCGAAGTATTTGTTCAGGCCGATGACCGGGCGCGTGCCGTCGTAGATTTGACGTTCGAGCAGGTGCGCGCTCGCCTGAATCTGGCTGCGTTGATAGCGGCGTTCGACGGCGGCGCGGACCCCGCCCTGGCGGTCGATCTCGCGGAACTCTTCGAGAACCGCAGCTTCCACTGCGTCACCAACGGCCTTGACGCCGGGACCACCGGACATCGTGCCCATCATGTGCTTGAAGAAACCGCTTTCTTCGAGCAGGATCGCTTGGGCGTGCGCAGCCAGCCGGGCGTATTCTTCGCTGGGCGTGGTGAACGGTTCGTCGGCGGCGTTGCTGTGGCAAGAGTTGGTCGCGTTCATGCAGGCGACGGTCAGTTCGATGGCTGTGCGCGTGAGGTTGTTTTTCCACTCGGCGGCGATGAGCGAGCGTCCGCTGGTTTGCGTGTGCAGCTTGAGAATCTGCGCGCGGCGGTCGGCCCCGAACACGTCGCGCATCCCGACCGCCCAGATTTTGCGGCAGACCCGTGCGAGGGCCAAGTATTCCACGTCGAGACCGCAGTCGAGAAAGAACGACAAGCGCGGGCCGAACTGGTTGACATCGAGGCCGCGTTCCTTGAACAGCGCGACGTAAGCAAAACCGTTGCTGAGCGTGTAAGCCGCCTGCTGCACGGGGGTCGAACCGGCCTCGGCGATGTGGTAGCCGCTGATGCTGATGGGATACCACTTCGGCATATGGTGCGTCGTATACTCCACCATGTCCGCGAGGAAGCGCAGCGACGCGTCCACAGGAAAAATCATCTCGTTCTGCGCTTGCACTTCCTTGAGCACGTCGGCCTGGATGGTGCCACGTAGCTTGGGGGCCACGTCCGCGCCGAAACGGCGTTTGGCGGCGGCGACGTACATGGCCAGGATGATCGGCGCAGGGCCGTTGATCGTCATGGAAACGCTGACGCTGGGCTGGTCCAACTCGAACCCGGCGTAGAGACGTTCCATGTCGTCCACGGTGTCGATGCTGGTGCCGCCCTCGCCGATCTTGCCGAAAACGCCGTCTGCCCCCGCGCCGGTGCCGTAGAGCGTGGGGCCGTCGAACGCGGTGGAAAGGCGCTTGCTGCGCTGGTGGCGCGAGAGGTAGTGGAAACGCTCGTTGGTGTCCTCGGCCAATCCTAACCCGGCGAAAAGGCGCGTGGGTTCCTCGGCGGTGCCGCCACCGACACCGGCCCCGGCGGGGGTCGGGGCCGCCTGATCTTCGAGACGGTTGGTGGTGCCGGAAGGAGAGGCATGTCCGTGCGGGGTGGCGTGACCGTTCGCGCCGTTTCCGTCGTTGGAAGCAAGCTCGGGCGCGAGATACATCTCCGCATAAGCGGCGTTCAAAAAAGGAAAATCGCCGGGCAGTCCTTCCTCGAAAACATAGCGGGCGATGGCCCCGGCTTCATCCAGAAAAGGCAGCGCTTGGCGCGGCAGGGAAAGGCCGGTGGGCGTGGTGGTCTTGCCGATGCGGGCTTTGGCAGCAGCCCAGCGGTCGAGCATCTCTTTTTGAAACGCCGGGTCGACACGGGCACGGGTAACTTGGCCAGCAACGAAGACTTGGTAGGCGTCGAGCGCGTCGGCGACTTCGCCCAGGAAAGTGAGGGAAGGCATGGCGGGGAAGGGGAGGTGAAAGTCCCTTAATAAGCCACGTTCGCCGGGGTGGGGCAACCGCGCGACAAAAGCGTGCGTTCGCGGCGCGGAATCTTCACCAGGTCACGTGGCGCGGACGATGTGGCCGTATTCCTCGTGGGTGACCGGCTGGACGGAAAGGCGCGAGTGGCGCAGGAGCCACAGGTTGCTCAAGCGAGGGTCGGCACGGATCGCGGCGAGTGTCAGCGGAGCGGAGAGCGGCTGTGCGGCGTGGAGTTCGACGGCGGACCAGTCGGCGTCTTCGGGGTCGGCGGTAGGATCAGGAAACGCCGCGCGTGAAACCTCGGCGGTTCCAACGACGGCTTTCTCCTTGCCACTGTGGTAGTAGAGCACCTGGTCGCCGGGTTGCATCTCGCGGAGAAAGTTGCGCGCTTGGTAATTGCGGACGCCGGTCCAGTCCGTGCGCTGGTCGGCCACGAACTGCGACCAGGAATAGGTTTCGGGCTCCGACTTGACCAGCCAATGGTTCACGGAATGACGAGTTGGTAGAGAGCATCCACGCCCGGGTCACCGTGGTGAGTGGCTGTCGTGGAAAGCAAACGCTGGCCGCGTTTGTTGGAGGCGAGACGACGCTCTACCTCGGCCCCGGCGGTGCGCGCGCCCTGGAGGTCGCCCTTGTTGACGACGACGAGATCGGCCACGTCGAGCATCGCAATCTTTTGCAACTGGAGGCGGCTGCCGTAGTCGGGATTCATCACGAAAATCCGCGTGTCCACGAGGTCGCTGGAAAACGGCAGAGCTTCCTGGCCAGTGCCAACGGTTTCGATGATGACCAGCTCGAACTCGCCGCAGGACGACAGGATTTCGAGACACTGACCCGTGGAAGGGCTGAGCCCGCCGGACTGGCCGCGCGTGGCCATCGAACGCATGAAAACCCGGTCATTCT
>CAXSED010000183.1:0-6325 GCA_964236475.1 uncultured Chthoniobacterales bacterium
GCGAAGCGACCCAGGCTCAGCGTGCCCCAGCTGCCGTTGAGGCCGTGGACAGGCCACGCGCCGCAGGGATCGTCGATGCGCAGGTACTCCATCAGGTCGGTGCCGAGCACCACCAGCACTCCGGCGACCACGCCGAGGATCATCGCGCCCAAGGGCGAAACCCAGTAGCATGGGCAGGTGATGGCCACGAGACCGGCCAAGATGCCGTTCATCGTCATACCGCAATCCCATTTCTTGGTGCGGGGATAGACGAAGAACAGCGCGGTCAGACCGCCGGTCGCAGCGGCGAGAGTCGTATTGACGGCGACGCGGGCGATGCCAGCGGTATCCATCGCGGAAAGCGTGCTGCCGGGATTGAACCCGTACCAGCCGAACCACAGGATGATCGTGCCCACCGAGGCGATGAGCATGTTGTGCGCGGGCATCGGCCCACCGCCGTCGCGCTTGAAGGTGCGGCCCAGACGCGGCCCAAGCACGATGGCACCAGCCAGGGCGATCATGCCGCCGATGGTGTGCACGACGGTCGAACCGGCGAAGTCATGGAACGGCACGCCAAGCGAGGCAAAAGGATGACCCGCGCTGCCGATGGTCGTCAACCAGCCGTCCGGACCCCAGGCCCAATGACCGAAGATCGGGTAGAGAAATCCGCTGACGCCGAAGGAATAGAGCAGGTCGCCCCAGAAGCCGGTGCGGCCCACCATGGCACCGGAGGTGATGGTCGAGCAGGTGTCCGCGAAGGCGAACTGGAACAGGAAGATCGCCAGCGTGGCGACGCCGGTGCCTTCGTAGGTTTCGGGCAGGTGCTGCAAGCAGTACCAAGTATGCCGACCCGCCGCGCCAAAGGCGGCATCGCCATCGCCGATCCAGCCGTTGCCATGACCGAACATCCACGCGAAGCCCCAGATGTAAAAAAGCACGCCGCAGAGGCAGGTATCGACCACGCCTTCGAGCATGACGTTGACGGACTCCCGGGTACGGGAAAAACCCGCTTCCAGGAACATGAAGCCCGCCTGCATGAAAAACACCAGGAACGCCGCGACGAGCACCCACATCGTGTTGATGGGGTTGACGTACGGCGGATTCGGGGCCGCCGGGGCGGTAGCGGGCGCGGCGGTGATCGGAGCCACCGGCGGCGCGTCCACGGTAGCGGCCTTGGCGGGTTCGGCGGCGACCGGCGCGGTCGCTGCCGGGGTGGCGTCCTGCGCACGCACTTTGGCCGAAGAGCCAAAGTAGAGGGAAGCAACGAAGATCAGCAGGAAACACAGCCCCACCCCAATGGCTTTCCCGCCAAGGAGTGCGTAGAACAGCTTGCGCTGCCGGGGGTCCCGCATTTTTCCAAAGAATTTTTCCATAACGATTCGATACTATATTTCTAACGATGATTGCATGGCGGGGAACGGTCGGCCTCCTGAAGACTTTCCTCACTGTCTGGCAGTTGGAGGGGAGGACGTGCCGCGAAATCCGATGTCATCACCGGCCCTGAACTTCGGTTCTATTGTGTCTGAGCAACGTTGACAATTCCCATGAAAGCTCGGTGGAGAAAGCAAACAGGCTTTCAGAGTTCCATCGGGTGGATCGATACCGCGCAACACCAGTGGTGCAAGCCGGTACTTTCCGCACGCCGGGGATTAGCAGAAACGGTGCCCTGTTTGCAAGGAGTCCGGAAAAGAAGCAACCTGAGACTTTTCTGGACGGCAAAACGTCGTCAATCTCCGCAACCGATTGATTTTGGAGCCGTCACTAGGCTAGCGATTGGTAAATAATCGCCATCGCAGTGGCTAATGTTTTTCACTGCTCGCACGGGAGGATAGTTTTTCCGCGACCTGTGGAATCCCTAATGGCGGTTGCTCCCGTCATGTCCTAGTGACTTTGCCATTCGACGCTGGCAGCCTGCAGGCCAGTGGATTCCGCGTGGAGGGTGATAGCGCCCGTCGCCCCGGAACGGGTGCGGATGATGGCCATACACTTGCCGTAAAAGGCGCGGTGGTCCGGGCCGGTCAGCAGCTCGAAGCTCGTTTCGTCGCCATTGTCCGTGCCGACGATATCCGCCGGGCCGGTCACGGAGAAATGCACCGGATTGACGGCACGCGGATCGAGCACCCCGTCAGCATCCGTAATCGTGACGGTGACGAAGGAGAGGTCTTTGCCATCGGCAGCGAGCTGGTCGCGGTCGGCCTTGAGAACGATTTTCGCGGCGGGTCCGGCGGTTCGTTCCACGTCGGTTGCCCATTCCTTGCCATTTTTATAAGCCACCACTTTCAACTCACCCGGGGCATACCGCACATCGTCCCAGCGCAGACGGTATTGGAACGGTTCCTTTTTCCTGCGCCCGAGCGACTGGCCGTTGAGGAAGAGTTCCGCCTCGTCGCCAGAAGTGAAGACATGGACCGGCGTCAACTGTCCGACGCGGTCCGGCCACGTCCAGTGCGGCAGCAGATGTGCCATGGGGAGATCGGAATGCCAGCGCGACTGGTAGAGATAGAAGCGTTCCTTCGGGATTCCGGCCAGGTCGATGATGCCGAAGTAGGACGAACGCGCGGAACCTTGGTCGTTATAGGGGGACGGCTCGCCCAGGTAATCGAACCCGGTCCACACGAATTCCCCGGCGGTGTAGGGAAATTCATCCTGCCCCTTAAACTCGGTATCTGGCGAGGTGGCCCAACGCGGCGCGTACAGACCGTAGTCGCTGACCTGCAAGTCCGCCATCCCGCCCTCCTTGCCGGATGCAACCGGGAAAAGGAAAAATCCGCGGGTGCTGACGGTGGACGCCGTTTCACTGCCGAAAATCGGGATGGACGGGTTCGCCGCGCGGAACTTCCCGTACTCCGATGGTTTGTAGTTGTAGCCGAACACGTCGATGCCCTTTTGGAAGCCGTTATAGCCGCTGACGATCTGGTCGCAGGCGGCGGTCGTCGGGCGGGTGTAATCCTCCATGCGGACGGTCCCGGAAAGTTCGGCGGCCATCGCGGGTCCTTCCGGGGAACGCTGCTCGGGGATTTCGTTGCCGATGCTCCAGAGGATCACGCTCGGGTGGTTGCGGTCGCGACGGACCAGGGCACGCTGATCCCGCTCGTGCCAATCGTCAAAGAGGAGATTGTAGCCGTTCTTTTTCTTGGGGATGTCCCAGCAGTCGAACGACTCGTCCATGATGAGGATGCCCATGCGGTCGGCCAGGGCGAGGAGTTCGGGCGCGGGAGGATTGTGTGTGGTGCGGATGGCGTTGCAGCCCATGCTCTGGAGGATTTCCAGTTGACGCTGGAGGGCGCGGTCGTTGAGGGCCGCGCCGAGTGCGCCGAGATCATGGTGGTCGCACACACCCTGGATGGGCACGCGCTTGCCGTTGAGCAGGAAACCGTGGTCGGGCGTGAAGAGGATCGTGCGGATGCCGAAGGTCGTTTCGCAACGGTCTACGGGTTGGTGGTCCTGCTCGACGGTGGTGACGGCCACGTAGAGATTGGGTTGACGCAGGTCCCAGCGTTTCGGGTGGTCCACCTTGGCCTCGGCGTAGGCGAGTTGGCTCCCACCCGCCTTGATGCGAGCCTTCGTTTCCTTGGCGGACGCCACGGGACTGCCGGTGGGATGGCCATCCGCATCACACGCGAAGAGATCGGTGCGCAGGGTCACGTCGGTGTCGGCGGCGGAACGGTTATCGACGGTCGTTGCCACCGTGACCGAGGCGTGATCATCGGAGATTTCCGGGGTGGTGACGTACTGCCCCCAGTGGGCGACATGGACCGGCGCGGTCTTTTCCAGCCAGACGTGCCGGTAGATGCCGCCGCCGGGATACCAACGCGAGGAATCCGGCGGGTTGTCCAGGCGGATGGCCACCACGTTCGACCCGCCCGGCTGGAGGAATGGCGTGAGGTCCACCTGCCAGGAAGCATAACCGTAGGGCCAGCCGCCGACGAAACGACCGTTGCACCAGACGGCGGCATAGGACATCGCGCCGTCGATGTCCAGGTAACACCGGCGGCCTGCGTCGGCGGCTGGCACGTCGAAGTGCTTGCGATACCAGCCAACGCCCCACCAAGGCAGCTTACCGGTTTCGCCGGGATACTCCTGCTTGAACGGACCTTCGATGCCCCAGTCGTGCGGGAGGTCGAGATGCCGCCAACCAGCGTCGTCGAAGCCGGGCTGGGTGTAGACCACGCCCTTGCCCAAATCGGTAGGCACGGTGACGGGCACCGGCGCGGCGGCGACTGGCGCGAGGAACCCGGCGGTGGAGGCGAGCAAGGCGTCCTTGATCTTGGGATAGCTGAGGGTATCGCCGACGCCGTCCGGGTCGCCCTTTTGGAAGCGCCAGTCGGCGTCGAAATTGGTGCGCGAACGGAGCGGAGCGTCGGCGGCCTTGGCCAGACACGGAAGCAGCGCGACGAGCGTCAGGAAGCAGGCCGCTTTGAAGACGGGGGATGTCGTCATATAAAAAGAGGGGGCAGCGGAGGAAGAACACCATGGAAGGACGGAACGGGTTTGTCCAACGGCGGGCGAGGCGCTTTCCGCCGGAAGTGGCCGGTCGATTGTCCGCCGGTTGGTGCTAAACTGGCAGAGGCCCGTGTTTGCCAAGGGCCGAGCCTGTGCCCCTCCCCCCGATATGCCCACGGAATTTTCCAACCCGGTCTGCACGGCCTACCTGGCTGATCCGTTCTGCTTTCTGCACGACGGCACTTATTACGCGGTCGGCACCGGCGTGGCGGAAGCCGGGGAAGCTCACTTGCCGGACAAGGTGGTGCCGATGGTCCGATCAAAAGATTTGCAGCATTGGGAGGAAATCGGCCCGGTGCTAACGCCGCCGCCCGAAGAACGGGGCGGCAGCTTTTGGGCACCCGAGGTGGCTTACGATCAGGGGGTTTTCTACCTATATTATCACGCCAGCGGGAATGGTCTCGGGTTCCGCGTGCGGGTGGCGGCCAGCCGTCACCCGGAAGGACCGTTTCTAGACACGGGCAAGCCGATGACCGACGTGCAGGCGAACCCCTTCGCCATCGACTCGGACGCGTTCCGCGACGACGACGGCCAGTGGTATCTCTTTTACGCGACGGACTTTTACGACGAGGATGCCACGACCTTTCGCGGGACGGCGCTGGTCGTAGACCGTCTGATTTCCATGACCGAACTGGCAGGGCAACCCCAGGTAGTGATGCGCGCGCACTGGCAGTGGCAAATCTTCGAGCGCAACCGGTTCATGGGCGGCAGGGCGGCGGATTGGTACACGCTAGAGGGGCCTTGCGTGGTCAAACGGGGCGGCAAGTATTACTGCTTTTACTCGGGCGGCAACTACCAGAACGATACCTACGGCGTCGATTATCTAGTGGCGGACCGGGTGACGGGGCCGTGGCGCGAGGCGGGAGGGTTCCGGGGGCCGCAGATCATGCGGTCCGTCCCGGGCCAGGTGATCGGACCCGGGCACAATTCCATTGTGTCGTCGCCCGATGGCCGGGAGGACTTTATCGTTTACCACGCCTGGGACCCTGCGATGACGGCGCGGCAGATGTGGGTGGACCCGCTCATATGGACCCCGGAGGGACCGGTGGTGCAGCGTTTCGCCGGGCGGATCGCCGAGTGCAACCGCGAGGCCGAGGCACGCCGAGGAAACGGGGGCGGTGTGGAGGATTAGCTCCCTGGCTTGTTACAAAATGCGGATGACTGGGAAATCCATATTAGTCCTGGGTTATTTAACGCGGTAGGGGCACTTCCAGGTTGGCCAACGCGTAGGAGGTCACCGCCATGACGGCAGAGTTTTCCGCCAGCGCATGCGGCTCAACTTTATCCAAAGTGTCCGCCGCTGTGTGGTGATAGTTGAAGTAGGTGCGGCTGTCCTGGATCGGGGCGAAGGTCGGCACGTGCAGATTGGCCAGGGAACCCACGTCCGCACCGGCTTCATCAGTCAGGCGCAGCAGGCCCGCACCACTGGCCGCCAGCACGTCGGACACGGGAACGAGCAGTTCCCGGGCTTCCGGCTTGGCGGCGACGGCGATCCCCAGCGGATGGTCGGCTCCCAGGTCGCTTTCCAACGCGGCGAAGTGGTTGGCGGCGTCGGCGGCGTGTTCCTTCGCGTAGACCTTGGCACCAGCGGACCCGTTTTCCTCGCTCATCCAGGCGATGACCCGGATCGTGCGCTTGGGGTGCAGGCCGAGACTTTTGACCAGATGGGCGACCTCCATGGAAACGGCGACGCCCGCCCCGTCGTCGATGGCCCCGGTGCCCAGGTCCCACGAGTCCAGATGGCCGGAAACGATGACGACCTGCTCGGGATGTTCGCTGCCTTTGAGGTCGCCGATGACGTTGAAGCTCGGCGCGTCGGGCAGGAGTTGCGGGGTGAGCACCA
>CAXSED010000184.1:0-6246 GCA_964236475.1 uncultured Chthoniobacterales bacterium
GTTGCCAGCTTTACCAGCGCAGCGCCGACCTGTTCCTGGGCGTGCCGTTCAACATTGCGTCGTATGCGCTGCTGACGTGCATGGTGGCGCAGGTATGTGGGCTGAAGCCGGGAGAGTTCGTGCATACGTTCGGCGACCTGCATCTTTACGATAACCACGTCGAACAGGCGCGTCTCCAACTCAGCCGCGAGCCGCGTCCGCTGCCGACCCTACGGATCAACCCGGCGGTACGGGACATCGACGGGTTCCGGTTCGAGGATTTCGAGGTGGTCGGCTACGACCCGCATCCGGGCATCAAAGCCCCGATTGCGGTCTAGCCCGTAGACGCTGGCGCTGGCGTGCTCTATATTTCCGAGCATGAAAGCCCGAATCCGCGCCCTCTTGCGTGCTACGCCATTTCAACCGTTCATCATCCGCATGGCTGATGGAAGTGAGTATCCCGTCGCGCATCCAGACTTTGTGCTGGCCTCCTCCACCGAAGTTCCGCAGGTCATCATTGAGGAGTCAGACGGACGCACCCATTTTCTGTCCGTTCTTCTCATGGCCAGCATCGAGCAGGCGCCTATCGCCGTTGCCACGTAAATCATCAGCTGCAAGCCACGTTTAAAATGAACAACGAGGAACAAATCCTGGCCACCCTCCAAAAGCTGTTGGAAACACAGGAACAAGTTTTGGCGATCCAGCAGCAATCGTTCGACAACCAACGGCAGGCGGTCGCCAGCCAGCAAATAGCGCTCAAGAACCAACTCGCCACCGGACGAATCTACCGGATAGCAATCTCCGTGGCGGCAGTTGTCATGGCACTGTTCGTCTACTCGCTTTTACGCGTTTGGCACTGAGGCCAACGAACTGCTTTCCATCTCGTCTTGATGAAAGCCATCGTCGCCATGGCCCGCAACCGGGTCATCGGGTTCCAGGGGAAAATGCCCTGGCATCTACCGGAGGATTTTCGCTGGTTCAAACGGGCGACCATGGGCGGCGCGCTGCTCATGGGGCGCAAGACCTTTGACTCCATCGGTCGTCCGTTGCCGGGACGGCTGACGTTGATCGCCACGCGCGGTGCCATCGTGACGGACAGCCTCGACGTGGAAACGGTCCCCGACCTCGCGGTGTTCCGGCCCGAGGCCTATGCGCCGCGCGAGGTCTGGGTCGCGGGCGGGGCGGAGATCTACGCGCAGACCCTGACGCGTTGCACGGAGTTGTATTTGTCGCTGGTGGATCAGGAACCGGAGGGCGACACTTTTTTCCCGCCGTTCGAGGACGATTTCCGGTTGGCCGGGATCGTGCTGCAAGCAGAGGGGTTCGAGGTGCGACGATACATCAACGTGACCCTGCCACCCCCTTAAAGCCCGCCCGATATCGACACGCCCCGGTACCGGGTCGATGTTTATTATACTATTTTGGGATGATTATACGCCTGTGTCAGCCTTGGCGCGCGAAAAACGTGCCACGCCTGCGAACTAATTTGGGACCCTGCCTCGGCGCGTTGGGACTCGCCCTGCTGCTCGGCGGCTGGGCCGCGACCGCCCGCGCCGCTGATCCGGTGGTCGACGCGGCGGCGAGCGCGCTCGGGACACTGACCGACCCGCAGCGGTTGGAAACGCTGCCGGAAGAAACGTTTCGCGCGCAACTCGGCCCGGCGCTCGGCTGGCTGCACGTCGCCCGGCGGCGGGACGTGGCCCCCGAAGCCGTGATCGCCCGGGCGTTCGCGCGCAACGGCCTCACCGGCGAGCGCGCCCGGCTCACCCGCGAAGGTCTCCTGCACAACCTGGCGCGAGCCGACGCGTGGGAACTTTTCGGGCACGATGCCAGCGCCCGGGCGATGGCCGTGGGCAAACCCGCGCTGATTTCCTCGGGCATTCACCAGGGGCACTTCGCCGAGGTGGCGCTCGTTTTGCCCGAGGGGCTGGGCCGGGAAAGCAGCCGGGAATTCGCGTGCCTGGTGCTGCGCGCCGACGACGAGTTGCCGCCCGCCCCGGTGCTGCCGCGCCCGCGCCAGCCGGGCGACCGCATGGCGCCACGGCCCAGGAAATTGCGCCCCGCGCCGGTGCCGCCGGTGGTGCCGGTCAGCTACGACGATCCGCTGCCGGCGAATTGAAGTGATACGCGGTCAGGCCACGGTGCGGCGGCGGGATTCGTTGATTTCGCCCAGGATCTGGTTGACCTCCCAGCGGTGGCGCAGGGCCAGGCCGCCGCACAACAGCAGCAGCGCAAAAAGCACTTTCAGCGGCGTGGGCCGCCACCAGGTCGAGGGCGGGAGCGTGTGCATCACCAGCAACGGCGAGGGAGCGGCCAGCCGCCCGGCGGCGTCCACCGCCACGATCCGCACGCAGGCCTCACTCGCTGGAGACAAACCGGACACCCGGGCATTCACGAAACCGTGCGCCGTCTCGAAATCCACCTGGGCGTAGGGCCGCCACTCGACGACGAGCCGGTCGTCCGGGTCGAGCGAGAGGTAACGCAACTCGACGCGATAACTCTTCGGCGGCGGATTGGGCATGCGCCAACTCAGATCGAGCGTGGTCCGGCCATGCCCGGTGACACTGAAGCCCGTGACTCCGTGGTCATCGAGATCGGCCCCGAGCGGATTGATCGCAGACGGCATGGACAACCCGCCACCGCCCTGAATCGCCGGTTCCAGGCTGTTGGCAGCAGGGGTGGCCAGCGGGACCGGCGCACCCGGCGCATGCCCGGGCCGGGAAACGTCGGCGACGGCTGGCGGCAGGGAGGCCGTGTCGTTCACCCCGGGCGCGGTGCGGGGGGACAACGGATGCCCAGCCAGCGCGGCTTCCGTGCCGCCGACCACCGGCTGATTCGGCCCTGCAAGACCCGTGCCGACGAGGCGCACCCCGCCGCCGATCTCGTAACGAAAATGCAGTGCGTCGGCATACGCGTGCTCGCCCGTGGGCTGAAAGACGAGCGCGAACGTCTGGCTCGCGCCGCGCCGCAGGTGGTAGGACGCGGGGCCGTCCACCACCCAGGGCGCGGGCGGGTCTACCCGGCCCACGGCCTCGCTGCCGCCCTGGTTGGTCAGCGTGACCTCCACCCGGGTGCTCTCGCCCGCCTTGACCGCGCCGAAGTCCAGCTCCGACGGCACGAACGCCAGCACCGGCGGCGCGTCCTGGATGTGGATCGTCACGCGCTCCTCGGCGGACACCGCGCTGGTGCGCGTCTGCACGGCGTAGGTGAACGAGTCCGCCAGCGCGTCGTCGCCGGGCCGGGGGGTGTAGGTGACCGACGCGCTGTTGAGCGTGAGCTGGTGCGGCGCGACATCGAGCGTGCCGTGCTCGGGCGGCGTGCGGAGCAGGAAATCGACCATCTCTCCGGCGTGTCCCCGGGCGCGCAACACGATGGACACCGTGCCGCCCTGCACCACGCTCGCCGTCACGGCCAGGGCGTTGGGCGGTTTCTCGCCCTGCCGATTGACGTTGCGCTCGCCCGGGAAACTCGAACGCCCGGGATTTTGAATGTCGGCGTGCGCCAAGCCGCAGAGCAGCAACGTCCACACGACAAGAACGGCACGGCGAAAGAAGCGTGAACGCATGGGAAGCACGGGGGGTTGATTATCGCCGCCCGACTCACTATCATTGCACCTTTGCAGAGCACAAGTCCATCCTTCCATCCATGACAGCCTTCGCCCGGTCCCGCCGCCCGCTCCACTTTTCGACGCGCCGGTTCGCCGTGCTGGCGGCGGTGGCGTTGCTCGCCGGACCGGGAGGGATAGCCCGGGCGCAGTTGACCCCGCTCGTCACGGCGACGCCGACCCCGCAGCCGCACGGCTTCTTTTTGTTCCGCGCGCCGCAGCGGCCCGTGGTGCAAGCCATCCCACAGCAGGAAGGCCCGAAGGTCTCGCAGCCCCTGCTGGCATTGGTGACTCCGCCGCCGAACGTTCACATGGTCGTTTCCCTGTCCAGACAGCGCGTTTTTCTGCTCTACGGCAACGACGTGGTCATCGACTCGCCGGTTTCCAGCGGCAAGGTCGGACACACGACGCCGACCGGGACGTTTCCGATCCTGGTCAAAGAACCAGCCCATTTTTCCAACATCTACGGCAACTTCGTGGACAAGACGGGCCGGATCGTGCGCAGCGGTGTGAGCGAGAAGATTGACACCGCGCCCAGCGGCACGCACTTCGAGGGCGCGCCGATGCGCTGGTTCATGCGGCTGACCAACACCGGCGTGGGCATGCACATCGGCATCCTGCCGGGATACGCGGCCAGCCACGGCTGCGTGCGGCTGCCCTCGGCCATCGCCCCGCTGATCTACGACCGCGTCAAGGTCGGGACCGTGGTGCGGGTGGAGGAATAGAACCGTTAAGCGGTTCGGCGGCGTAGGAGGTCCAGCGCCATCTGCGAGGCGCGCTGCTTGAAGGCGGCGCGGTCGGTAGGGAAGAAATGTTCCTCCACGGTCGGCTCCACGCCGGAACCATCGGCCAGCGCGACGAAGAGCGTGCCGACTGGTTTGCCCTCGCCGCTGGGGTCGGGTCCGGCCTCGCCCGTGGTGGACAGGGCGTAGTCCGCACCCGTCGCCGCCCGCGCACCGGCGGCCATCGCCGCGGCCACCGGCGCGCTGACCGCCCCGTGTTGGGCGAGCAAGGTCTCGCTCACGTTCAGGAGCGTGGTCTTGGCGCGGGACGCGTAGGTGGTCAATCCCGCAACGAAGACCGCGCTCGCCCCCGGCACGTTGGTCAGCCGGTGGGCGAGGAGTCCGCCCGTGCAACTCTCGGCCACGGCAAGCGTCTTGCCGTTGGCGCGCAGGCGGCTGATCAAGACTTCCTCGATGGATTTGCCGTCGCTCGAAAGGAGGGAGGTTTGCAAGGCAGGCAGGATGATCGCCTCGGCACGGTCGAGCAGATCGGGCGTGCCGATGCAGCGCAGGTCCACTTCTCCCAGCCGCGCGCAGTAGCCGATTTCCAGGCCGGGCAGGCGTGCGAGTTCCGCGCCGACCATGGCCTCGACTTGGCTCTCGCCGATGCCGATGAGCCGGTAGATGCGGCAGAACGTGCGCGGCCCCTCGGGGGCGGGCAGCAGCCGAGCGATGGCTGGCGCGACATGGTTCGTGAACATCGGGCGCAGTTCGCGCGGCGGGCCGGGCAGGATGAAGATGTGCGGTGACCGGCGGGCCGGATCGGCGGGGAGCAGGCCGGGCGGCAGGTAGAGGCCGGGGGCGGTACCGAAGTCGTTGGGGATGACGGTCGCGCCGGTGGGAACCTGCGCCTGCCGGGAAATGGAGTCCTGGTAGGGCCGGTTAATCCGGCGGAAGAAGGCGCGGAGGCGGCCTTCGATCTCGGGGTCATGGACCAGGGGGCGTCCGAGCAATTCGGCGGCAAGGTCGCGGGTGAGGTCGTCGCTCGTCGGACCGAGGCCGCCGGTGACGAGGACGAGGTCCGCGCGGGGAAAGGCGTCGAGCAGCGCGTCGCGGATAGCCGGGCCGTCGGGGACGCAGACCTGGCGGTCGATGCGCAGGCCGAGCGGGAAGAGTTCCTGGCCGAGAAAGGTCAGGTGGGTGTTGGTGACGTTGCCGAGCAGGATTTCCGTGCCGGTGTTGATGACTTCGACGTGCATGAAGAGAGGGAGTGCCTCTCATTCGTCGCATCATGGCGGCACGGCTTCAACCGCCGGGAGGGCGAACCCAGTTTAGTTCGCCGCTGTGGCACAAAATCTTGCAGGAGGCCAGATGGCCTGCGAACTATTTTCGTTCCAAAGCCTTGAGCCAGTTGGATATACGCTCACGCTGCTCCTCGTCGCCGTTGTCCTGAAAAATGTAGAGCAGGTTCGCCAGCACCCGGATGAGGATCATGCGCCCGGTCGCCGGTTCCAGGTAGGAAGGCTGAAAGGTCAGCTTCTGCTTGCGCAGGATCGACTCGCAATCCGACTGCATGAGGATCTTGCCCCGGTGAAACGGGTCGAAGAACACCTCGCCGTGGCGCACGATGAAATGACCGGGGAGGTTGATGCCCTCGATCTTGATGCCCGCGCGGCCCGCCACCGCGATGTAGAGCAGCGCGAGCGAAATCGGGATACCCAGCTTGGAGTCGATCAAACTCGGCAGCAGCGAATTGTGAACGTCGTAATACTGCTCGGAGTTGCCGCGAAAGCCGAGGTCGTTGGCGAGGTAGTGCGTGAGGATGGAGACCCGCTCGCGGGTGGAAATGGCGCTCTCGATCAGGCGGCGGAGCTGGCGGCCCCAGGTGTCGAGCTTGCGCTGGTAGAGGTCGGTCTCGACGCCCGGCAGGAAGATGCGCGC
>CAXSED010000185.1:0-6106 GCA_964236475.1 uncultured Chthoniobacterales bacterium
CCGCAACCGCTGGAAACATTCCGGGCCGCTCATTTTGGGCATCGTCAGATCCATCAGCACGAGGTCCACCTTGCGGTTGGCCTTCTCGAACTGTTCGAGCGCCTCGACCCCGTTCGCCGCCGTCAGGATTTCCGTCGCCACCTCGCCCAGAGCCGTCACGCAGAAATTCCGCAAATCCGGTTCGTCGTCCACTACCATCACCACCAGTTCGCGCTGGCGCAGTTCACGCACGCTGGCACGGCTGATTTCCTCGTCGTCCCCGGAGTTCTTGGCCGTCACCGGCAAAAACGCCGAGAATTTCGTTCCCTCGCCCAGCGCGCTCGTCACCTCGATAAACCCGTTGTGCTTCTTGATGATGCCGTACACCATCGCCAGCCCGAGACCCGTGCCTTTGCCGACTTCCTTAGTCGTGTAGAACGGCTCGAAAATCCGATGCAGCACGTCCCGGGGAATCCCGACGCCGTTGTCCTCTACCTCCAGGATCGCGTACGGCGTTTCGGAGGTCGCCCCGCCGGTGAGCGCCTGGGTGTCCGAACCGATCCGGGTGGAAATCACGATGTGACCGGCGCCTCCCAGCGCATCCCGGGCGTTGAGGATCAGGTTGATCAAAATTTGCTGAATCTGCGTGGAATCCGCCTCGATGTTGGGCACCCCTTCCGCCGGTTGGAACCGCACGTCGATGGACGCCGGAACCGTCGAGCGGATCATGTCCATCGTCTCAACCACCAGATCGTTCAGGTTGAAAACGTGCAGCACCGTCGGGTGCCGCCGACTGAAGGCCAGGAGTTGTCCGGTGAGTTCGGCGGCCCGGTTGGAACTCTTCTCGATCTGCATGAGCTTCATCGTCGCCGATTCGCTGCCCTTCAGCTCGCGCTTGAGCAGTTCGGTGTAGCCCAGGATGGTCGTCAGCAGGTTATTGAAATCGTGCGCCACGCCGCCCGCCAGGGTGCCGATGCTGTCCATCTTCTGCGAATGGACCAACTGGCGTTCGACCTCCTTGTCGTACGTGATATCGCGGAAGAAAAACATCCGCCCGAAGATGTTGCCGTGGGCGTCGCGCGCGGGCGTGGCAAAACGGTGCAGGTGCGTCGGCGTGGAGTCAGGCGTCGTCGCCAACAGCGTGATCTCGTCGATACGCTCGGCGTTCGGGTCAGCGAGCAGGTCTTCAATGATGGTCAGCTGCGCCTCCCAATCCGGCAGGATCGGGCGCATTAGTTCCATGAATTGCAGGTAGCTGTGCGCCTCGACCTGCGCGTGCTCCAGCCCGAACAACTCGCAGAACGAACGGTTGACCAGCGAGACCACCGCCGGCACGGGCGCGGCTGGCTGCTCGATGACCATCACCGCCACGTCCAGCGAATTGAGCATGTTGGTCAGGTAACTGGCCCGCTCGGCGCTCTGCGCGCTGAGCAAATTGTTTTCCAGCGCCATCGCCAAAATCGGCGCGGTGTCGTCGAGCAGTTCGCGGTCGAAGTCCGTCCACGGGGTCGCCGGATTGGCCGACGCGCCGTAGCGTTCGAGCAGCAGCAGCCAGCTATGCCCGGGGCGTCCACGGAAAGTGATCGTCAGGTAGCGCGAATAAGCGGTGGAATCCGGGTCACCCTCTTTGGGCGCGTTGAACGGCACAGCGGAATAAGGCACCGCCCCCTCGGCTTGCAATGATGGCTCCAAGCAGTACCCCGACCATTCCGGCGTCGGCGTGTTCGTGGTGTACCCGACGAGCGGGTAATACTCCGCGACCGCTTCGGAAACGATGGTCTGGCGGCTCCAGTCGTGCGCTTCGTCGGGCTGGGTGGGCAGCATCCACAGGCAGGCATGGTCGGCCCAGAGCAGTTCGCAGAGTTGGCAGACGATGGTGTCTTCCGTGGAGGTCGTGCCGGTCAGGAGTTGATCCCGCAACGCGGCTTCCAACTGGCGGCGCAGCCGGCGGTGTTCCAATAGGACGGCGGCCTCGCGGTTGACCGGAGCGGAGGCCGTGGCGGGCATGGACAGATCGGGCGGCGGGTTCGACGCGCCGTGAGCATGGTTGGGGAGAACGGTCGCGCCGGGACGGTTGGTTTCGCGCCCGGCGCCGCCGCGCCGACCGCCGTCCAGCGGCGCGACCCCCGGGGGCAGGCGGCGGGTCTGGAACGGCAAAGGAGCGGTGTCAGGCATGGGAACGGTTCGCAGGGGCGCGCGGAAAAACTCAGTCTTTGCTCAAGAAATAATTGCGGTCCCGCTCGGTAATTTCATGGCCGAGCCGTTCCTTGACGAGCAGCAAATCCTCCCAAACTTTTCGCTTCTCCGCTGGCAGTTGGTTGCGCAGCAGATACGAGGGATGATAGGTGGCCATCACCGGGATACCCTTGTAATCATGGAACCGTCCGCGCAGGTCGCGCATCGGGGCATCCAGGTCGAGCAATCCCTTCATGGCAGTCGCCCCGAGGGCAACGATGGCCTTGGGCTGGATGATGTCGATCTGCTCGAACAGGCACGGGCGGCAACTGTGCATTTCCGCCGGGGTGGGCGGGCGGTTGCCGAATGACTGGCCAGGTGTGTCCGGGCGGCACTTGAGGACATTCGCCAGGTAGATGTCCTCGCGCTGGTAGCCCATCGTGTTAATGATCTTGGTCAGGAGTTGCCCGGCACGCCCGACGAACGGCTCGCCTTTGACATCTTCATCCGCGCCCGGGGCCTCGCCGACGAAGATGATTTCCGTGTTCACGTTGCCCACGCCGAAAACGATGTGCCTGTTGTCCGGTCCCTGCCCGTAGGGACATTGGGCGCATGGCAGCCGCTCCGGGCAGCCACGCAGTTGGGCCAGACGTTGTTCCTTGGACTGCGACGGATCGGTGACCGGCTCGTAGACGCCGGGCGTCGAACCGGCGGCGGCTTTCCCGGACCGGGCGGATTTCACGGGCGGCAAGGTCTCTTCGCCGAAGAGAGACGGGACATCCGGCGGCGCGGCGGGCTTCTTGGGCATGGGAGCAATCAGGGGTTCCGGGTCAGGATCAACGAGGGCAGCCCCTTGGGGACGGGCCGCGAGCAGACGATCCACGGAGGCCACGGTGGCACGCCAATCATCATAACCGCCTTGCTGGCGACGGTCCAGTTCCCGCAACACGAAATCAAGCGCCTGGTTGAATGGACTCATGGCTCGACGGGATCAAAACCGTAGGCGAGAAAATCCGCCGGGACCGGGGCGCGGAATTCCATCGGCAGGCCGGTGCGCGGGTGCAGGAACCCGAGCGTCCAGGCGTGCAGCATCGGGCGCGGGGCCGAGCCGGGTCCGCCGTAAAGCGTGTCACCGAGGATCGGGTAGCCCAGATGTTTCATGTGGACGCGAATCTGGTGAGTCCGCCCGGAATGCAGGCGGCACTCGACCAAGGACGCGCCAATGGCGGGCAGTTCGCGGCGTACACGGTAGTCCGTGCGGGCCTCGCGGCCATGCGGTGGCGCGACGACCGCCATGCGCTTGCGGTGAACGGGATGGCGTCCGACGGGTTTGTCAATCGTGCCGACCGACGGACGCGGCACGCCACGAACCAACGCGAGGTAACGTTTAACCGTCGAGCGGTCGGCGAACTGCGCGCTGAGCGCACGGTGGGCGAGGTCATTCTTGGCCACGACGAGGCAGCCGCTCGTGTCTTTGTCGAGCCGGTGGACGATGCCCGGACGCCGCTCGCCGCCGATGCCCGAAAGCGTCGGGCAATGCGCCAACAACGCGTTGACGAGCGTGCCCGCATCGTGCCCCGGGGCCGGGTGCGTGACCATCCCGGCGGCTTTATCCAGCACGATCAAGTCGTCGTCCTCATGCAGAATCGAGAGATCTAGGGTCTCGGCGACCACGGCGGTATCGACGACGGGCGGTTCCTCCCAGGAGACGATATCCGCCGCGCGCAGCGATTCGGAAGGCTTTCCGGCGGGCCGCTGGTTAAGCAGCACATGGCCGTCACGGATCAGCGCCTGCACGCGCGAGCGCGAGAGGTGCGCGAGCGCGTCGGCCAGGAAACGGTCGAGGCGATGGCCGGAGGCAGCGGGCGGCACGGTGATTTCCAGCATGGTCGCATCGAATATCGCCACGACTGCCCCCGATGGCCAGCGCAACCTGCGGGCGGGGACCAGCATATTTCCAAGCGGTGGCGAAGCAGGCAACATTTTCCTGTCCTCTCATAAAGCAAGTGCCAAGCCAAGCCTGCTTAGGGTAAGTTCCTCGGCGTCGGATCAACCGGAGACCGGCGGGTGGCCGGGAAGGCTCAGGGTGGGTTCGACGCGGGACTCCCCGTGCCGGTGACCGCGTTGAACTGCGCGAGGTCTTTCTGGTGCTGCGGCAAATCGCGGGCGGCCCGGGCGGCGAGCGCCTTCCCCTCGGCGGCGCGTCCATTCTCCAGCGCGTACATCGCTTCCAGCCAGCGACGTTCTGCGGCCTGCTTGGGGTCGCGGGTGGCGTCGGCGTAATAGTTGGCGATGGTCAGGAAAGCCCCCGGGGCGAAGTCCGTCCAGGGCACGCCGATGGTGCCGTAGGGGGTCCCGGCCTGGAGCATGTCGGGCGCGGCGCTCAGGATGCCCCGTGGATAGGTCGTGCCGCGTCGGCTGGTGACGGGCTGCGGGTAACCGCCGGGCAGGTTGAGATCGTTGAGGATCGTTTTCTTGAACGCCACCAGATGCCGGGCGCGGGAGAGCGTCAGGTCGCGGGCGCGCAGATAATCGGGGTCGGTCAACTGGACGTGATCGAGCACAAACTGCGCTTCGTCGAACCGGCCCAGAGCGACCATCTGCTGGTAACTCTCCCGCGCCGTTTGCCAACGAATGGTCTCGGCGTCGTGCTCCTTGGTGGTCGCCATCGTGGGCGGCACGGACAGCGGGGCGACCACCGGGACGGGCGCGGCGGGCGGCACGCTGTCGGCGGGGGTAGCCGAGGGAGCCGCGGTGCTTTTGGCAACGATAGCCGGAGTCTTGTCGCGGCCCAGCTCGGTCTCGTCGGCAAAGAACGTTTCGACCATTTTGCCGGTCGTCTGGAGTTGCTCGCGCATCTTGGCGAATTCGGCGCGCAAATCTTCGCGGTCAACCTCTTTGACCGTCTTGAGCCGGTCGCGCAACGGCGCGTAGAGCGCGTAATCATGCATGGCCTTGCGGGCGACGGGACCGTAATCGGCGATCCACTGGAAGGGATCGCCCGGCTTCCCGTCAAGGAACGCCTTGAAAAACGCGTTGGCGTCCGGGTAATCCCCGCGTTCCCAGTCCTTCTGTCCGAAGAGCAGCAGCGTCATGGCCTCAAAGGTGTTGGGGTTCCAGCTTTTGATGACGCTGGCCGGGATTGGCAGGTTGTCGGCGAGGATGCGCCCGGTTTCGACGAAAAAATTTGCCTCGTCGCGCTGGTTGGCTGCGGTGGAATACATCCCGGCTTGCTGCAACGCGGCAAACGTGGCGCGCGAGTTCGTCGGTTGGTGGCTTAGCAACTCGGCCAGACCCAGGTGCAAACGCGCCCAGTCGGCGAGCGGGCGGGACAGGTTCGTCTGCTGGAGCAGCACGCGGAAGCTTTCCCGCGCGTCGGCGTATTTTTCCTCGACGATCTGGTGACGGGCGGCCTCGTAGGCGGCGTTGGGCGTGACCCTGGTATCCGCCGTGGCGGCCTGCGCGTTGACGGTGCTGGCTGCCCGCGTGGCCGGGCGGGAGCCGTCGCCGAACAGCCGGTCCCGGAAAACGATGGCCGCCACCCCGGCGGCCACGATCAACAGGAGCAGGATCAGGGTTAGAATGCCCGCGACGTTGTTCTGGCTTTCGACGATGACCCGTTGCCGGGTGGCCCGGGGCTTGCCGACGTTGGCGTTGAGCTGGTCGATGGCGTAGCGGAAATGGTCGTTCAGCTCGCCGTAGGAACTGTACCGCTGGTTTGGGTCCTTGTGGAGCATCCGGTTGATGACGTACGCCGTCTCGCCGGACACGTCGGGCGCAAACGCTTGCAGGCTCACGGCACGGCTCTTGAGATGTTTCAGGGCGACGAGCGAGGCGGTTTCGGCCTCGAAGGGCGGGCGTCCGGCGACGGCATGAAACAGCGTGCCGCCCAGGCTATAGATGTCGCTGCGGAAATCCTCCGGCTCGTTGTTGAGCTTTTCCGGGGCGATGT
>CAXSED010000186.1:0-6098 GCA_964236475.1 uncultured Chthoniobacterales bacterium
CGTTGAGCCAGAGCGCCTGGATTTCCACGGCCTTGCCCGCGCGCGGGGTGATGGGCCGCCCGTCCACGCGAGCATCCATCCAGGTGAGCGCCACGTCCGGCGCGCCGAGCCCGGAGAAAAGCAGACCGTCGCCGGGGTCGAGCCGGATGCCGTGGCGCGTGCCGTCGGCGTAGCCGGAGAGGATTGCATCGCTCGTGGCGAGGAGTTGAAGCTGGTCGCGCGACCAGCGTTCCAGGCCTTCACCCTCGGCGGGCGGCGGGGCGAGGGTGAGATAATCGTGCGCCCCGATGATCCACCACAAGGCCGCGTCCACCGAATTGTATTCGGGAGCCTCGCCGCCATCGGGGAAACGGTTGGGCAGCATGCCCTCGGAAACGGCGTTAGCCCAGGGTAAGAGAATCGCGCGCGCGTCCTCGAAAAGTCCCGTGGCGAGGCACAATCCACGCAGGGAAATGAAAGTGTCCCGGCCCCAGTCGGTAAACCACGGATACCCAGCGACAATCGTCTCGCCGCGGCCGCCGCAAACGAGGTAGGCGTCGCCCGCACGCCGCAGCGGATCACGCAGCGCGGCCCGGCGGCGTTGTTCGTCGTCGCGCAGCGCGGGGAGCAGCCGGGCGGCGTTGGCAGCGGCAGGCACCGGCGCGGGTGCGGGCAGGGCGGGGGGAGTGCCCTCGGCCATGCCCAGCAGCAGCGCGGCGCGGTTGCCGTCGCGGCCCAGGTCGAACGTGAACACGCCGGGCGCGGCGAGGTCTTCCAGGTCGTCCATGCCCCGGGCGCGCTCCTGCGTGTAGAGAAACCGCCGGAACCATTGCGGATCGTGCCGGTAGGGGCCGCTGCTCCAGGCGCGCACGCCGGGCACCCCGGGGTAGGGTTGCCAGAGGACGCTGCGTCCTTCTTCCTCCACGGAAACCGGCGCAAAAGCGAAGGTTGCATTTTCGTGGTGCAGCGCGTGGTAATCGCGGCCCGAAAGCAGCGGGCGCACCTCCAGCCGACACAAACCCGGCACGCGCGGCGGGTCTACCCAACGCCAAGCGAGCGCGGTGAGAGCGGTGGCCTGATGGATGAAAATTTCGTGCTCGATCCGCGTGCCATCGGGGAGCTGGTAAGTCCAGCGCGGCCAGGGGTCACTCTGAAAATCGACGAGGAAATCGAACCCGCGCGGCTCGATCACGTCCTGTCCGTCTGCCCCGCCGGGGTAACGCTGGGTGGAAAGCGGGAAACGCCCGGCGGCGGTTTCCAGCGCGACTTCCAACCCGTTGACGAGCACCATCCGGCCCACGGGCGGGTGCGTCGCCGGGAGCAGCAGCGCGTGGTAACGCCGGGTGCGTTCGCCGCCGACCGTGCCGGAGGCAAAGCCGCCGCGTCCGTCAGGTTCGAGCCATTCTGCGTCGAGATTCATTCCGTTTTGTGACCATCATCCCTTTTGCGCGGCGATGCGCAGAAAGGTGGTGACGATCTTCCAGCCAGCCACAAACGTGCCGCGCAACGTGCCGGACACCTTCGATACCCCGCCCGTCCGGCAGCGGTGGGCTACCGGGATTTCCAAGATGCGCAGGCCCTTCTTCGCGGTGCGCATCTGCATTTCCAAGTTCCAACCGTAGGTTTCCTCCTTCATGCCGAGGGTGGCGAGGGTGTCGCGGCGGATGGCGCGGAACGGGCACATGTCTGTGTAACGCACCCGGTACAAGATCCGCATAAGAAATCCCGCCAGATAACCGGCGAAGATTTGTTGGGTGTTCATGCTGCCCGGTTCGCGTTCACCGCGCGTCCGCGAGCCGATGACGAAATCCGCCTTGCCCTCGCGGACCGGGGCGATGAGTTGGTCCATGAGCGCGGGCACGTCGCTGCCGTCGCCGTCGAGAAAGAGCGCGATGTCACACGCCGGATCAATCGCCGCAACGCCCGCCGCGCACGCCCGGCCGTAGCCGCGCACGGGTTGGCTGACGACGCGCGCCCCGGCCTCCCTGGCACGCTCGGCGGTGCGGTCGGTGCTGCCGTTGTCCACGACGATGACCTCCTTCGGGATGCCGGTCGCCAGGCACTCACGCACGACCTTGGCGATGGGGTCTTCTTCGTTGAGGCAGGGGATGACGACGGAGACAATGGACAGCATAGCAAGCGGGTCAGGCGACTACCGAACAATAGCAATCACCGCATCACAAATTTTCCGAAGCGCCGTCGGGTGCAGCTTTCCGACCTGCGTTACGAACAAGCTTTCGTGCGCCGTGAAAAGCTTCGCCGGGCGAGCGTAGCTGACGACACGCAATCCGCCGACGGCGAAATCGGCGTTGGTCAACTCAATCGCCCGGGCATCGCCGTAAGGATTGCTCGTGATCTGGCAGAGAATCCAATCACCACGATCCGCCGAAGCCAGCACAACCGCCGGGCGGATTTTCGATTGCCTCAGGTCCGAAAAAGGAAACGAAACCAGGATTATCGAGCCGGCTGAAGGTGTGACCATGCGGCATCCTCTTCCGGGCGGTTCCAGTCTTGAGCCAAGGACGACTCGCTCAACAAAGCAGTTTCGTGGGTGCCGGGCATTGGCTGTTCGTCCAAAATGGTGACGAGTGCGCGATGATTGCCGGAGATTTCAACGGGTTGGAGCAACCGGACGCTGCCGCTTTCGTCAACGACGGCTTCAACGGTTCGAATCATGTGCACAGTGTAACGTGGAGAAGACGGATGGGCAACCAGAAAGCCGTGGGCAAACATTTCAAAACAAATAAAATGGAATGGCGCTACCACCTTTCGTTGCGCGCCGTTTGTACGCGGTCCCAAATTTCCTGTGACATCTGATTTTGCCACACACCACCAAGCAGATGATTGAAGCGGACATTCTCCCGAGCTTGCTGCTCAACTCGTGCAATAAAGGTGTCGCCGTGGAACGAAAGTAAATTCTCCAATGGCCCTGCCGCGAGCAATGCTTCCTGTTCACTTGTGAACTCGCACAGTAATATCTCGAAGATTGCCGCCCAGACGATTTCCGGGGCTTCCCTGCAAAGTTCGAGGTCGAATATCAACCCATCCTTGTCCAGGGATCATCCCTTCACAACTTCGCTGACGGTTATTTCTCTCAGGGAACGATAGTCGCTACCAACCCACCTCATCTCTTTGTCTTCGTCTATCATTTCGCCGCCTTGTGGACGATCCCCTTGTTGCGCAGGATGTCCGCCGCTTCGCTGAAGTAATCCTTCACGTCGCCTTGCGAGCGAATCCATTCCAAATATCGCCCGATGCCCGTGGCCAAGTCGGTCTGCGGCGCGTAGCCGACGCCATCCCGGATGCGCGCGGTGCCGCTGGTGAGATGGCGCATTTCGCCGGGGCGGAATTCGCCGTTGACCTCCGGCGCGATGGGGATGTTTAGTGCCGCGCTGATCTGCTCGGCCACCTCGCGCACCGCCACGCCCTGGCCGCTGCCCACGTTGACCGGCAACCCGTCGAGCGCATCGTGCTCGGCGGCGAGCCAGTTGGCGCGGGCGATATCCTCCACGAACGAGAAATCGCGCGTCTGCTCGCCGTCCTCGTAGAGCACGGGCGGCAGGCCGTTGAGAATCCGCGTGCAGAAAATGGCGATAACCCCGGTGTACGGATTGAAGATGGACTGGCGCGGGCCGAACGTGCAGGAGTAGCGAAGCGCGACGGTCGGGATGCCGTATTGCTTGCCCCAGAGCAGGATGAGCTTTTCCTGATCGACCTTGGTCAAGCCGTAGACGGTTTCGCCGCCAACGGGTGCTTCCTCGGGCGTCGGGGCAGGGACGGTGTCCGCCCCGCACTGCGGGCAATGCACGGTCCAATCGCCCTTCCGAAGCTGAGCGACCGGGCGCACCGCCGGGAACACGAGTCCGTGCGTGGGGCAGGTGGCCGCGCCTTCGCTGTAAACCGCCTGCGAACTCGCCACGACGATCTTCTTGATGGGCAGGTTGTCCTCGCGGATCACTTCGAGCATCTGCGCCGTGCCGAAGCTGTTCACGTAAACGTACTTGGCGATTTCGGGCATGTAGCCGCCGTAGGCCCCCTGGTGGAAGATCACGTCGATGCCCTGCATGGCCTGACGGATCGTCGCGCGGTCGGTGAGGTCGCCCTGGACGAACTCCGCTTTTTCGTTGATCCACGCAGGTTTGCCAAAACGGTGGGTCTGCGGTTCGAGATTATCGAGAATGCGGACCGTCCAGCCCTCGCGGAGGAGTTGGTCGGTGACGTGCGAGCCGATGAGGCCCGCGCCGCCGGTGACGAGCGCGCGTTTGTCGTGTTTCATGCGTGTATGTAGGTCCGCACCCTACCCGGAATTTTCGTCTTGTCCGCCGGATAAACTTGATCTGGATGGGGGATTGGGAGCAGGGTGGCGTTAGATCAGCCTTTCCCTGATCTCTTCCTAATGTCCTCCCGTTCTTTGCTTGCGCTTGGAGCGGTCGCCATTTTGGGCTTGGCTTCCCTGCGGACGGCACAGGCTTCCGGCCAAGGGAAACATCCAGGCGTTGTCCAGGCCTTCGCACACGACCTAGCGTCCATCCCGCCAGGCTCCTCGCCGACCGACGCGCAAAGACAATCGCTGGCCGCAGCTCTCGGTCGCATCTTCCGCGCGGTCAACTTCCCGCCGACTGTCACATTGAACGACGTGGCCGACAAGCTAGCCGCCGCGACGGCTCAAGGGCAATTTCTCGCGGGCGACCTCCAGACGCTCGCCTTGGAAATCACGGGCATCGCCGCCGGCTCGACCTTGTTCGACAACGTCAAGCTGGCCTCGTTGGAAATGACCCTCTTGAAAGCCGGCATCGCACCGACCAACGCACAAGGACTCGTCGCCGGGGTGCGGGCGCTGCCGTACAGCGGACAGCCTTTCACCGTAGGTGACACCCGACTCGTCAGCCTGCAACCTGTTGATTCGTCGGTGCCGGGCTACAAACACGCTGGCGGCGACGTTGAACTGGACACCTTTGTCGGGCCATCGATCAGCCACGGCGTGGTCACCGATCCCTCTTTCCTTTCGCAGGGGGTGACCGTGAATCTTAGCCAGTTGCCGCTCGGCAAGTACCAGGTGAGCGTGACCATCGGCTCCAATCCTCAGCCGGTGACACTCGGCTTGGTCCGGGTGCGCCCCGGCCCGCTCATTTCGGAGGATGTCGCGGGGGAGGAAGACGCGCCTACCCGTGAAAGATCGGGCCGGGCGAGCTTTGGCAATTTTTACTTTGGGCAAGCCCTGCCCACCGGTTTGTCGGTGGACGACATCACCACGGTCACCGTGACGGACGAGCAGGGACGCTCGCGTTTGACGGCCAGCTTCGCGGTGGCCGACACCTCGCCACTGACCGTAACTCATTCGGCGCAGGGGCACCTCACCGCGACCACGGTGGCTCCGACCGCAGGCGGTTCGGTCAGCGCCGTGGTCGAGGACGATCTCCTCTTCGCTCAAAACGGCAGCCTGCTGTTTTCCGCCGTGGGCCTCCCGGCCAGCACCACCCTGACATTTTCGATCAACGGCGCGGCGGTCGAACCCGTGGCGACCGGCCCAACCGGCAATCTGTACATCAAGACCAGCCAAGGAGATTTCCCCCGGCCACCCAAGAGCACTGAGGTTGTCAACGTGCTGCCCGCCACGGTGGATTTGTTCGCGGTAACCGCGTTTGCGGTGAGCGATGCGCAAGGGAACGTCCTGCTGAGCAGCACACCGGAAAATTAACTGGCGGCATTTTCCTTCACGTAAAATTCTCCCATCCTCCTGCTTTACCTTGCGCTGTGCCTGTTGCCGCGCTTTAGCTACGCGGAGGATGGTATCCCTGCACCGTTGGCCACCGCCATCTCCTTTTCGCTAACCGACGCCCAAGGCAACGTTCTCCTGAGCGGCAGCTTGGTCCCCTGACGGGTCCGCTGGGTACGCCGCAGCTAAAACGGCGCGCTATCCTTTGTGTTCTCCGCCGAGGTGGTCGAAAGCCGTAGTTTGCCGACCATGACGCCCTGCACCTGCATCTCGTCGCGCGGGATGATCTGCGCGGGGTAAGCCCGGTTCTCGGAGCGCAGGAACGGCTGGCCTGCGTCGTCGTACAGATACGTCTTGAGCGTGGTCTCGTGGTCGATGTGGGCGGCGACGACGCTGCCCTCGC
>CAXSED010000187.1:0-2781 GCA_964236475.1 uncultured Chthoniobacterales bacterium
GGGCGATCCGGTCCAGCGTCCGGCGAATGTCGTCCATGACGCGCTCGCGGTCCCACTCCGCCGGGTTCTGGTTTTTGACGAGATCGGGATGCGAGATCGTGTCGTATAAACCGGTTTCCGCCGCTTCCGCCAGATGCCGGAAATACGTGCGCTGGAAGTCCAACCAGTCACCCCGAAAATGTGTCTGAAGGTATTCGCCCGCGTGCTGATGCACCGAGCCGAGTACATGATGAAAGTGCGCCCGCTGATGCAAGGCCACGATCCAGTCTTCGTAGCCCGGCACGTACTCGCTTTCCAAACCGAGCCGGATGTCCACCCGCCCGCGCCATTGTTCGGCGGCGGTTTGCACCATCTCGACGTAATCGTCGAATTGCTCGACGGCCATGCGGATGTGCTGGCCGTAGCCGTCCGGCATCGGCGCATGACAGGTGACGATGATCCCTTTGAAACCGAGTTTTTCCGCGACCGCCGCATACTCGCCCGGCAAGCCGTCGGCGTGCCCGCACAGGGGCGTGTGCATGTGGGATTCGTACAATAAGGGTAGCACCGTCACCCGCCAACATGCCACGTCCGGCCCGGGAACGCCAAGCCGGACGCGCGTTTCTCCAGCCTGCGAAACTTCTCGCCCCCGCCCGGTCGCTTTGGTTAAGCTGCCGCCCCGTGCCTGGAAATACGACGATCCGCCCGGTGGAGCAGACAGACGCAGAAGCCATCGCCGCGATCTACGCTCCCAACGTCACCGACAGTGTCATCTCGTTCGAGCTGGAACCGCCCGACGCCGCGGAATTCCAGACCCGGATTGCCGCGACGACGGCCACGCATCCTTGGCTCGTCTGCGAGCGCGACGGCGAGGTGGTGGGTTACGTTTACGCGAGCACACACAACTCCCGTGCTGCCTACCAATGGTCAGCGAATGTGACCGTTTACATCGACTCGCGGCAGCGCCGGAGTGGGATCGGGCGCGCGTTGTACACGTCGCTCTTTGCGCTGTTGCGGCTGCATGGTTTTTACAACGCCTACGGCGGGATTACCCTGCCGAACGCCGGCAGCGTCGGCATCCACGAAGCGATGGGCTTCCAACTGGTGGGCGTGTACCGGGAAGTCGGTTACAAATTCGGTGCGTGGCACGACGTGGGCTGGTGGGGGCTGGAATTGCAGCCGAAGCCGGGGATATCACTATTACCACCCCTGCAACCGGCGGCAGTGCAAGCGAACCCAGCGTGGCAAACCGCGCTGGATGCCGGGGTGCTGCTACTGCGGATTTAACCCAACTACCCGGACCTCAGCCCGGAAAAAATGTCCTCAAATCCAACCGGAAATCCGGGAATGCTTCCGAGGTAGCAACCTGGGGAAACACAAAAGTCCGATGTTAAATGTACTCCCGGCCCACTGGCTGGGTATACACTTCGACACGTTTTTCTTCCGGCAAAACGATCCAGTATTCGCGGACGTTCGCTTGCGCGTAAATCGCTGCTTTTTCGGCGTCGATTTCGCTGCTGGAAGTGGCTACCTCAATGATGAGTTCGGCATTCGCCGGATGCGCACGGAAGTAATCCGCGCGCGTTCCGCGTACCACGGCCAGATCTGGTTCGGGTTCGGATCGACGGCAGGTAATCGGCTATTCTTGGCGGATTAGCCACTCGGGGCTGATTGATTCACGGAGAAGCAAGTTCAGTCCCTCCGTCGTGTAGACATGCAAAGGCGACTTCGACATTTTCTCGACGATGTCGCCATCCAACAATTCGACCTTTTCAGAGATCAAACCAGCCTTCCCCAAAAGGTGATACTGCTCGACACTGAAGCGCAAGGCGCGCTTCCGGATTGCGGGTTGGTCCAATAACGAAGAAATGGCCATCGGACACAGGTTAGCTCAACCCGGTCCGATGGCCAATTAGAAACTCCGCGCCGCCACGCGGGCGGCAAAGGTTCAGGAAACTTTCACGTCTTCCTCGACAGGCGCTTCTTCCGGCGCAGCCGCCGCTTTCTCCGCGCCGATCTCCTCGCCCACCATGTAGCGGGTGAAGCGGCGGATGACGATGTTCTCGCCCAGCTCGGAAATCTTCGTTTTCACTAGGTCTTTGACTAACTGGTTGTCCGTCGATTTGATGAACACCTGCTCCATCAGGCAGACCGAAGCGTAATACTTATCGACTTTTCCTTCGACGATCTTCTCTACGATATTCGCCGGTTTGCCAGCGACTTGGCTGCGGGCAATGTCGCGCTCTTTTTCCACCTTGTCGGCGGGCACTTCCTCGCGGCTGACGACTAGCGGGCTGGACGCCGCGATGTGCAAGGTGATGTCTTTGACGAACTCGCGGAACGAATCGTTGCGCGCGACGAAATCCGTCTCGCAGTTCACCTCGACGAGCACACCCACCTTGCCTTGCAAGTGGATGTAGGAAGCCACGACGCCTTCCTTGGCGGTGCGGCCCCCTTTGCCTTCGGCTTTGGTGATGCCTTTTTTGCGCAGGATCGTTTCAGCTTTTTCGAGGTCGCCGTTGGCTTCGGTCAAGGCGCGTTTGCAGTCCATCATGCCCGCGTTGGTTTTGTCGCGCAGGGTTTTGACGAGTTGGGAATTAATTTCGGCCATAAAAACAGAGGGAAAAGAAGGGTGGGATGTTCGGTAAGAAAAGAGATGGAAACGAAAAGGTCGAGTGGAGCAAACCGCCTGTTGCGGTCCGCCCGTCACTCGACCCCTTTAACGTGACCGAGTTGTTAAGCGGAAACCGCCGACATAGCGTCGCGGTCGGACTTGGCACCCTCGCCGCCACCGGCGATGAC
>CAXSED010000187.1:2881-5918 GCA_964236475.1 uncultured Chthoniobacterales bacterium
GCGCTGTTGAGCTGCTTGACGGTTTCGCCCAGGTTGATGATGTAAATCTGGTTGCGCGATTCAAAGATGAACGGCTTCATCTTCGGATTCCAACGCTTGGTCTGATGGCCGAAGTGGACGCCTGCTTCGAGCAGTTCGGTCATCAGTTCGGTGGGCTGCGTGTCTTCGGTCATACAGGTCTGTCTTTTGAGAAGGAAGGCGGAAATCAGAAGCCGGGCGGACAAACTCCGCGTGCAGCTTCCAGACTTTCAGTGGGTGGTCTTTGCTTCGGCCTTCGGAAGTTGTGGTTTTCTAACTTGGGTTTACGGGGACAAAAATCCGGCGTCGGTCAAGACGCCGGATTTCGTTATCTTTATCAGCTTTGCGCCGGAAATCAACCTAACGCTGGCACCAACTGATCATCATCGGGGATGGGTTCGCCCATCGGCTCGCCGAGTTCGATCAGCTCCACGCCACGGTGGGTCGGGAAGCCCGTGCCTGCCGGGATAAGGTGGCCCATGATGACGTTCTCCTTGAACCCACGCAGGTTGTCCACCTTGCCCAGGGTCGCGGCTTCGGTCAGCACGCGCGTCGTGTCTTGGAAGGACGCGGCGGAGATGAACGAATCGGTCTCCAGCGAGGCCTTCGTGACGCCCAGCAGCACCGGCACGCCTTCGGCGGGCTTGGCACCCTGTTCGAGGACGCGCTTGTTTTCGGCCTCGAAGTCCAAGCGGTCCACCTGATCGCCCCAGAGGAGCGTGGTGTCGCCCGGCTCGGTGATCTTCACCTTGCGCAGCATCTGGCGAACGATGATCTCGATGTGCTTGTCGTTGATCTCCACGCCCTGGAGCCGGTAGACCTCCTGCACCTCGTTGACGAGGTGCTCCTGGAGTTCCTGGGGCCCGCAGATGTCGAGCAGATCATGCGGCACGACCGAACCTTCGGTCAACTGGGCACCCTTCTTCACGAAGTCGCCCTTGGTGACGACCATGTGCTTGTTGGTCGGGATGAGGTGCTCTTCTTCCGCGCCGGTGATGGCGTCCTTGACGATGAGCTTACGCTTGCCACGCACGCTGCCGCCCAGGTCCACGATGCCGTCGATCTTGGCGATTTCGCACGCATCCTTCGGACGGCGGGCCTCGAAGAGTTCCGCCACGCGCGGCAAGCCGCCCGTGATGTCCTTGGTCTTGGCGATCTTGCGCGGAGTCTTGGCCAGGAGCGCACCGGCTTGGACCTGCTTGCCTTCGTCCACGATGACGTGGGCGCCCGCCGGGATGGAGTAAGAGGCGAGGATGGTGTTTTTATCGCCGAGCAGGACGATCTGCGGGTGCAGGTCTTCCTTGTGCTCGATGACGACCGTGCCCATGACGCCCGTGGCCTCGTCGGTCTCGCGGCGCATGGTGACTCCCGCGATCATGTCGCGGAACTCCACCTTGCCGGACTTCTCCGTGAGGATCGGCACGTTGTACGGGTCCCACTGGGCGAGGGTATCGCCCTTCTTGACCTGCGCGCCTTCGCCAAACGCGATCACCGAACCGATGACCATGTTGTAGCGTTCCAATTCGCGGCCATCGGGGCCGTTGATGGATACTGCGCCGTTCTTGGTCAGCACGATGAACGAGCCTTCGAGCGACTGCACAGAGCGGAAGTCGTGGAAGCGGACCTCGCCGTCGTTCTTCACCTTGATGATCGGCTGCTTAAACGTCTGGCTAGCCGTACCGCCGACGTGGAAGGTACGCATCGTCAACTGGGTGCCCGGCTCGCCGATGCTCTGCGCCGCGATGATACCCACCGCTTCGCCGAGCTTGACCATCTTGCCGGTGGCCATGTTGCGGCCATAGCACTTCGAGCACACGCCGCGCAGGCTTTCGCAGGTGAGCACCGAGCGGATCTTGAGTTGCTCGACACCCAGCTTGACGACTGCCGCCGCCGGGATTTCGTCGATGAGGTCGCCCACCTTGATGAGCGTGGTCTTGGTGACGGGATCGACCACGGATTCGCAGCTTACCCGGCCCGCGATGCGCGTGCTCAGGTCAACCACTTCTTCGTCGCCCTCGTAGATCGACTTGACCACGATGCCGTTGGCCGTGCCACAATCGTCGTCGGTGATAATGACGTTCTGCGAGGCATCGACCAGCTTGTGCGTAAGGTAGCCTGAATCCGCCGTCTTGAGGGCAGTGTCGGCCAGACCTTTGCGCGCGCCGTGGGTCGAGATGAAATATTCCAACACGGTCAGACCTTCGCGGAAGTTCGACGTGATGGGCTGTTCGATGATTTCGCCCGAGGGCTTGGCCATTAAACCGCGCATACCGGAGAGCTGCTTGAGCTGCTGACGGTTGCCACGCGCGCCGGAATCGACCGCCATGAACACCGGGTTGACCTCCTTGCGGCCCTCGTTGTGTTCGAGGGTGCGGAAGAGCACGTTGGAGATTTCCTCACCGGCGTGGGTCCAGATGTCAACGATCTTGTTGTAGCGCTCACCATCGGTGATGATGCCTTTTTTGCGCTGCTTCTCGACCTCGGCGATTTGCTTGTAGGCGCGTTCCAGTTCGACCTTCTTCTCGACCGGGATAATCATGTCGAAGATGCCGATGGAAATGCCCGCGCGGGTGGCCTCGGTGAACCCGAGGTCCTTGAGCTTGTCCAAGGTCTCGACCGTGCCGTCCTGGCCGGAGAGTTGGTAGGTCTTCAGGATGATGTCCGAGAGCTGCTTCTTGCTGGCGACTTTGTTGAAGAAGCCCATGCCCTGCGGCCAGATCTGGTTAAAACGCACACGGCCCGCCGTGGTCTCGATGATCTTCTTTTCGGGGTCGCCAAAGAGCGTCTTCTGACCAAAATCCGGGTTCTTGAATCGGATGCGGTCATGCGTCTTGACGGAACCCTCGTTGACGGCGAAATCGACTTCCGCCGGTTCGGCGAACAGCGGCAGGCGCTGGTTCGGGTCAGGTTTTAGGCCGCCGACGACGCGCGGGTTCTGCGTGATGTAGTAGCAGCCCAGCGTGATGTCCTGCGACGGGGTGGTGATCGGCTTGCCGCTCGAAGGCGAGAAGATGTTGTT
>CAXSED010000188.1:0-5880 GCA_964236475.1 uncultured Chthoniobacterales bacterium
AAGGCTGGCACGTCCTGCACCTTTTCTACCGCGTCGAGTACGGCCAGTGGCAACTCCTGGGTCCCGACGAACAGCGGCAGGCGAAAACCAACCTGTCGCTGCTCATCCAGGAGATCCGCGCCAACGATGCCACGCAACTGCTGGCCTTCAGTGTCGTCACCCCCAAGGCAGACCTCGGGTTCATGCTGTTGACGCCGGATTTGCAGACCGCCAATGCCTTTGAGAAACGGCTCAACCTGTCGCTCGGCCCGGACGTGCTGACGCCCGTCTACAGTTACCTGTCGATGACCGAGCGCAGTGAATACACGACCAGCGAGGCCGACTACATCGCCGAAACCCTGAAAAAAGAGAAGGGCCTCACCGCCGGGACGCCGGAGTTTGCCGCGGGGCTGGAGGATTTCCGCGCCCGGATGGACAAGTACGGCAAGGACCGGCTTTATCCCAAGCTCGGCAACCGGCCCGTCCTCTGTTTCTACAGCATGGGCAAACGCCGGGCCGAGAAACAGAATTGGTACCGGATGAACCACGCCGAGCGCAAGGAGCTCATGCAGGGACACGCGCGCATCGGGCGGCAGTGGGCCGGGAAAATTCGCCAGCTCATCACGGGTTCCACTGGGTTGGATGACACCGAGTGGTTCGTGACCCTTTTCGCCCACGACACGCACGACGTGAAGGGCATCGTGTACGAGATGCGCTTCGACCCGGTGAGTGCGGAGTACGCGGAATTCGGCGAATTTTACATCGGGTTGCAGTTGCCCCTCGACGAACTGTTCCGGCGATTGTTGCTCTGATCTTTCCCGACCGCGATGCAGACGAAAGTCGAATCCCTCCACGCTATTCTGCGGCAGCATCAGCCGTTGTTGATCGCCTACTCGGGCGGCGTCGATAGCGCGTTCTTGCTGGCTACCGCGCACGGGGTGTTGGGCGACCGGGTCACCGGCGCGATTGCGGATAGCCCGAGCCTGCCACGCCGAGCGTTGGCGGACGCGCTGGCTCTGGCGGAAAACATTGGCGCGCGGGTAGAGATTGTGCGAACTGAAGAACTGGCCAACGCGGACTATGCCAGCAACCCGATCAACCGCTGCTACTTCTGCAAGGCCGAGCTTTTTAACCGTCTCGACCAGATGGCGCGTGAACGGGGTTTTGCCGCCATCGCTTACGGCGAGAATGCAGACGATGCGCGGCAGGTGCGCCCGGGCTTGCGGGCGGCACAGGAGTTTGCGGTGGTCGCGCCGCTCAAGGAAGCCGGGCTGACCAAGGTAGAAATCCGCGCTCTATCCAGGGAATTGAACCTGCCGACCGCCGACGCGCCCGCGCAGCCGTGCCTGAGTTCGCGGATTCCGCACGGCACGCCGGTCAGCGTGGAAGCGTTGGGAATGATCGAGGCGGGCGAAGCGTTCGTGCGCAGCCTGGGGTTCAAGGTGTTTCGCGTGCGGCATCACCTCGACGGGGATGGACCGCTGCCCCGGGCGCGTGTCCTCATCGCCCCGGCAGAGATGGCCGCGAGGCTCGCGGGCAACGAGGAGATTTTGCGCGGGGGTTTGCTGGCTGTGGGCTACCGCACGGTGGAGATTGACCCGGAAGGGTATCGCAGCGTGTTGGCCTGAAACTTTTTGTATGAATTTCGGCCCGGGAAGCAGAGCCAGCGTCACGAGGCTGGCCCTTCTCGCGGTCCTGCTGCTGGCGGGCCGGGACGTGACGGCAACGCTGCCCATCACGGCGACCGGGGCGAACGTGGACGAAAGCCGGGTCACGCAAATCCTTTACGTCGATCCTGCCCACACCGAGGCAGCGGATGACGACAAACACGGTCTGGCGGACTTGCCGTTTGCCACGTTCAACTATGCTTGCCAGACTGCCGCGAAGGCGAAGGATGCCAACGTGGGCGTCAAGATCGTGCTGGCTGCGGGGACCTACCGGGAAACGGGGATAATCCCTGCGCCGCCTGACGGCAAGCCGGACACCGACGCGCCGCTAGTCATCGAAGCTGCCGAGCGTGAACAGGCGGTGATCGACGGCGCGGAAACCGAGGGCTGGTCGCCTTCCACCTGGAAAGCGGAAGGTGCGCGCTGGACGCATCCCTGGCCGTTCCGGCGCAACGCCCCGGCGCATCCCGTGCCGACCAGCGAATCGTACCGGCGCGGTGCCTTGGTTTTCGTCAACGGCGTGCTGCTGCGGCAGGTCAACGCCGTGGCGGAACTCGCGCCGGGATGCTTCTGGGAACCGGTGCCCATCGCTGCCGGAGGCCGGAAAAAAACGGCGGCTGGCGGCGGCAACGAGCCGCTGCTGGCCGTGGTCGAACCGCCGCCTGACACAGAACTGCCGGGGGCGATCCTGCAGGTCGGCGTGCGCAGCCGTGGCCTGCTGATCAACGGACGGCGCAACGTCGTCGTGCGCGGCCTGCTGATTCAGCACGCCGCCGCGCCCACGGGTGAGGGCGAAAAAACGGCGGGCCTCGTGCTCGAAGGCTGCTCGAATGTGCTCGTGGAGGATGCGCTCTGCCAATGGAACGACGGCAGCGGGTTGGAAATCCTGGGACGAGCGGGTGGACCGGCGAGCGAGGACTACACCCTGCGCCGGGTACGCCTTTTGCACAACGGCGGCTCCGGGTTCCACGTGGCCAACCTCAAAAACCTGCTGGCCGAGGATTGCGAAACCTCGTTTAATAACTTTCGGGGTGATTGGGCCGGATGGATCGACCCACAGGGACCGGCAGGCGGGAAGATCGAAGAGGTGCGCGGTTCGACATGGCGGCGGCAGCACGTCGTTAGCAATGCGTGCCGGGGTCTGTGGTGGGCTGGTGGAAACACGGACGTGGCGGTCGAAGATACCGTGGTCCGGGATAACTTTATCACGGGAATATGCATCGAGAACGATCCCGGTCCGGTACAGTTGCGCCGCTGCCTGGTGGCCGGAACGAAGGGACCGCCCAGCGCGGGGGGAAACGCCGTGGGGTGCGCCGGGATGTCGCTGTCGGGAACGCCGGATGTGACTCTGGAAAGCAACGTGGTGGCGGACAACTCGGGGACCCAGCTCAGCCTGGGCGAGTCTTCTCCCAAACCGATCACCCGTGACGAACGCCAATCTTACCATCACAACGTGTTCTACAGCGCCGACCCGGAAAAGAGCCTCTGCCGAATGCCCGTCGCCAACAATGAACCCAAACCGGAGGCCGACGCCATTCACCCCGAACCCGATTCACGAGAAAACTGTTTCTGGAATCCCGCCAAAGCCGAGGTATTGGTGAGTTACATTTATTCGGCGGCCACCCGGAAGGCAGGCGCGCTTTGCACCTCGCGCGGGTTCAACCTCGAAGGGTGGCAAACCACTTTGCAGAAAGAGGCGGGATCGCTTTGGCAGGACCCGCTTTTTGTCGCTCCAGCCGAGGGGGACTACCGCCTGAAGGCAACGAGCCCGGTGAAAGACTGGGACCTGCCTTCTGACGAAGGGTCTGCGGGGCAGTGAGTGTACGGGTAGCGCCACGGTGCGGGGAATATTACGGGTCGGACGGATAATCGTCGTCGAGCAGTTTGCGCAGCAGTTTCGCCAGCGTCTTACACTCTTGTTCGTCCAGGGGTGCGAACGTGACGGCGAGCACCTCCTGGACTAGTGAACGGCCGGCGTGAAGCACGTTCCTGCCTTTGGGGGTCAAGCCGTGCAGGGTCGCGCGGCCTATTCCGGCGTGCCGTTCGATCAAACCGAGACGCCGCAGGCGGGTGGCCAAAGTGCCGAAAGCCTGGTCCGAGTTGAAAGTCAGCGTAGCCAACCGGTGCATGCAACACTCGGGATAGCGGTCGATAGTCCGCAGGGCATTCCATTGGATCATGCTGATTCCCAGGGGGGCAAGTTTTCCTTCCAAAAGCCGCAGGTTGCGATGTTGGATATGCTTGATCAACAAACCGAGGGTTTCCCAAGCGCTTGACATATCAACATCTTTATCTAAAGATGCTGAGATGACAACGGAGCAATCATGGAATTCGCCGTTGGTGGGTGGTTTGCGTGATTCCAAGCTTCGTCCACGCCAAACCCGTCTTTTTCGTTCGAGGACCGTAAATCTCTGATTGACACGATTTTTCCTAAGTCTGCGACTCCTGTTTTCATCGTATCGTTGTTTTGATATCTACGCCGGGTCGCCGCGTCGCATTTTCTACCTTTTTCCAAATCATGGCCGATAACCAACCAAGTCCCAACGAAGCTCCGCCGGAACAGCAGGACGATTTGCGGCAGACTCTCGACCGCATCGCCGCCGCGCTGGAAAAACGCAACGAACAGGCCGGGAAAGACGGCGACAAGGACAAAAAAGAGGGCGGCGATAAAAAAGAAGGCGACGACAAGGACAAAAAAGAGGGCGGCGATAAGAAGGAGGGTGACGAGAAAGACAAACCGCCGGGCAAGGCGAAGAAATTCTTCGCGTCGTTCCTAGGGATCGTCATCACGCTCGTCTTGCTGACGCTGCTCGTCATCGGCTTGCTGGCCCTTCTGCACTACGAGAAGACGCACGAGAGCACCGACGACGCCTACACCACCGGCCACGTCCATCAGGTGAGCCCGCGCGTTTCGGGACTGGTCACCGAGGTTTGGGTGGACGACAACCAGCACGTCAAGCAGGGTAATCTACTCCTTAAACTCGACACCCGCGATTACGAGGTCGCCCTCCAGCGCAACCAGGCCAATCTCGACCAGGCCAAAGCCCAGGCGCTCCAGGCGCAGGCTGCCGTCGTCCAGGCCAACGCGGGCGTGGAACAAGCGCAGGCGCAGGTCGCCCAGGCCCGCGCGCAGACTAGTCAAGCCGGGGCGCAGTATCAGGTGGCGGGTGTCAACTACGGACGCAACAATGCCCTTTTCACCAAGGACACGCGCGCCGTTGCCCAGGCGGACGTGGACACGACCAAGAGCAACTTCGACGCTTCCAAGGGCGCATTCGACGCCGCGAAGGCCAACGTGCAGGCAGCCGAGGCCAGCGTGGACGCCGCCAAATCCATCAAGCAAAGCCGCGATGCCGAAGTCGTCGTCGCCCAGGCACAGGTGGAGACTGCCGAGGCCAACGTTGAAGACGCCAAGTTGCAGCTTTCCTACTGCTGGGTGCTCGCTCCGTGCGACGGGCGGGTGTCCCGCAAAACCGTGGAAACGGGTTTCCGGCTGTCGGCGGGGCAGGAAGTGCTGGCGGTGACGGAGGACGTGATTTGGGTCCTGGCCAACTTCAAGGAAACTCAGCTTGAGCACGTCAAGGTGGGCCAGCATGTCAAAATCCCCATCGACATGTTCAAGGACCATCCTTTCACCGGCTACGTGGACAGCGTCCAGAACGGCTCGGGCGCGACGTATTCCCTGCTGCCGCCGGACAATGCCACGGGTAATTTCACCAAGATCGTCCAGCGCGTGCCCGTCAAGATCGTGTTCGACAACGACGACCGCCAAACCAGCATCAAAGGGTTTGAGGACGTGATCGTGCCGGGGTTATCCTGCGAGCCGATCATCGATCTCTCCAGCGCCAGCGACCGGGGCGACCACGTCAGCAAGAACCAGCCCGCGCCGCCCGTGGACAAACGGACCCAACGATGAGCCGCCTCTCCTTCTTTCTGGGCGGGGTACTGTTGTTGGCCGGGTGCAAAGCCGTGGGACCTGACTACCACGGACCGCCCGCGCCCGAAGCTCCTAACCCGTTACGCTTCAAGAACGCCGTGGCCGACAACGCCCGGCGCTGGAAGATCGCTGAACCCAAGGACATGGAAGTCCGGGCGGCGTGGTGGGAGATCTTCCACGACCCGGACCTCAGCCAGTTGGAAAACGCCGCCACGGCGAACAATCAGAACCTGCGTGTCGCCGTGGCCCGCATCGCGGAAAGCCGCGCGCAGACCCGCGTGGCCGCGAGCGATTTCT
>CAXSED010000189.1:0-5869 GCA_964236475.1 uncultured Chthoniobacterales bacterium
CATCGACGCCAGCGAGATCAACAAGAACAAGGTGGTGCGCCTGCCGATCATCGCCAACGTCAAGAAGGCGCTCACGCGGCTCAACGCCTTGCTTGCCAAGGCGGGCTGGGAGCGCACCCCCACCGGCGAGCACGGCAGGTTTCCCGAGTGGTACGCCACGATTCAGGAATGGAAGGCGAAATTCCCGCTGAAGTTCAACGACCTCGACGACAAGATTCAGCCCCAGTACGCGATCCAACTCCTCAACGAACTGACCAAGGGCGACGCCATCATCACTACGGGCGTGGGTCAGCACCAGATGTGGGCGGCGCAGTTCTACGATTACCTCACGCCGCGCACCCTGATCACCTCGGCGGGCCTCGGAGCGATGGGCTTCGGTTTTCCGTCGGCCATGGGTGCGAAGGTGGCTTGTCCCGATAAGCAGGTCATCGACATTGACGGCGACGGTTCGTTCCTGATGAACGTGCAGGAACTCGCCTGCGCCAAAGTCGAAGGTATCGCGGCCAAGGCGATCATCCTCAACAATCAGCACCTCGGCATGGTGGTGCAGTGGGAAGACCGTTTTTACAAGAGCAACCGCGGCCACACGGTCCTTTCCGATCCCAAGCAGCCGGGAGTCATCTATCCCGACTACGTGCAAATCTGCGCCGGTTTCGGCGTGACCTGCGAGCGCGTGACTCGCAAGGAAGACCTGCGCGCGGCGATGGAGCGGATGTTAGCCTCGAAAGAGTGCTACGTGCTCGACGTGATGACGCCCTACACGGAGCACGTCCTGCCGATGATCCCGGCGGGCGGCACGTACAAAGACATCATCACGGACTGAGCGTCGTCCGCCTGAGGTTGGAACGACCATAACCCGGATATTTCCGGGTCAGCGAGCGTCGGTGACGGAAAAATTGCAGGACTGCCGTGCGTGCCCGCTTGCGTCGCGCGCTCCAATACGTTCCACTGGTGGCCGACCTGCCATGAACAAAACGCCGCGCCTCCTGACCCGTCTTGGTCTTTCGCTCTCGCTGGGAGTCGCCACTTTTTCTTCCCTAGCCGCCCAGGAACCCGCGCCGTCTCCACGCCGGGCCGAGCGCGTTGTCATCATGGTCTGGGACGGCCTGAGGCCGGATTCCGTCACCGACGAGTCCACCCCCACCCTCACTCGCATGGCCCGTGAAGGGGTCACGTTTACCCGGCATCACAGCATTTATCCGAGCAGCACCGAGGTCAACGGCACGGCCATGGCAACGGGCTGTTACCCCGGCCACAGCGGACTCATCGGCAACCGCATGTTCATCCCCGCCGTTGACCCGTTGCGGTCCGTCGCCACGGAATCGGTGGGAACGATCCGCAAGGGCGACGAGACCAGCGGCGGCAAGTACGTCGCCGTGCCGACGCTCGCCGAACTGGCGCACGCGGCGGGTTGGCGCACGACCATCGCCGGCACGAAAAACGTTGTCTTGTTGCAGGATCGTGCCGCGCGTCCGGAAGGCGATCTGGCAACGGAATCGGTGCTCCTCCACGCGGGCGACACGCTTCCCGCTGGAGTGTCGAAAACCTTGAACGATGCCAACGGCGCGCCGTTCCCCGCGACCGTCCAGCTTCCCAATGTCGTCGCCGACGCGTGGACGACCAAGGCGCTCACTGGCACGCTCTGGAACGGCACGCCGCCGAAGCTTTCCGTGCTCTGGGTCAGTGACCCGGATTTTACCCAACACCAATTCGGGCCGGACTCGCCGCAGGCGCACCGGGCACTGGGGAGCAGCGACGACAACCTCGCCGCGCTGCTCGGTGCGCTCGACGCCAGACACTGGCGCGAAACCACCGACGTTTTCGTGGTCTCGGACCACGGATTTTCCACCGTGGGGCAGCCGGTGGACGTGACGGACGCGCTGGTCGCCGCCGGTTTCGCGGCCACGCACGAATACAAAAAACCGCCGCAGCCGGGCGAGGTGCTCGTCGTCGGACTGGGCGGCAGCGTGTACCTTTACGTCGCCGGGCACGACGAACCGACGATCCGCCGCCTGACGGAATTTTTTCAGCAATCGGCCTTTGCAGGGGTCATCTTTGCCAACGGCGGTCTACCCGGCACCTTCGGACTGAGCGCGGTTCACATCGACTCGCCCAACGCGCCGGATGTGGTCGTCGCCATGCGCTGGAACGACGACAAAAATGCGAACGGTTTCCCGGGCCTGATTTTTTCCGAGGGACGCAAGCCCGGTCAGGGCAACCACGCGACGCTCAGCCGCTACGAGTTGCACAACACCCTCATCGCCAGCGGGCCGGATTTCCGTGCCGGGTTCCGCGACGAACTGCCCAGTTCCAATCTCGACCTCGCGCCGACGGTCGCGCACATCCTCGGTTTGCCGAACGTTCCACCAATGGACGGGCGGGTGCTGTCCGAGGCCTTCGCCAGCGGGGTGGCGACCGAAATCACCAAACCGGTCACGCAACGGGCGGAAGCCACGCGTGAGATCGGCCACGACGCTGTCTGGCGTCAGTACCTGCAAACGACCACTTACCAGGGCGAAACCTATTTCGATGAGGGCAATGCTGTGCTCCCTGGGAAATAACCTGTCTACAAGCCGCATCGGCGCATCAATTCGCCGGTCCGCCTCTCTGATTCATCCTCGCTCTCGGCCAGTTTCCTGATGACGTTCGCGCGATCTTCCACGCCCTTGTTCTGGTTAAGTTTGTACTTCCCCTCCAGCCGCGTGACCCGCATCTCGAAAGTCACCAACGCCAACAGCAGCTTTTGCTCGAACTCCGGCGGGATCGGGCGCATGTTCGGCGTGTGCCGCGCCGCCAGCCGGTAGGCGATGTCGCGGGTCGCCTCCGCGCCGTTGATCACGGTCGCCGGTCCGTAGGCATGGACGACGGCGTAATTCCAGGTCGGCACGTTGGGTGCGGATGCGTACCAGTTCGAGTGGACCAGTGCGTGCGGGCCATGGAAAATGGCCAGGGTTTCCGCGCCGTTGGCGAAATGCTTCCACTGCGGGTTGGCCCGGGCCATGTGCGAACGCAACCAGAGCGTGTCGGCCTCGTCCGGGTCTTCTTCGAGCAGGAGCGGCAGATGGGTGGCGAAGGGCGCGCCGTCCGGGCCGGTCGTTACGAGCGTGGCGAAACCATGCGCCCGCATCAGGCGTTTGAGTTCGCCGACATCTTCCTGTCGAAACTGGCCGGGAACGTACATCGCTAGTCGTTGCGCGTGCTGCTGTTCCCGGCGTGACGGCGCACCTTCGTCGTGGCCACGGGCGTCACGGCAAGGCTGTCCGGGTCGGTCGCCACGGTCGGACCATCGTACTTTTTCGTCGAGGGCCAGAACACACGCCAAGGCTGGCGTTTGAGCGTGTCAGTCATCTGCGCGAGATTTTCGGTCGTGCGCTGCACGGAAGGCCGGATGCCCGTGAGCAGCGCGTTGGCGTTGCGGGCGGCGGTGTCGGCCCGTGCGCTGGCGCTCTCAAAATTCGCCAGCATTTTTTCCACCCGGTTGTCCTTGTTGATCGAGGCCGTCGTCTTCTGGAGATTGTTGAGCGTGCCCATGAGCGGGCCGTCGTCGGCCTTGAGCTTGTTGGTAAAATCCTGAAAGTTGTTCAACGAATGACTGAGCGCGCCGTCGGGCGAGGTGATCGTGGTCAGGTTGTCGGCGGTCAGGCGCAGTTTGGTGAGCGCGCCATTCATGTCGCCCGTCTCGCCGAACACGTTGTTGAGCGCATCGATGGTTTTGCGCAGTTCGCTCAAGGTCAGCGTCGCGGTGCTGGCCACGGGTTCGATGACGGCCAGGATTCGCGGCAGCGCGGAGTTGAGGTCCGGCACTCGCTCGCCGACGAATTTGTAGTCGTTCGGCGCCTTGCCGGAATCTTCCGTGCCGCCCACGAAATCAATGACCTGCTCGCCGAGCAACCCGTTCTGCAACATGCGCGGCGTGGCGTTGCGGTACACGACGGCCCCGTGGTTGATTCGCACCGTAACCAACACCTCGTCCTCGGGATACTTGTCGGGCCGACGCGCCCGCGACACCGGCGCTTCGATGGCAGCGACCTGCCCGATCTGGCTGCCCGCCACGAGCACCGGCGCGCCCTGTTTCACCCCGGCGGCATTGTCGAAGAAAATCTGGAAACGGTCCTGCGTTTTGAAGAACCCCGGCGCGGACAGCAGGAGGACGACCATCACGAGCAGGCCGACCGTCGAGATGACCAGGATGCCGGTGAGGGTTTCGTTGCGCTCAAATTTCATGGCACGATGGGAATCGGCGGACGCGCGCCCGGCAGCACTTGGCTGACCGCGAGCGGATCGTCTCGGTGGTGTTTCGTGGTGTCGGAAATCGGGCCTTCCGTGCGGCCCTCGACGAACTGCGCAACCACCGGATTTTCCGAATGGTGGAAGGTTTCAGGCGGACCATCGGCGATGAACTTGCCCTCGTAAAGCATGACCATGCGTGTGGCGATGCGGAACGCGCTGTCCATCTCGTGCGTGACGATCACGCTCGTCGCCTTGGTTTTTTCGCTCAGCGAAATGATGAGTTCGTCGATGACCGAACTGGTCACGGGGTCCAGTCCGGCGGACGGTTCGTCGAACAAGATGAGTTCCGGTTCCAGCACGAGCGCGCGGGCCAGGCCAATGCGCTTCCTCATGCCGCCGCTCAGTTCGGCGGGCATCTGGTGTTTGACGTGGCCCATCTGCACGAGTTCGAGTTTTTCGTCGATGGTGCGCTCGATTTCCGCCGGGGTCAGGCGGGTGAGTTCCTCCATGGGCAGCGCGAGGTTGTCCCGCACGTTTAGCGACGAGATCAGCGCGCTGTACTGGTAGACCATGCCCATCTTGGCGCGCATGGCGTTGAGCTGGCGGCGACCCAGCTTGTTGACCTCGTGCTCGCCGAACCGCACCCGTCCGGCGGTCGGCTGGAGGATGCCCATCATCAGACGCAGGAGGGTGCTCTTGCCGCCGCCGCTCTGGCCCATGACGACCACACGCTCCTGCGGCTGCACCTGCAAGCTCACCCCGTTGAGGACCGTGTTCTGGTCGAAACGCAGCACCACGTCCTCCAGGCTCAACAGCGGCGCGAAATTCAACTCGATGTGGTCGCCCATAAACGTCCGCTCCCTTAATCCAGCACGTGCACCAGCAGGACGTTGAACACCGAATCGACGGCGATGACCGTCGTGATCGACGTGACGACGCTCGAAGTCGTCGCCGTGCCCACGCCCGCCGCGCCGCCCTTCACCGTGAGCCCCCGGTAGCAGGCCACCAGCGCGATGATCAACCCGAAGAACACACTCTTGACGATCCCCGCGACGATGTCCTTCACCAGCAATCCCTGATGCACTAGGTCCATGAAGTATGGCAGGGCGATGTTAAGCGTCGTGATCGAAATCACCGCCGCTCCGACCAGCGCGGCGAGGTTGGAAACGACCACGAGGCAGGGCAGCAGCCCCACGATGGCCGTCAGGCGCGGCCCGACCAAAAACCTCAGCGGCCCGATGCCCATCGCCTCAATGGCTTCCACCTCTTCGCTGACGGTCATCGTACCCAACTCGGCGGTGTACGCCGCACCGATGCGCGCCGCCACGACGATCCCGGTCATCAGCGGCCCCAGCTCGCGGCAAAACGCGGTCGCCACCAGCTCGGGCACGAGCCGTTCCATCCCGAACGTGCGCAGTTCGTAGCCCGTGAGCAACGCCATGGTCAACCCCAGGAAAAACGACACCATCGCCACGAGCGGCACCGAGCCGACGCCCGTGCGCGCCGTCTGCTCGAAGAGCACCTTGCGCCGGAACGGTGCTCGGCCCCGCGCCAGGTTGTCGCCGATCTCGCTGCCCAGATTGAGCAGCAGCCAGAAGATGCTGCTAACCTGCGCCAGCCCGCGTCGAACCCACCCTAG
>CAXSED010000190.1:0-5794 GCA_964236475.1 uncultured Chthoniobacterales bacterium
TGATCGCGGCGACGGCCTCGGCGACGTGCGGGGCGGGGGTGGCGCGGCGGTTGAGCGAGCGGAGGGCGGCGGCGAAGCCAGGGTCGTCGTGGCGGATGGTGCGCATGGGAGAAATTTTATTAAGAAGGGTCGGTCGGCGGATTAATTAGCTCTTTCAGGCGGCCGCTGACTTCAAAGCAGCATCAGGGATATAGCACCAACTATTTTGCCATAATCTCCCAAGCTGCCCAAACGTGATGCGATTTCCGTTCCGTGCCTCGTGACCTCCGGATGAAGTCGTTTACAACTGCGAATCCAGCAGTTTTATGGTCTGTATCAACATGACCTACGATAAAACGGTAGGGGAGGCCTACTTCCTCGCACACTTGCATCGTTCTCTCGTACAGAATTTTCTCGTGCGCCCCACCTTGATGTTGAGGCATGATGAAATAATCTTCGATGTCGACGAAGCCTTCTCGAATAGATAGCATTGCCCAGCCGATGCGGGAACGTGTTCCCGGTTGCCACAAATCGATAATTCCTGAACTGTACCCCACAGGACCTTCCTTGAGGAACGTTGCCCGAGCGATAAACGGGTTAGATGGGTTATCGAGTCGTTCTGCTCCGAATGGCATCCAATGGTGTCGCATCGGAGGAACATACGACCAAGTTTCGTTCGACAGAGACATTACGTATTCATACGGTAATGTCCCGTAACCTCTATTACCCCAAGATTCTCCCCACGAATTTGCGAAATTAAATCGCTGAGTACTGTCGTCGTATCCAAGTATATAAACGGCATGTCTAAGGTCGCATTCGGACAGAGATGATGGCAGCGCGATCTCGCCGTCTTTGGCTTGGTGCCATTTTTCGAGTGATATTGGCAAGTTTACCTGAAGGCCAACTCTGCAAGTGTGCATAAACAGGCGGCACTCATCCAACGTCCTGATACGAAAGTGGTATAGGTTCCGTGAAAACTTCGCCACTTCATCAAGGCCAACTGGCTCTGGCGGAGGCCAGATGAGTTTATTCCCCTGAGGATAAGGCCATCTCCACTCAGCCACTGTGCCATACCCGGCGTGCACCCTGCGGGCCGTTTGAATGAAGCAGCCCACCTCGGGCCCTTTCGTGTAGAGAGTGCCTTCAAGTTGTCTCGATCTGACAAAGCCGTAGAGACGGCTGTATTCTACCCTTCTTTGTCTTCCGCGAGCCATTTCAGAATTTTACGAGATTGGCGAACGGGATCATGGAACCGCTGTTCAAAGAGGGCGATGCACCTCAAGGGGCGCTCACCAAATAGTGGGTCTCGAACGAGCAGGGTCGTTCTATTTACCTGACCCCACGCTGCTGGCGCGTTTGGCGAGGTTGCGACGGGGTTTTTCCTTGGGGGTGGCGGTGCCGAAGTCTTTCACGTCGGAAACGTCCGTGCGGTGGGCGATTTTCTCGACCGTGCCCTTTTTCAAATACTGCGCCTTGATGGCGGCGAGTTGTTCGTCGCGGCGGGCGTAGAGGTTTTTGCGTTTGCGGGGGGCGAGCCTTGTCAACGCGTAGGCGGTGATGAGCGGCAGGCTGATCGTGCTATCCAGATAGCAGACGACGCAGGCGGGCAGGTTGCCGGGGTCGATCTTGCCCCAGCTCACGGCCTCGGCGGGGGTCGCGCCGCTCAGGCCGCCGGTGTCGGGGCGGGCGTCGGTGCATTGCAGGAAGTAATCGTGCCCGCGTTCCTCGATGCCCATGACCTCCTGAATCTGCGGCTCGGTCTGGAGGATGAAGTTCTTGGGGCTGCCCCCGCCCAGGATGAAGACGCTCGACGTGCCGCCCCGCTGCTTGGCGTCGTAGACAATGGCGGCGGATTGGTTCACGTCGCGGTTCACGTCGAAGGCGAGCTGGCTGTCGCGCAGGGCCATGGCGGCGACGTTCATGCCGATGGAGCTGTCGCCGGGGGAGCTGGTGAAGATCGGCACACCGTATTGATACGCCGCGCTCAACACGCTGGTTTCGGTGATTCCGAGCTTTTTCTCCCGCTGGAAAACGTATTTCCCGAGCAGGTAATGAAACTCGTCGGTGCCCATCGTCCGCTGAAACTCCGGCCCCTGGATCGCTTCCCGCACGAACGCGTCGGTATCCAGCAACACGTCGTAGGAAAACAGCACGTCGTAGATGCGGATCACGCCGTCGTTGCGCAGCACCACGTCGTCGACGAACGGCGACCCGGCGAACAACTCCATGCCCAGTCCGTAGTGGAGGTCGTGGTACAGATTCGCCCCGGTGGAAACGATCCAATCGACGAATCCCGCCTTCATCAACGGCACGATGGACGAGCGTCCCAGACCGGCAGGTGTCAACGCGCCGGTCAGCGTCAGGCCGACGGTGCCGTCCTTGGCGAGCATTTTCTCGGTGTACAATCGGCAGGCCTCGCCCAGCCGCGCCGCGTTGTACGCCTTGAAAGTGGTATCGATCAGGTCGGCCACCCGCACGTTCTTTTTGATCGGGTCGGGCAGCAGGCGGGGAAATTGTTTATTGAGCGTGGGCATACGGAGAAAAGCAAAAGTCAGGAGCCAGGATGCGAAAGTCCAGCAGAGAAACCGGCGAACTCGACCCATCTAATCGCTTGTTTCCGAACTTTTGCACCCCGCCTTCTCACTTTTGCCTTTTGGCATCGGGGATTCCCCCTAGGCATCCAAGCCCGTCCACAGGGCCGATGCTCCTACTGAAGGTCGTTGCTTTCCACTTTGGGGATTTGCGTTTATGTCTATCGCCCTACTCATCCCTATGGAAGCAAAGACCCTTTCCGCGCCGGAGCCACCTCTCGTGGGCGACGAAACCCTCATGGCTCGTATCCAAGAGCGCGAACCGGAGGCGCTAGCGTCCCTTTACGACCGCTACAGCGGTATTCTCAAGTCATTGATCATGGGCGTTATCCATAACGATGCCGAGGCAGACGACTTGCTACAGGAGATCTTCATGGAGATCTGGAACCAAGCCGCGCACTACTCCGCGCAGAAGGGCAAGCCCCTGGGCTGGATCGTCACCCTGACCCGCCGCCGTTCCATCGACCGCCTGCGCAAAAAGCAGGCTTATGCCCGCGCCGAGGAACGCCTCCAGAACGAGACCGAGCAGCAGCCCGACGCCTGGGTCCACAATTCGACCGAGGACGACATCGAGATGTCGGACACGCGTCGGCTCATCATGGCCATCCTGAAAAATCTTCCGTCGGCTCAACGCGAGGCCATCGACCTCGCGTTTTATCACGGCATGAGCCAACGCGAGATCGCCGCCAAGACCGGCATCCCGCTCGGCACGATCAAAACCCGGCTGGAACTGGGTCTCAAGAAAATCAGCGAAGCATTGCGAGGGATGAAAGATGAATTCTGAAGACTTTGAAAGCAGAGCGCGCCTTTATGTCCTGGGCGCGCTGGACGATGGGGAACTCACCGAATTCGAGCACGCGCGCCACGAGATGGGAATCGTGGCGGAACGCGTGATTCAGGAATGCGAACGTTTGAACTCGATGTTCGCCCTCAGCCTGCGGCCCACGGCCCCGAAGCCTGCCACCAAGCAGCGGTTGCTCGACATGATCAATGCCGCCATGGGCAGCGGCAAACCCTTGCAAAAGGACAAAGAAACGGTCGGCTAGAAGCGGCCCGTGGGTCGCCGGGCGAAACCTCGCTGATTTCGTCGTGTTCGTGCGTTGACACTCTGGTCGTGGGTCCATATCTTGACGGAAACGTTCATTCAGTCACTTCTCTCCTCCCACGGTGACCCCCAACGAAGAATACATTTTAGAGCTGTTGCAGGACTCGGGCATGGTCACCGGGTCGCAGGTTTTTGAGGCCCGCGAACAGGCGACGGTCAACGGTGGCGGGGTCGTCGCGGCGTTGATCGCTCTCAACCTGCTCACGGAAGAAGACGTGACCCGCACGGTGGCGGCGGCCTCCAACATGGAGTTCGTCGATCTGAGCCAGGTTCTCGTCAGGCCGGAGGTCATCGAACTGCTGCCCCGCGACAAGGCGTACCGTTACAAGGCGATTCCGATTGCCCTGAATGACGACGTGCTGATGGTCGCCGTCAGCGACCCGCTGAATTTCGACACGCTCGACAACCTGCGCTTCCTGCTCAAGCGCGAGATCGAAATGGTGTGCTCGACCCCGGAACAGATCAAGCAGTCGCTGGTCAAATACTACGGCAGCGCCGACGAGGCCAGTGATATCATGATGGGTGAGCTGGGTGGGAGCGAGATCGTCGGCGTCGATCTGGCGACCGGCGGGGTGGACGATGCCGGCTCGGGCGACTCCGCAATTATCAAACTCGTTTCGCTGCTGATCCTCGAAGCCTTCAAGATCAAAGCGAGCGATATTCACCTCGAACCGCTGGAGAAGCGTTTCCGCGTCCGCTTCCGCATCGACGGCGTGCTGCAGGAGATGCAGAACCCACCCAAGAAATTGCAGTCGGCCATTGTCAGCCGTCTCAAGATCATGAGCGGCACGATGAGCATCGCCGAAAAACGGCTGCCGCAGGACGGACGCATCCAGGTCAAGATGGGCAAGAAGTCCATCGACTTGCGCGTTTCGACGATCCCGACCAACCACGGTGAGAGCGTGGTCATGCGTATTCTCGACAAGTCGGGCCTGTCGCTCGGCCTGCCGGAACTTGGCTTCCTCACGGATGACCAGGGCACGTTCGAGCGGCTGATTACCCTGCCGGACGGCATCCTGCTGGTCACCGGGCCGACCGGCTCGGGCAAGACCACGACGCTTTACGCTTGCCTGAACGTGATCAACCGGCCCGACCGGAAGATCATCACGGTGGAAGACCCGGTCGAGTACCAGATGGCCGGGATCAATCAGGTGCAGGTCAACGCCGACATTGGCATGACGTTCCCGGCGGCATTGCGTTCGATGCTGCGGCAGGCGCCGAACATCATCATGATCGGCGAGATCCGCGATTTCGAGACGGCGTCCATCGCCATCAACGCCAGTCTGACGGGCCACCTCGTGTTCTCGACCCTGCACACGAACGACGCCCCCGGTGCCGTGGCGCGTCTGGTGGACATGGGCGTCAAGCCGTTCCTGGTGGCGACTTCCATCCGCGCCATCCTCGCGCAGCGGTTGGTGCGCAAGCTTTGCCCCAACTGCAAAAAACCGGGCGCTCTGAACGACGAAGAACTGAAAGCTCTGCGGATCACCCACAACCAGGCCGAGGCCGCAAACGCCATGATCGCCGAGGGCTGCGACGTTTGCCGTCACAAAGGTTACAAGGGACGCGCCGGGATCTTCGAGATTTTCGAGATCAACGACGAGGTGCGTTTCATGATCAACGACCGCCTTTCGACCCTGCAGCTACGTCAACGCGCCCGGGAACTCGGCATGCGCACGTTGCGCGAGGACGGGGTGCGCAAGGTTCTCAACGGCATGACCAGCGCTGAGGAAGTCGTCAGCGCGACGATGGGCGACGCGAACTGAGCGGGCAGAAGCAGCGGGCCAACGCAAAAATTACCATGGAAGCCGACCCGGTCGGTCTTCCTCTCTTTTTCCATGACTCCCATCGAAGACCTGCTGCGCCTCGTGCTGGAGGAAAACAGCTCCGATCTGCACATCAGCGTCGGATCGCCGCCGACGATCCGGCTCAACGGCGCGATCACCAAGCTCGACCTGCCGATCATGACCGCCGCCGACACCGAGGAAATGGTGCGCGGCATCGCCAAGGACATCCAGATCAAGTCGCTCTACGAGAACGGCGGCGTGGATTTCGCGCTGACCTACCGTGAGGACGCCCGCTTTCGCATCAGCGCATTTTTGCAGCGCGGCGCTATCGG
>CAXSED010000191.1:0-5647 GCA_964236475.1 uncultured Chthoniobacterales bacterium
CACCCGGCCATCCTGCCAGAACTCGCGCAAAATGCAATAGTGCTAACACGCCCTAACGCGATGCGAATTCTCCTCCTGGGCGGCAACCGCTTCTTTGGCCGCAACCTCGCACGACTGCTCGTGGAAGCCGGGCATGATCTCACGCTGCTAAACCGCAGCGGCTCCGCCGACGCCGCCAGCCTGGGCGCACGCTAACTGCGTTGCGACCGCCAAGATGCCGCCGCTTTACGCGTGGCGCTGGGCTCAACGCAAAGCTGGGACGTGGTCTTCGACCAGATTTGCTTCGAGGCTGCCGACGCTCGTGCCATCTGCGCCTCCTTGCCGGGCGTGTGGGCCACTACGTTTTCACTTCCAGCAAGTCGATCTACGCTTACGGGGCCTCGATCCGCGAGCAAGCCTTCGCCCCCTTGGAACATCGCTTCACGAAAGACGTGCGCACCAAGGACGACTACGCAGAGGCCAAGCGGCAGTGCGAAGCCGTGTTCTTTCACCAAAGCGGCCTTCCAATTACGGCGGTGCGCTTCCCCATCGTGGTTGGGGTGGACGACTACACCGGCCGCCTGCGCTGGCACCTGGAGCGCGTGCAGCAGGGCACGCCCATATACTTCCCGTGTTTGGAGGCGCGGCTGCCCTTGATCCACTCTGATGACGCTGCCGAGGTTCTGCGGTTCCTGGTGGACACGGGGCCGGTGGGCGCATTGAACGCCGCAGCGCCCGAGCCCTTGCCGTTGGCTTCGCTGGTAAGCACCATCGAGAAGATCCTCAACCGCCGCGCCAAGTTCCTCGCCACTGCAGACGAAGACGCGCACTCTCCTTACGGGATCGAGCAGGACTGGTTCATGAACGTGGGCAAGCTCGCGGCACTTGGTATGCACCCTCGATCCGTCAGCGAGTGGCTGCAGCCCACCATCGAGCGAATGGCTGCATAGACACGACAAGACTTTGTCGCAAAAAACGGTCTTTTGGAGCTACACAAGTTTCCAAAAGGACTAACGTTTCGACAACGGACTTTTTACAGGACAAATTGACTGCTTCTAGCGCGTCGTCGCTCACAAAGCCAACCTGATAGCTTTGCAAAGAGGATGGGACGACACACGCCATGCTTGCTGAGGTCGCGGAGCAGGGTTGCCCCTGGGGTGTCCGGTGCACCGATCCAACGCTGCACGTGCTGAAGTCGCCTGTACAAATGATCCCGCTTGTAAATGAGCTGTAAGAAAATGGGGGATTTGTAAACGCCAGGTAAATTCGTTTGCCGTGGGCGGCAACCCTGGTTTTTATCTGTGCCCATGTGGCAAGGCAATTCCTTGATGCCTACGCCATCATCCTCTAACCACCGTGGAACTTCCTTGCTTGTTTCTCCCGAGAGCCGCTCTCCTCCTCCAAAAGTTCTTGCTCCTGTGCGGAGCAACCGGCCTCTACCCACTTGCCGGTGGTGGATACCCGCCCCGCAGCACTGACGTATGCCCGCGTCCCTGGATCACCAAAATGTCATTAGGCTGGTGGAGGAATGTCTGGTATCATCTGCTGCCGATGCTGGCAGCAGCGGGAGTAGAGTAGTTCCTTTCGTGCAGGCACCGGTATCCTAAATTTGCTTGAAACCATTTCTTCTCACCCTCATTCTGGCCGCCACTCTTGCCGCTGTATCGACCCCCGTCCGCGCCGACGACTACCCGATCAAGACCTGCGTGGTCACCGGCGACCCCTTCGGTGGGGATCTCGGCGCGCCCATCGACGTGAAATACAAGGGCCGCACGGTCCGCCTGTGCTGCAAGGCGTGCGTAAAGAAATTCAACGCGAGTCCCGATAAGTACGTAGCGATTCTCGACGCGGAGACCGCCAAACAGAAGAAGTGACCTACGTTAGCACCCGGACGGGTTTGCCAACGGCATGAACCTCCTTCGCTTCTACGGGCAGTTCCACCCGGCGTTCACCCATTTCCCGGTGGCTTTGCTGCTCGTGGCGGCGCTGGCCGAGCTTGTTTTTTGCTTCCGACCGCAGCAAGCGCTGCACCGCGTTGCATCCTTCAACCTGCATCTGGGAACCCTCTCGGCGCTCGTCGCCGCGACGATGGGATGGTGTCTGGCGGCCACGATGGGCATGGAGCCGGAGCTGCGACGTACCCTTTTCTGGCACCGGTGGCTAGGGGTCGCCACGGCGGCCTGGGCGGTGGTGACCGTCCTGCTCTGGTGGTGGGACGAACTCCGGTCCACGCCTAGCCGACGCGCTGGTTATCGCATTGCGCTCTTCGGCGGCGCTTTGCTCGTCAGCGTGACCGGGCATCTGGGCGGATTGCTGGTCTATGGATTGGACTATTACACCGGGCTCTTTGTGAAGTGATTCCATCATCGCCAAACGACGCTAGTTAGAAAACGAACATCATGTCGACTGCCTCCATCCGACAACCCTCGTTCTTCCTGACCATGAATCGAACACACAAACTTTTTGGGATTGCTTCCATCATAGTGGCTTTGACGTTGCTCATGCGGCCAGCAGCCGAGGCGGTCCCGAGCTACGCGCGACAGACCGGTTTGTCTTGCACCGCTTGCCACCAGGGGTATCTGGCTCTCAACAGCTATGGCCGGGACTTCAAGGTTAACGGCTACACGGCCAGCAGCGGCGAGACCTTGCTGCCGCCACTCGCGGTTTACCTCCAGCCCTCCTTCACCTTCACGGACAAAAGCCAGCCGGGCGGGGCCGCGCCGCACTTCGGGGGCAACAACAACTTTGCCGTCACGCAGGCCAGCGTCTTTTACGCCGGTAGGCTCTTCGGTCCCTACTTGGACGCGGTCGGAGATGGTCCCGTCGAAACTTTTCTCAACAAGTTTGGCACATACATCCAGACCACGTTCGACGGCGTCGCGCGCCGCTACTCATGGGATAATTCCGAAATCCGCTACGCCGACACGGACCGGGTCTTCGGCCAGCGTCTGGACTACGGCTTCTTCGTCAACAACAATCCCACCCTCGAAGACCCCTACAACACCCTGCCCGCCTGGAGGTATCCCTTCAGCAGTTCCGGGCTGGCGCCGACGCCTGGCGCGGCCACGTTGATCGAAGGAGGATTGAGCCAGGAGGTGCTCGGATTGGGCGGCTACGTGATGATCGACAAACACTTTTACTTCGATTTTGCCGGGTATCACACCGTGAGCCACCAGTTCCAACGCACGGTGGGAGTCGCGCCCGACGGCGAGCCGCTAGTGTCCGAAGTTGCGCCGTCCTGGCGTTTTGCCTACCAGAACACCGTTGGCAAGAACTTCTTTGAAGTCGGCACTTTCGGCCTCTACGCGGATGTCTATCCGGGCAGCGTCAAAACCGATGGCTTCGACCACACACTCGACCTGGGCATTGATGCGATGTACCAGACTTCCCTGGGCAAGCACGACATCTTGTTTGCGGGCTCCGTGATCTACGAGGACGACAACTTCGCCGCCAGCCAACCGCTCGGTAACAGCACCAATCGCCACGACCACCTGTTCTCCACCAACCTCGTGGTGGATTATCTCTACAACAAAACCTACGGCGGAGACGTGAGTTATTTCGTCGCCAACGGCAGCCATGATTCCATTTTATACGCGGATGGCAAGACCGGCTCGCCACTCAGCGACGGGTTCATCCTGGAGGCAAAATGGCTGCCGTTCAACAAGGGGGGAGGCCCCTCCTTCTGGCCGAAGAGCAACGTGAAGTTCTCGGCGCAGTATACCATCTACAACCATTTCAACGGTGCCCACCGGAACTTCGACGGCAGCGGCAGAAACGCCTTTGACAACAACACGCTCTACCTCGAAGCCTGGATTGCGTTCTAGACTCACCTAACCCGACGTTCCTCAAATTTCCTTCCTTCTCTTGTTTCCTCGGCGACCAAGACTTACGGCACCGCTACATGGACACTCCGCTGCTCTCAGCGATGTTTCAGGTCGTGGTCGGCGTCGTGCTCATCCTCTTGGTCGGCATCCCCATCGGCTCGGCCTGAATTGATCACCGATGATCGGGTTGTACGCCCATCGGGAACACCGCTGGTGAGAAAGCGGAAGAAGCTGTCTCCTGCCTGATCGAAGCGCTCAAAGGGTGGTTGTAACACGGAAAACGGCGAGGGGCTTATGGATGTCAAAAAACGGTGATTTTGCCGCCTCTCTTAACTGCTCTGGCGTCGGTGTCTCACCAACGGAGATTTTCCGCAGCGGCTCTTTGAAGCAAATCACGCCTTGAAACCAACGTCCTGCCGTGAAGAGTTTGTCGGACCAGAATCCATCATGAGCGCCATCGCCAAAGACCTCACCACAGAAGCTCCCGTCAGCCCTTCCAGACGGGTCGGCGGCTACGTCATCCTCGCCCGTCTGGCCGACAAAGCCCGCGCCAGCTTCCTCGGCGGCAACCTCGGCGAGTACCACACCGACTGCGCGCTCGACCATTACCTCCTCGACTGGAAAGGCATCGCCTACGACGAGATCAAGCAGGAGGTCGTCAACGGAGCGGACGACCAAGCGCTCGCGGTGTACCTGGACACCCACGGCCTGCCGAAAACCCGCGCAGAAGTCGAAGTGTGGTCTGACTCCATGGAAGCGGCCAGCATGTACTCTGATTTGCAGAAGAGAAGCGTCTTCGCAGAAAGAGTGAGCAAGCTCGGTCTCAACCCGGCCACGGCGACGACGTTCCAGTGGCTCGAAGCCGACGACAAAGCCAGCTCCTGACGAACTGTCCCCAACGAGCGGGCTTTCCCGTGTCGCCCAAACCGACCTCTGTCTTATGCTTGCGTCAACAAACGGTCTTTTGCTACCTCGCATTCTCTGATAGGACCAGCGTTTCACCTACGGAGGGTTTGTGCTACTCGCAAAGTGTCTTGCCACTACCAACCGCACGTCTACAAGACAACTCTCGGGTCACAGCGTTGTGCCTCCCTCCAAGACAAACAGGAACAAAACAACGGTTTAAAAGCCATGCTTTCGCTGGCTCGGCAAGCGGCTCGGTTTTGCGGCATCCCTGGTCTGGGACGAGGTGACAAAGCGCTTGGGCGAGCAGCCCACCTCCCGGGTGAACGCCGCGCTGAACGCGCTCACGGACTGGAAGCCGACCGCCAGAGCAATTTCGCCGATGCTCTTGGTCCCGTGTCGAAGTTCGGCCTTGGCCACGGCCATCCTCCAACGCAGCAGGTACTCGCCGGGTCCGCTGCCAACGACCTGGCGGAAGCGGGCCGCAAACCCGGACCGTGACACTCCGCACTGCTTGGCCAGACCCGCGACGGTCCAGTGGTACGCCACGTCCTTGTGCATCGCCGCGAGGGCGTGTCCGGTGACCGGCTCAGCCAGCCCGGCGAGCAACCCCGGCGGTTTCTCCCCGACCCGGTGCGACTTCCCCCGGAGGATCTCCACCAGGATCACTTCCATGAGCCGCCGCCAAGGTTTCGCTGTCCACGGGTTCTACCGTGCGGTCCGTGCCGAGGGTAACGGCGTAGTGCTGCGGATCGCTGGGAACGCCGAACCGGTCATTCACACGCTACGTCTTAGATCGCGTTGCCTTGGCCTCTGCTTGCATGAAGCTTGCCTTGGACAAGGTCCAGAAGAATTTCTCTGAGGGCCAAATCCGGTGATCGCATGTATATCAGAGTTTATAGTCGATTGAGCGCGCGGCGTCTGGTAAGCAGGTGAGCATG
>CAXSED010000192.1:0-5421 GCA_964236475.1 uncultured Chthoniobacterales bacterium
GGCCCTGGAACTCGGCCGCCGTGAGCAGGCGACGTTCACTCCTCCCCAAAACGACCACCTCGCCCTCTGCCCCGCTCGTTTTTCCCGGTTTGGCGCTCATTTTCGGCATCCCACCCATTTAATAGTGATAACATATTTTATCAATATTAAACGAACAGCCCCTTGCTTGACGCCAGTAAATAAGGGAAGTAAAACATTGGTAAGGAACCAAAAACTATGTCCGTGCATACTTCGACCGTGACTACCAAAGGTCAGACCACCGTACCGGAAGCCATCCGCAAGGCGCTGGGACTCGTTTCAGGCAAAAGGATCGTGTGGGAGCTACGGAGCAACGAACAAGGCAGCGAACCTCAGCTCGTCGTCCGCCCGAGCCGTCCGTTGTCCGAGTTGGCTGGAAGTCTGGCTTCGGAGGTACCGTTCCCAGGCATCGAGAAAGAGAAAGATAAGGTGGCCGCGATGAAAGCCACGCAGCTCGCCCGCAAGCATCAGCTCAAGAAGTAAAGTGGTCAGGAAGGGATTGATCTACATGGAGACGTATCTGCTCGACGCCAATGTTGTCCTGCGCTTCCTGCGTCGGGACCAGCCTGTCATGGCTGCCGCGGCGGAGGCGCTCTTTGCCCGCGCGGAGCGTGGCGAGGTTCGCCTAATCCTCGACAGTCTGATTTTGGCCGAGGTGGTCTTCGTTTTGCAGTCGTACTATAAGGTCGGGCGTGAAACTATCGCCGACGCGATGCTGGATATGATCAACAGCGGCGGCGGCGTGGAGACGGATCGACCTGCCGTGTTAAACGACGCTTTAGAGCGTTACCGGCGGCATTCACAGGTGGATTTTGGGGACGCGATGCTGGGTGCACTGGCAGCGGAGCAGAAGATTTCGGTGGCGTCGTTCGACCGCGATCTAGACCGGTTCAAAGACGTGGTGCGCTTCGAGCCGTCAATTTGAGAACTGAGGGGGATTATCATCTTCAACGCTTTGCGAAATTTTCGACCTGCGTCGATATTAAGCCGATGGACGAGGCAACAATTCCTGGCGAACTGACCGCCACCAATTTCGTGCTTCCCGGACTTCCTGCCGGGCACAGCAAGATTCTGGGAACCGCGTGTGAATTGGCCGTTGTTCAACCGGGTGCGGGTTCGAGCGTAGATGTTCAACCACTCCTTGCTCGAATTGCGGAAAAGCACGGCATCGACAAAGGAGAATGTTTGCAGGCGTTGGAGAGCTTGCAGCGGAATGGCTACCTCAAAGGTGCTTACGCGCTCGGTAGCGATAGCATGCGCCATTTCCGAATCTCTACTTCTGGATTCACGGCATGGCTGAAGGCAGCCATCGACTACCCGGCCAAGGAGCGCGCCGTCGCCGAAGCCTGTCTGAACAGCCACGACAGCCAATCGGTGGCACGGGTGGTCGCTTTGCCGGAGTCAGCAGTCATTCATTTTCTCGAGTACTTCGACGGGCAAAGATACCTGTTTCTTTCCGCTCAGAATGGAACGCCGAAGACATTTTCAGTGCGAGACCGGGCTGGTCTCGCACTCTTGGCGCAGATTTGATCCCGGTGCCATGTTATCTCCCCTTTCGACCGCTTCCAAAGATTTGATTCTCGAAGGAGCCGAAGAACTCGGAAAGCGGCTTCTGGAGCACTGCGATTTGCTCAAGGACGTACCTGTCGTTGGCACGGCGGTAAAGGTGGCGACTCTCTTTCGCGCCATCCCGGATGCGTTGTTTCTCAACAAGGTGAAACGCTTTGCACTCGAACTGGAGAGCGTGAGCATTGAGGACAGAACAAAGTTCGCTGAACGCATGATGGTCGAACCAGAAACGTGTCAGCGTGCGGGGGAAAACGTCTTACTGCTTCTTGATCGCCTGGATGATATGGACAAAGCGACGCTCTTGGGCCGGCTGTTTGCAGGCTACATGCGCGGAGCACTCAACTTCGAGGAGTTCAGACGTTTGGCGAGCTGCGTGGACGGCGGCCTGACCGATGACTTCAACAAACTCCTCGCGTTCCGCGGCGCGGTGGCTGAGGACAATCGGCCCTATCTCTGTTACCTGTCGCGCACCGCCTTGGTGGACGTGTCATTCAAGCTTTTACCGGAGAAGGCGGCGAGCGAACGAAACCCTGATGTTGGGTTCGAGGTTACGGCGCTCGGCAAACTGTTCGTTAGGGTGCTGACAAATAACGAAAGGTAGATGCTGCCAGCATCGCCACTATGTGCTGATCTCGGCTAAGACATTTAGTAATGAGTGACTTACGTCCATGCTCTTCTTCGGCCACCGTCTCAGAAACAGTCGTTTTTAGACAGCGTTAGAAACAAATTCATGAAAATTGAAGCCGCCAACCTGGCAGAATTCCGTGTCAAGATTCAGCAGGCACCTGTGCCAGACGGCAAAAAGGATCAGGCGGAACTAGTCCCATTGCGAGCTTTGGCTTATAGCGATCTTTTTGATGAGCTGCTGGTGGGCGAGGGACCGTTCATGTTAGAGGCATGTCCATGCGGGCAGAGCCAGCCGCCAGATTGGGTCGTGGCCTCCGCCAATCGGCGTGTGAGCATTGAGGTGACCCAGATCACCACGAACCGGCAGGAAGCTGCAAATAACGAGCACGGCCGGACAGTTTTCGATACGTCTGACTTGTTGAGCGACAAACCGTGGGACGCAGCTTTTAAGGAGCAATTCGGTCCAAATGCTAGTCATCCTGAGGAATACGAAGATGAGGCGGAAGAAGCTGGTGTTGACCAAGTCTTTTACACATTGGCGACCGACAGCATCCGCAGGAAGTACCGTGATTTGTCCAAATACAGCGCAAAATACGACTTCCGCGTTCTGCTGCTTTGGGACAAAATGTGGGCGACCCCGGAATTTTGGCGGGCACGTTGCACTTTCCTTGGAGACTGGCTCAAAGGTGCCCCAAGCGGTGGATTCGACGCCATAGTCATGACAGACGGAAACATATCAGGAATTTCAACCGCCTTGCTCAATAACCTCTGAAACGCTTTTTTAGCGAGGCAATCCAGCTTTGAGCCAAGTGGAGCGCAGCAGTTGATAATTGGCGTCCACTTGAGCTTCCACTTCAGCAGGGTTAACCCTCCAGCGTTGGGCCAACCAGCTGAGCACCTCAGTGATTTTGGACGGCTCAGCCGGACGGCCCCTGACTTGGACGTGAGGACCGTCCGTTTCGGTCAGCACACGCTCGGCAGGAACCGAGTCAAAAAGTTGCTGCCAGCGGCGTGACAGCGTCATGGCCGGATTGATGGATATGTAGTGTCCGGCGGCCAAAACCTGCGTCAACTCCGCCGCTTCACCCGTAAACCAATGAAAGATCACTGGACCCACCTTGTTTTCGGCGAGAATTTGCAACGCTTCCATTTCCGCTCCCCGCGTATGGAGCGTGGCAAAGCGGTGCCGTTGAGCCAGGCACTCGGCAACACGTCGAAAGGAATTGATCTGGATGTCCTTGGTTTGAATACCCTCCCGGCTAAAGTCCAGACCAACCTCCCCAAAGTAGTCCGCTTCGGCAGCCAAGCGCAAAAAACCTGCCAGTTCCCGCGAGTGCTCGCGGGCGGCCAAAGGGTGCAGGCCAAGCGCCAGTCGCAGGTAGCGCCTGTTTTGCATGTGAGGTCGGCCTGCCGAGTAGTGGCTTGGCAAGTTGGTCACCGCCACGGTGGCCACCCGCGCGCGTTCGGTAGCCTCGACGACAGCCAATGGGCGCGGAAACTGGTCGATGTGACAATGCGTGTCGATCTTCACAGCCTAGATCTCTCATCGACCAAGGTGTCAGGGCAACCCAGCAAGTGCCCGCACTGACGCGGGCGCTTCGCTCGCCAACCAAGCACGCACTTCGTCTCGCATACGTTTGACCACGTCGGCGTAGGAATGGAGGCTCACGAAGGGAAGACTGCCGTTACAAACCAGAGCACGGGCCACCTCAGCGGCAGTGAGGTTGCGGCGCACGAAAGAGAAGAGGGCCAAACTGTCGTCGTTAGGCGGTAGTGCGGCGCGATGAGGCGCGAACACGTCGATGCCGTAGTGTTCCGCCGGGAGGCCGCCGTGGTGAATGGCCGCGCGGCGAAAGAGGCAGGGCACGCAACGGCCGCAAGCACGGGCTGTACGGTTGTCCCAGTGGCGTTTGTGGCCAGCCTTAGCGCAGGAAACTGTCTCCTGAACTCCCTGCACGAGCAGGTCGGCGTTGCGGCACTCCGCCACCATCTCGCCCTTGGTCTTGAACTCATAGGGATTGGTGATGGGATTGCTCAAGCCGACCTTCGGCAACACTGCTCGCAACAATTCCATGAAGTGGGGGTGAGTCGTTCTCGTGCTGCAAGAACCTCGCCGAGTCGGAGTCAGCGGAAAGTTCACAGCGATGGGTCCGTTTTCCGGGACAATCAGCGGGCACTGCGCGCCAAGAGCGGCAGCGGCGTGCAGACCCAAGGCAAAAAAGAGCAGGGACCGGCTACGCAGCGACTTCTCCAGCCCGGCCGGACGAATGCCGACACGGACTTGCAGGTGACTGATCCGACCAGGGCAGGCAGTACAGAGCCGATTGAGGGTGCGCTCCTGGTCCGCATGAGGGCCGGAGATGTGACCATCGTAATGACTTGCCAAGCATAGCCTGCCCTCGGGGTGCTCATCCAGCCAGTCGATTGCGCCGATGTATGAATCAAGCCCACCAGAATACAGAGAAACCGCCTCTCCAAAAAGGGGTTCCGAGGGTTGGGGACGCTGCCGCGCTTTGGGTTGAAGGAGCGCACGACCGGCTGGCTCAAAATGGATCGACCAAAGGTCCCCGGTCAGAAAAGACACGCACTGCGAGAACTCCGACGCTACGGGCCGCCAGAGATCCGGGGCCTGCACCGGCACGGTGAGGCGGATTTGCCGCGTCCAGCGGTCTTCCGCATCTCCCTGCGCGTTCCGGGCCACCGCCTTGTCCGCCGTGTAAACGATGCTCGCAACGAGCAGCAGGTCAAGCGCCGGTCCGTCGATTGGACTGCCCCGGCGCAGCAGGGTGCTCCCGTCCAAGTCGAGCAAGAACGGCTCTGGCCGACTGTCAACGAGCAGTTGAACTTGGGCGCATTCGTGGGCGCTGTTTTCAGTGGGATGGATCCGAGCGGTGACGTTCATGGCACGGAAAAGACGGTGAAAGTGCGGTCCAAGATTTCGTTGACCAGCGCCGCGCCAGGAGGCCCCGCCCAATCTAGTTTGGTGAGGTCACGCTGCGTCCCTTCCAACCGGAGTTGACCGTGGATGTAGTCCCGCAACGAATCCATGCAGCCGCTGGCACCAGCGCCAATCTTCGCCTCCAGCCTGCCATACATCGTCGTCTGAAAACGCTCGAAGATGTAATTGCCAAATAGGTCGATAATCACCTGGGCTAAAGATGCGGCAGCCTCACGCAGTTCCAGCTCGGCGGCAGCAAAATCGGTTGC
>CAXSED010000193.1:0-5398 GCA_964236475.1 uncultured Chthoniobacterales bacterium
TGCGAGGTGGCCATCGTGGCGTGCGACCTGGCGGAAGTCATCGGCTCGGCCATCGCGCTCAACCTCCTTTTCGGTCTGCCGTTGTTCGTCGGCGTGCTGCTGACGACCGCCGACGTGTTGGTCATTCTGTTTCTGCAACAGCGTGGCTTCCGCTACCTGGAGGCATTCATCGGCAGCCTGATTTTTGTCATCGCGGCGTGTTTTGTTTATGAGGTGATCGTATCCCACCCGGCCTGGAACGCCGTGCTGGGCGGGTTCCTGCCGCGCCCGGAAGTGGTCGTCAACAAGGAGGCGCTCTTTCTCGCCTTGGGTATCCTGGGCGCGACGGTCATGCCGCACAACCTCTACCTGCACTCGTCCATCGTGCAGACCCGCGCCTTCGACCGCGACGACATGGGTCGCCGCGAGGCCATCCGCTACGCCACGCTGGATTCCAACGTTGCGCTGGGCCTCGCCTTCTTCATCAACGCCGCCATCCTCGTGCTGAGTGCGGCGGCGTTCCACGGTCGCGGGATGCACAATGTCGCCAGCATCCAGGACGCCTACCAACTCCTCAAGCCGACGCTCGGCGCATCGCTGGCGAGCGTGCTGTTCGCCATCGCGCTGCTGGCCAGCGGGCAGAATTCGACGATCACCGGCACGCTGGCGGGCCAGATCGTGATGGAAGGCTTTCTTCACTGGCGCATCAAGCCCTGGTTACGGCGGCTCATCACCCGCGCGCTGGCGGTGGTCCCGGCGGCGATTGTCGCTGGCATCGGCGGCATGGCGGCAACCGACCGGCTGCTGCTCGTCAGTCAGGTGGTGTTGAGCCTGCAACTGAGTTTCGCCGTGATCCCGCTGGTGATGTTCACCAACGACCGCCGCCAGATGGGCGCGTTTGCCAACCATCCGTGGCTCAAGGCCGCTGCCTGGACCGTGGCGGCGCTCATCGCCGTGTTCAACGTCTACTACCTCGTCTGGCAGGCATTCCGCTAACACCCCTCCGTCAGGAGCCTAGCAGCGATTCGACGGTCATTGCCACGTCAGAAAAAGCCACTGGCGCGATGTGGTCACCGTGCCGTGCCTGCGTGATCGACCGGTAAGTGCCGTCCGGCGATGGGTCCCGGTATAATTCCACTTTTCGCTCGACCAGGTTGACCAGCCAATACTCTGCGATCCCTGCCCGCGCATAGACCGGCAGCTTTTCTTCGCGATCAAAACGCACGGAGCTATCCGCCACCTCAACGAGCAGATACACATCTTGTGGTTGCGGGTGGCTACCGATGTAAAAATCATCCCTCGGCTTCACCAGAGCGAGGTCCGGTTGCGGCTCTGAACCATCGTCCAGATGAATGGGATATTGGGTCCTCACGATCCACCGCTCGCCGCCAGCCTTGGTGAAAATCGTCTGGAGCCGCGTGCCAACGCCAGAGTGAAAAGGCCCGATGGGAAACATATCAACGATCTCGCCTTCCAATAATTCGACGCGCGCATCCGGGGCAAGGATGCCGGTTTCCGCCATTCGATAGTATTCGTCCACGGTGAAACGATGCTTTGGCGCCAGCGTGAGCATGGTTGACAGCATGGGGACGGAGCCGGACAAAATCAAGCGCCGATTGTGGACGGCCCAAATCCCCACCCCTAGCGTTTTTGGTTGCTGTCCACCCCTAGAAATGGTACTTTTTGACCGTTGCGCTCGCGCAAAGTTTGTCCCCGTTTCGCCATGCCCCATCCCAACGAGAAAATCGAGCCCATCGACGTGGCCGAGGAAATGTCCAAGTCGTTCCTCGACTACTCGATGTCTGTCATCATCGCCCGCGCCCTGCCCGACGCGCGCGACGGCCTGAAACCCTCCCAGCGGCGCATCCTCTACGCGATGCACGACCTCTCGCTTTTCCCGGGTCGGCAGCACCGCAAATGCGCCAAAATCTGCGGCGACACTTCCGGTAATTACCATCCCCACGGTGAGGCGGTCATCTACCCGACGATGGTCCACATGGCCCAGCCTTGGGTCATGCGCGAACGCCTCGTGGACGGCCAGGGCAACTTCGGCAGCGTCGAGGGCGATCCGCCCGCCGCCATGCGTTACACGGAAGCCCGCCTGACCCATCTCGGCGCGGCCCTGATGGACGACATGGAGAAGGACACGGTCAACTTCGTCCCTAACTACGACGAAACGACCACGGAGCCGACCGTTTTCCCCGCCGCGTTCCCGAATCTGCTCATCAACGGCGGCACCGGCATCGCCGTCGGCATGGCGACGAACATTCCCCCGCACAACTTGGGCGAGGTCATCGACGCCGTCTGCGCGCAGGTGGACAACCCCGACCTTTCCACCGAGGAAATCCTCACGCACATCAAGGGGCCGGACTTCCCCACGGGCTGCAATCTGCTCGGCCTGTCGGGCATCAAGTCCTACGCTGCCACCGGGCGCGGCAGCCTGCGGATCCGGGGCAAGACGTTCATCGAGGAACAGAAGAGCGGGCGCGAACAGATCGTCATCACGGAGATTCCTTACGCGGTCAACCGCGCCGTGCTCGTCGAGCGCATCGCCGAACTGGTCAACACCAAGGTCATCACGGACATCACTGCCGTCCGCGACGAGTCCGACGAGAACACGCGCGTCGTCATCGAACTCAAGCGCGAGGCCATCCCGCAGGTCGTCGTCAACAACCTCTACCAGCACACCGCGCTGGAAACGACGTTCTCGGTCAACATGCTGGCCATCGACCACGGTCGGCCCAAGCTCCTCTCGCTCAAGGACGCGCTCGCGGCGTTCATCGAGCACCGCCGCGAGGTCATCCTGCGCCGCACGCAGTTCGAACTGCGCGCCGCCGAGGAACGCGCCGAAGTGCTCGACGGCTACCTCATCGCGTTGGCGAACATGGATGATTTCATCCGCATCATCCGCGAGTCGGCCAACCGCGACGAAGCCCGCGCCAAACTGCTCGACCTCCGCTTTGACGAAAACGCCATCCGTGGCTTCGGCATCGAAATCCGCACTCCCGCGCGTCTGGTGAATGGCCGCTACGCCCTCAGCGAGCGTCAGTCCAACGCCATTCTCGACCTGCGCCTGTACCAGCTCACCGGCCTGGAGCGCGACAAGATCACCGGCGAATACGCCGAACTGATGGGGACGATCAAGGACCTCATGGACATCCTGGCGCGCGAATCCCGTGTGCTGACGATCATCAAGGAAGAGGTCCAGGCCATCAAGACGAAGTACGCCACGCCGCGCCAGACCCAGATCGTCCCCGACGAGGGTGAGATCAACATGGAAGACCTCATCGCCAACGAGGGCAGCTTCATCACGATCACGCACGGCGGCTTCCTCAAGCGCACGCTCGCCAGCGAGTACCGCGCCCAGCGGCGCGGTGGCAAGGGCGTCATCGGCATGGCGACCCGCGAGGGAGCCACCGAGGAGGACACGGGCGATTTCGTCGAGCACCTGTTCACGGCCAGCACGCATGACTACCTGATGTTCTTCACCAAGACCGGGCGCTGCTACGTCAAGCGCGTGTACGAATTGCCCGAGGGCAGCCGCACGTCGAAGGGCCGGAGCATCGTCAATTTCCTCGACCTGCGCCCCGACGAGAAAATCGCGGCGACGATCCGCGTGCAGCGCAAGATCGTCAGCACGGACGAGGGCCCCGTCGATCAGACTTGGGACCCGACGCTGCACGTCCTTTTTGCGACCCGCACGGGCATCATCAAAAAAACGAACCTGTCCGATTTCGACAATGTGCGCCGGGGCGGCATCATCGCCATCACGATTGAAGAAGGCGACCAACTCATTGAGGCCGAACTGACCAACGGCAGCAACAGCGTGGTGCTCGTCACCCACGAGGGTATGAGCCTGCGCTTCCACGAGGATCAGGCGCGCCCGATGGGCCGGACGGCGGTGGGCAATTGGGGCATCCGCCCCGACGCGGGCGATTACCTCGTGGCGATGGCGGTCGTCCAGCCGGAAGCGACCCTGCTGGTGGTTGGCTCGAATGGCGTCGGCAAACGCACTCCGTTCGACGATTACCGCGAGCAGTCGCGCGGCGGCAAGGGCATCATCACCATGAAGACCGGCGACAAGACCGGCGGGGTCGTCGGCGCGCTCACGGTCACGGACGCCGACGAACTGGTGCTCACTACCAACAAGGGCAAGACGGTGCGCACGCGCATCAGCGAGATTCGGGAAACGGGCCGCAACACGATGGGCGTCAAGCTCATCGACCTGGCAAAGAACGAGAAGCTGCAAGACATCGCTAAGGTGGTCAGCCAGAACGACGACGAGGAAACGCCGCCCGCTGCGGACGAGCCGCCCGCCGAGTGACCCGAGGTAGGGACGGCTCTCCGAGCCGTTCCCTATGGAGTGACGAATCCGGGGAGCTGATCCGGTGCATTTTCGGCCCGCCCAGCCAACGGCTGCCGTGCCGGGCGATCACCTAGTAAATTTTCCAGCGATTCCTTTGTGAATTGATGGTTGTCAAAGCCTGGGTGGTCCGATATTTATCTCCTCCGAGGTTCCTCCCGCCGTCGATGTTTCTATGGATAAAGTTTTTCAAGGGTTAGCCAACCCGCGTTCCAACGCCGCCGCTCCGCGCTGCTCCGTCCGCCGCCCGGCGGGCAGCGGTCTGGTGGCGTGTCTCTGGCTTTGGGCTTCCGCTACCGGTGCCTTGGCTGCCGCCTTCCCGGCCCCGGCTCACCAGACCGCGTTGGACTTTGCCGCCCCGCCGTCGGGAGGGACGGGGATGCCGCCGATTCCCGGTGAATCGTTCGTTGCGCCAGACGCTGCTGTTCGTTCCGGTCCCTCCACGCTGGCACGTCCCCGCCGGTCCCACGCCACGCCGTCACCCACCCCGGACGACGACGCGACGCCCGCCGCCAGCCCGGCGGTGACCGCCAACCAGGGCGGTGCGGCCAAACCTGCCGCGACCCCCTCGGCAGAGTTCACGGCCAAATACGATGCCGCCTACGCGAAGTTCCTCGAAAAGAATTATCCAGACACTCTGTCCCTGCTCGACGAGGCCGACAAGATCCAGCCCGGCCAGCCGCAATCCGTCAATCTGCGGTTCAAGGCCCACTACGCGCTCGCCTACCTCGAATATCGCAAGCAAAATTACCCCGGCGCGCTGGCGCACTTGGACGACGCCGACCGCACCCAGAAGAACGCCGATTCCTACAACCTGCGCGGGTTGATCTTGTCGAAGCAGCGCAATTACGATCAGGCAGAGAACATGTTCCACAAGGCCGTCACGACCGACCCGGCGTTGTGGGCTGCCAAGTTCAACTACGCCGAACTGCCCTTCAACCGGGGCAACTATTCCGACGCGCGGACCCGTTTCGAGGAGCTTTTCAGCCAGACGGACGCCACCAAGCAGCCGCGCGAGGCCGAGTTGACGCAATACAAGGTGTTCCTGACCCTCCT
>CAXSED010000194.1:0-5364 GCA_964236475.1 uncultured Chthoniobacterales bacterium
TTGCCTTGGCCGAACAATCCAATCCGCTTTCCTCCACCCACGAAGCTGCCGTCACCGGCGAAGCGGTGGAGATGAAGGATGAAGGATGAAGGAAAAGCGTCGGATAGCAGGACGCCATGTTACGCGTCGGATAGGAGGACGCCATGTTACCTTGCACTTCCTTCCTCTGCCTTCATCCTTCATCCTTCATCCTTCATCCTTTCCACTCCATGCCCACCGACGCTACCGCCCTCTTCGCCTCCCCCTTGCAACCCCTGGCGGAATCGGTCGGCGAACGCCTCCGCAGTCTCGGCATCAAGCTTACCCTCGGTGGCGAGCCTACCCTCGTTCCCGACCAGCCCGATGGCGCGGAATGGAACGTTGCCGCCGTTGGCCCGACCAAGCTGGGCTACGCCTACAAGTTAGCGGCGGAACTCATCAAAAACTACCTGCCCGGCGCGGTCACGATCTACTCCCCCGGCAAACGCTACCCCGGTGAGGTCAACCCGCGCTGGGTGGTCAACGTCCTCGCCAACCGCGATGGTACCCCCCTCGCCCCGCCTCCCGCTCCCGGCGCGAAACCCATCCCCCCCGCCCGATTGCTCGAAATCGTCCGGGCCGGGGTCACCAAAACCCTCAAGCTCAAAGCCGACAACTGGGCCACCGCGCAGGACCCCGCCGACCGCACCCGGCGCGTGGCCGTCCTGCCGCTCGACCACGACGGTAAACGCTGGCTCACCGAACGCTGGCCCCTTCCCAAAGGCCGTAAAACCCTCCTGCTCATCAACGCCGAAGGCCCCGCCGGCCTGCGCCTGCCGCTGGCCGACCTGCCACCAGAGGCCATGCGCCGCGCGCTCACCCTCGAAACTCGCGCGGACGGCCTGCACCTCTTCATCCCGCCGCTGCTGCAATCCCCCTGCCGCCAACTGCTCGACCTCCTGACCCGGCTGCTTTCCCAGCACGACGGCCCCTACTTTTTCGAGGGTTATCTGCCTCAGGACGACGGCAACCTCTGGACCCGCGTCGGCCTGACCGCCGACCCCGGCGTGCTGGAAATCAACCTGCCGCCCTGCGAAACGTGGCACGATTACCACCGCTGGCTCGCCATCCTGGAGGAAACCGGCGCGACGGTCGGCCTGCGCTCGTGGAAGGATTTCCAGCCTGGCGACCCCGGCGGCACCGGCGGCGGCAACCACCTTCTTTTCGGCGGCCCGACCGTCGAGGAAAACCCGTTCTTCACGCGCCCGGCTTGGGTAGCTTCCCTGCTCCGTTATTTCCAGGCGCACCCCTGCCTGGCTTACCTGTTCACGGGCCGTTACGTCGGCGCATCCTCGCAGGCTCCCCGGCCCGACGAATCCGCGCGCGACCTCTACGATCTCGACCTTGCCTACCGCTACTTCGAGAACCTGCCGCCCGGCGACTACCGTTATCTGCTCGGCGAAACGCTCCGCCACCTGCACACCGACATTTCCGGCAACACCCACCGCTCCGAAATCAGCTTCGACAAGTTCTGGGACGTGAACGGTCCTCCCAGCGCGGTCGCCGGGCTGATCGAGTTCCGCGCCATCGAATCCATGCCGCACGCCGCCTGGATGTCGCTGGTCGCCCTGCTCTGGCAAGCCGTCGCTGCCTACACCGCCACCCACCTCACCCCGGCTCCGCTGATCGCCCACGGCGCGAAACTGCACGACACTTTTTTCCTGCCCACCCCGCTCTGGGCCGACCTCAGCCGCGTCCTCGACGACCTGCACAGTGACGGCTTCGACTTCCCCGCTGACGGTTTCCTGACGATCTGGGAATGGCGTTTTCCATTGCTCCTCCAGACCGATTTTTTAGAAGTGCGCCGCGCCTGCGAGGGCTGGCCCCTGCTTTCCGAAACCCCGAGCGAGGGCGGCAGCACCAGCCGCTTCGTGGATACTTCCATCGAACGGCTGGAATTTTCCGCTCCCTCCGCTTTCACGCGCCGCCACCGTCTTTTCGTCAACGGACGCGAACTCCGCCTCACCCGCCTGCCCACCGCCAAAGGCACGACCGGCGCGCGGATCGGCTGCGGCCTGCGTTACCGCCGCACGGCCCTTTTTCCGTCGTTGCACCCGGGCATCCTGCCGCACCTGCCGCTGGAAATCGTTGTGACAGACCTCGACGGCAAGCGCACCGTGTCCGCCCACCGTCTCACTGCCCAGGACCGCCAATTCCAGCCGGTCAAGGCCCGCGAGATCACCCACCGCCGCGACCACAAACGCCCGGCGGTCAAATCCGACCCCACTCTGCTGACCTACGATTTACGCCTGGGCTGACGATCCTCTTCCCAAAAAACCAAACGGCGCGCGCCCTTACGGGTCACGCGCCGTGATTAAAAACCTTCGTCGCTCCTTACAGCGAGTTGTTGCCGATGGGCGGCGGCGTCAGCGGCGTGTTGGAATCCGCCGGGGAATTCCCGAAACCCGCCGGGCCGTTCGTAAACGCCGGGAACACGGGGGCCGCCTTGGCATCCTTGTCCTTGCCTTCGACCGCGTTGTACTCGACATCCTTGCCGTCCACCGAGCGATGCCGCGCCGCCGGGCGGAACGCCGCCACGAGGTAACGCCCCTGCAACCCGCTCAGATCGACGGAAACCTTGCCGCCGTCCGGCTGCGCGGAGGTGTCCACCGTGTAAATCGCCTTTTGACCCACCAGCGCGCTGGCGTTGCTCGCGGGCTGCACGCCCGGCTCGCTGATGTAGTTCAGGCCGACGCGATCCTGATGGCTGAGGCTGTCCACGAGGTAAAACTCCAGCGCGCCCGCCGGGGCCTCGTACACACAGGTCAACTTCTCCAGCGACTTCTGCGCGCCGAGGTCGGCCACGACTTGCGCCGCCGGGTTGGCGGTCTCGAACACGAAGCTCGCCTCGACGTTCGCGCTGGCCGGGGTGACCAGGCTGACGTGGAACTTGCCCTTGGATTCGACCTTGCTCACGCTGTCCGACTGTCCAAATAGGTTGAACCCGGCCACGTTGCCCGCCGTGCGGGTGTTGAAATCAATCTTGACGTAGCGCGCCTCGACGCTGCCCAGGTCGCAGGGGATGAGCTGGCGGCCTTCAAACGTCTGGGTGCCCACGACCTCGCGCCATTCGGCGCTGTCGAAAGGCAGCTTGGCACTGGAAACAGAAACGGTCACTTGGCCTTCGGCGGCAAAGTTGACGAAGTCGAAATGATTGACGATCTCGATCTTGGAGAGCGACAGGATCATGCTCGTCTTGCCAGCGGGCAGCGCGTAGCTCGCTGCCACGTCGTTGCCCAGCAGCATCTGAGCGGAAGCCGTCGAAGCGCCGCGCACCTCGATCCGGGTCCCGGCGTCCGCACGGGCCAGGTCAGCCGGGAGGCGGCTGGTCATCGTTTCGGAGGCCGGAGCCGCCAGGGCCGGGACGCACACGGGAGGGAGCACCAACCCGCAGAGCACCGTTAACGCACTGCCAAAGAGTAATTTGTTTTTCATGATGTTCTCTGCCGCTGCCGTTGACTCGTAACGCGCAAAGTTTCTCACAACGGCACTTTATGACAAGAAAAATCTTTCACATATCTGCAATCATTTTGGTTTTCCTGCGAAATCACTATTGAGATTCCGGCAGATTCAGAGCAGATCGCGGAATTTGGATTGGAATCGGACATAAAAGAAACCGACCCCGAGCACCACGAGTCCCAGGGCAAAAAAGCTGACGGCCTTGCCGAGAGTGTCCAATTGGCTGATGTCGAAAAGCACGAGGTGCCCCAGCGTTGCGGCGAGGACCACCAGCCCCAGCCAACGGTAAACGCGCTCGTGCAGGAGCAATCCCGCCGCAAACACCAGCGGCGCGAACAACGACCAACTGGCCGCCACTGTGAACGCGCTCCCCTGCCACCGCTCCATCCGAGCCGTCACGAACGCCCAGGCGCAAAAAACTGCCGCCGTCATCAAAACCGCCTGTGCCTTCGCCGGGAACAACGTCCCCGCTGCCTCGCGCAATCGCCGTTTACCGAACTGCTGCTGCCCGGCGAGAACCAACGCTCCGACCAAGCCTAAAATGTGTCTTCGCTCCGGATTTTTCTCTACGAACCAGAAAGCTAACAAAGCTACCGCCGTCGGCAGGACGCTCAAAACCATCCAGCGTCTCATTCGGTAAACGGCTCCCAGCGCGAAGACCACCGCGCCGCCGAGACACCACACCGCGAACCGCCTTTCGGTCGGCACGTAGCGGCCCACCCAGGCCAGGAACAATCCCATGGCAACGAACTCGTAGACGGCGGCCAACCTGCCGGTCCGTCCCTGATCGTACCGCCCCGCCGGTGAAAAATGCCGCCCGATGACGAGCGTCGCCAGCATGGCCAGCAAGGGACTCAACGCCAGCCATCGCTCTGCACCCGGCCTGTCCCAAAGCCCGTCCCAGGGATGATCCCAATGCTGCACGAAACTCCAGACGCTCGCCGCCAGCAGAAGCTGCCCCGCCGCCGCCAGCGCGCGGTATCCCGTGAGCAACCCGTAGCCCAACACGGCCAGCGAGAGCAACGCCGACTCGGCCATCCACCCCACATCCCCACCCGGCGCGTACCGGCGCAGCCAGCAGTTCAACAACACCACCGCCAACAAAGCATCCCAGACGGCAAATCCCCGCCCCGCGTGTTTGAGCGCGCCATCGGTCGTCCGCCGCCATTGCCACCAGTGTCCCAACGCCAAGGTCGCGGCCAGGAGCGCGACCTGGTTCCACGCCACAGGCATTTCGTGCCAGTGGATCGGAAACACGTAACCGGTCAGCCAATGAGCATACGCCGCTGACAAATACACCTGGGCATACCACGGCAGCGCACGCACCCGCAGCAGGTAGATGGAAGCGGTCAACAGCACGGCTCCTCCCGCCAGCCAGAGCGTCCCCACGACCTCGACGGTCATTTGCCGTTCGATGGTCCAGAACCACACCGCCGCCCCGAGGAAGCCGAAAAACGCCGGTACTGCCGCCAGCAAAGGTCTCACATCCATCGGGCCATCATCCGCCGCAACCGCCCGCGCCTGAAACTTCCCGGCAAGGCGCTGGCTCCAGCCCGCGTTTCCGAGCAGGAACACCCCTTCAGCCAGCGCGGGGAGGACCCAGCCCCCCGGCACGTCGGCACCGTTCAAGCGGCTGATCGCATAGCAGAACGACACCCCGGCCACCGCGCAGGACGACCCGAGCAGCACCCGGCTCACCCGTACCCCGGCCAGCCAGAGCAAGACCGCGCTCTGCACCGCCAGCACCAGGCTCAGTTGCCAGCCGGAGAAGTAGCCGATAAAGCCCAGCGTCACCAGCAGCACACCCTGGAGCAGATAGGCGTTTTCCGGGGTCGGATCCTGGACCCGGAGGCGCCGCCCGCTCGCCTCCGCCAGCCCGAGCCACGC
>CAXSED010000195.1:0-3569 GCA_964236475.1 uncultured Chthoniobacterales bacterium
CGCTCACCGCCGCTGGGTGCCTCGGGCCGGAGTGCATCGCCGTGCATCTCAACGAATGGGAGCCCGACGATTTCTCGTTGGTCGCGCCCGGCGGACCGCTGGCCGGGATGACGGTGGTCCATTGCCCGCTGAGCCACCGCTATTTCGGTCACCGTCGGTTCCCGCTGGAACGGCTGCGCACGCTGCCGGTCAACCTGTGCATCGGCACGGATAGCCAGGCCAGCGACGGCTCGTATAATCTTCTGGATGAGTTGCGCGTCATGGCTTCCACTACTCCCTCGTTGGACCCGGCGGAACTCTTCGCCATGATCACGCTCAACCCGGCCCGCGCGCTGGGTCTTTCCGACCGTCTGGGCAGCATCCAACCCGGTGCCTGGGCCGACCTGACCGCCCTGCGCTACCCCGAAACTGAGAAGCGCAACATCCATGCCGGACTGCTTGCGTCTCATTCTCCGGCGGCTTGGTCTATGGTTCACGGTCGGGTTGTTTGAAGAACGATTACTCTGAGAAAAATCGAAAAGGAGAATTTTATTGTAGCCAATTCTCAGATTTGCGATTATATCGAAAGAGACACATCGGAACGCGGTTGATTCGCAACGTTCATTATATCCCCTTTTCAAATGGCTAAAATTGTTATCATCGACGACGAACCAGCGATGGTCGAAGTCATCTCCACGCTCTGCCGGGAGAACGGGCATCAGGTATCGCCTTTCAATTCTGCCGAGCGCGCCCTGGAGGAACTACCCGGGATCAATCCGCAGGTCGTCATCGCGGACATCAAGATGGAGAAGGTGACAGGCTTCGACGTGTTGCAGGAATGCCGTCGCACGCTGCCGCAAACGGCGGTGATTCTCATCACCGCGTATGCGTCCGTTGAGAAAGCCGTCGAGGCGATGAAGCTCGGCGCGTATGATTTCATCACCAAGCCGTTCAAGATCGATGAGTTGAAGTTCACCGTGCAACGCGCACTGGACTACCAGAGCGCGGTGCGGGAAAACGTCTACCTCAAGAAAGAGGTCAAGAACCGCTACCGTTTCGAGAACATCGTCGGCACGAGCCGGGCGATGTCGGAGGTGTACAACCTCATCAACAAGGTCGCCGACACGGACAGCACGATCCTGATCCAGGGCGAGAGCGGCACGGGCAAGGAACTGGTGGCGCGTGCGTTGCATTTCAATTCCAAGCGTCAGAACGCGCCGTTCGTGGCGGTAAACTGCTCGGCGTTGCCGGAAAACCTGCTGGAATCCGAACTCTTTGGCCACAAGAAGGGCGCGTTCACCGGGGCGTTTCAGGACAAGATCGGTTTGTTCGAGGAAGCCGAGGGCGGCACCATTTTTCTGGACGAGGTGAACTCGATGGCCCTGTCGTTGCAGACGAAGCTGCTGCGCGTGTTGCAGGAGCGGCACATCCGGCGCGTGGGCGACACGAAGACCGTGCCCATCAATGTGCGCGTGGTGGCGGCGTCCAACGAGCAACTCCAGGCGAAGATGCGCAACGGGTCGTTCCGCGAGGATTTGTTCTACCGGCTGGCGGTGATCCCGATTGACCTGCCGAGCCTGCGTGAACGCACCGAAGACATCCCGCTCCTAGTCAATTATTTCCTGGCCAAGAACGCTGCGCAGACGAGCACGGAGGTCAAGAAGATCGACGCCGACGCGCTGGAGCTTCTGGGACGGTACGCCTGGCCGGGCAACGTGCGCGAGTTGGAGAACTCCATCGAGCGGGCGTGTGCGTTGTGCGATGAAAACGTGATCAAGGCCGCCGACATGCCCCCGCATGTGCAGGGTCGCTCGGGCGGTCTGGGCGGCGAGAACAACATCATCGAGATGCCCATCGGACTGCGCTTGGAGGAGTTCATCGCCAACGAGGAACGCGCCTACATCGAACAGACGCTGCGGCACAACAACGGTTCGCGCGAGAAGACCGCGAGCATGTTGGGCATCAGCATGGCGACGCTCTATCGCAAACTGGAGTTGAAGAACAAGCAGCGGGCGTAGGCCAAAAGACGGCAGCGATGGCGGAGATAGGGCCGACGATCTGTTGATGATCACCATCGAACACAGTCCGGTGCATTCCGACCCGGAATTGATGGGAGGCACGCTGGTGTTTCGTGGGTCGCGAGTGCCCGCACAGACGCTGCTCGACTATCTCAACGACGGCTTCTCGTTGGACGAGTTTTTGGAAATGTTCCCTTCCGTAGCGCACGAAGATGCCGTGGAGTTCTTGCATCTCGTTCAAGGGACCGGTCGGTGAAAATCCTGCTGGATGAAAATCTGCCCAAGCCGCTGGCGCGGATTTTTGAGCAGCATTCGGTGAGCACGGTGCAGAAAGAGGGACTCGCGGGCACCCGCAACGGTGATTTGCTGACGCGGGCAGAAGGAAAGTTCGACGTGTTTCTGACCGCCGACAAGAACTTGCGCTATCAGCAGAACCTGTCCGGCAGGACCATCGCCATCGTGGAGGTGCCGACCAACCGCTTGCCGTTGTTGCGGTCGATCTTCGCGCAGATCAGTGGGGCGGTAGATCAGATCAAACCGGGCGACTACGTCGAAATCACTTTTTGATTTTCCCCGTCGTTTCCAAGCGCAACTTGGGAACGAGAGAAGGGAAATCTTGGCACTTCCTCGCTTGGAGTTTAGCGTGCCAGCTATGAGCGAGCAGCAAGGCGAAACCAAAGTTCGGCGCGGGTATTTCAACATCGCCAAGGTGCTCGTCGAGACGCGTCACGGCGAGTTCAACGCGCTCATGAGCGAGCGCGAGCAGGCCGCCGGAATCAAGAGCCTGATGGGGCCGATTGGCCGCGCGATGCTCTATGCGTTGGTCAGCCAGTACAAGCCGCGCATCATCGTGGAAAGCGGCGGCAACCTGGGCATGGCCTCGTCGTTCATCCTGAAGGCGATGCACGACGCCGGGATCGCGGACGGCAAACTTTACAGCATCGAACGCTCCAGGAAAATCGTGCCGGGGTCGATCATCCCGGAGGAGATCAAGGGACCCTACGTGCCCTTGCAAGGGGCGGTCGAGGATTTGCTGAAAGACGACCGGATTCCCGGCGAGATCGACATGTTTTTGCACGACAGCACGCACCGCTACGACCACATGACGATGGAGTTCGAGCAGTTCTGGCCCCGGTTGCGGTCCGGCGGGCTGCTGGTGTCGCACGACGTGAACATGAACGCGGCGTTCACCGATTTCGTCTCGAAAACGTACCGGCACGACGAGGGCGGCATCGCCATCCCCGAGGAAACCGGCCACCGGCTCTGGGGATGTTTCGCGGAGTTGGGTTTCATGGTGAAGGCGTAAGAAAAGGATGAAGGATGAAGGATGAAGGATGAAGGATGAAGGCAGAGGGGAGAAAGCAGGTGAAGCCTTTTTTTCCTCTGCCTTCATCCTTCATCCTTCATCCTTCATCCTTTTCCTCCTCCGTCTTGTTTTCTCCCCGGTTCCGCGCACAATGGAAGGGATGTCTTCCGAAGCTTCCCCCGTGGCTCCACCCACCATCCGGCGCGCGGCTGTCATCGGCGCGGGCACCATGGGCGCGGCCATCGCCGCCCACCTGACCAACGCCG
>CAXSED010000195.1:3669-5345 GCA_964236475.1 uncultured Chthoniobacterales bacterium
GTCATCGGCGCGGGCACCATGGGCGCGGCCATCGCCGCCCACCTGACCAACGCCGGTATCCCCACCGTCCTGCTGGACATCCCGGCGGCGACCGGCGGCACGGATTTCGCCGCCCGCAACGCCGTCGTCAAGGCTGGGCTGGAACGCGCGCTCAAGGCCCGCCCGCCCGCGTTCATGGACTACTCCGAGCGCATGAGCGGCCTGCTCACCCTGGGCAACACGGAAGACAATCTGGATCAACTCGACGACGTGGACTGGATCATCGAAGCCATCGTCGAAAAACCCGACGCCAAACGGCAGCTCTGGGAACAGGTCGAAATCGTCGCCGGGCCGCGCACCATTTTCAGCAGCAATTCCAGCGGCATCCCCATGAGCGTGCAGAGCGAGGGTCGCTCCGAGTCTTTCCGGCGGCGGTTCCTGGGCGCGCATTTCTACAACCCTCCGAGGTATCTGTACCTCTTGGAATTGATCCCGACGCCGGACACCGCGCCCGAGGTGCTCGAAGCGGTGCGTGCGTTCGGGGACCGCGTGCTGGGCAAGGGCATTGTCATCGCCAACGACGTGCCGGGGTTCATCGGCAACCGGGTGGGCATTTACTCGCTGTTGCAGACGGCCCGGGCGATGGAACAATTTGATCTCACGCCGGAAGCCGTCGATGCGCTGACCGGCCCCCTGCTCGGACGGCCCAAAAGTGGCACGATGCGCCTGGCGGACACCGTGGGGCTGGACGTGTTGTCGTTCATCTCCGCCGACCTGACCCGGGCATTGGCCGGACGCGAGGATTTCTCGCTGCCGCGTTCGCTGCAAGCCCTCCTCGACCGGGGCGACCGGGGCGAGAAATCCGGGCGTGGCTATTACCGGCGCGTCAAGAACGCAGACGGCTCTTCGACCATCCTCGCGCTGGATCTCGCCACGCTGGAGTACGAGGAACGCACCGCTCGCCTGCCGGAACTCGCCGGGATCGGCAAAATGAAATCTGCCGCTGAGCGCACCCGCGCGCTGCTGTCGCTGGACACCCCGGCGGGCGAGTTTTCGCGGCAGACGATTTTCGAGATGCTGCGCTTCGCCGCCGCGCGGTTCCCGGAGGTTGCGAACACCACCGCAGACATCGACCACGCGTTGGAATGGGGCTTCGGCTGGGAGCTGGGGCCGTTCCGGCTGATCGACGCGCTGGGGCTGGACTTCGTGCGCGCCGGGTTCGAGCGGATGGGCTTGGAACTGCCGCCCTTATTGCTGGAAGACCGGCGTTTCTACCCGCCCGAAGCGGCGGGCGAACCGGAACACGGCATCATCATTCTCAAGGACTGGAAACGCGACGCCGGGAAAACGGTGCGCGCGTGGCCGGGGGCGAGCCTGGTCGATCTGGGCGACGGCGTGCTGCTGCTGGAATTCACGAGCAAGGCCAACGCGCTGGGCACGGACGCCTTTGCGGCGGTGAGCACGGCGATCCGCGAAACCGTGCCGGGTGGGTTCGCGGGGCTGGTGATCGGCAATCAGGGGCGGTGGTTCTCGGCGGGGGCGGACCTGGGCGCGCTGCTGGCCGACGCCGAGGCGGGCAACCGCACGGCGGTCGAGGCGATGATCAAGGGTTTCCAGAAGATGACGACCAGCCTGCGCGCCGCGCCGTTTCCGGTGGTGGCCGCACCGTTCGGCATGACGCTGGGCGGCGGCTGCGA
>CAXSED010000196.1:0-5146 GCA_964236475.1 uncultured Chthoniobacterales bacterium
CGTACTGAGTTTCGCCCTTGTCTTCGTTGGTCCAGGCGTGGCACCGCTTGGCCTTTGGGTGACCCCAAAGATTACACGTCTCAACCACGCCATCCCAAGCCCCTTCACCCGATAAAGCTCAATGACGGCCTCGGACGCAAATGCGATTGCCAACGGGCGGCCGTGACGGAAATGTTTTAACCAAGAGGCCCGACCTTCAACTCGCCCATGAGGAACACGGGTTGCATCGCAGCGAAGCTCGCGCCATTCTTTATCATGCCAATCAGCGCACGTCCCACACCGAGATAGGGTGATCCGCACGATGGACGTAAAACGCGCATCGGCGGGGGAAAGCAGTTTGTGTGACGGCGCGGCCGCGATTGAGCATTCGCCCTGGCCGATGGCGGCAGTGGAGGGAGCGCACCACGTCGTGCGTCACGTCAACCCAGCGTTTTGCCGGCTGACGAATCGACCGGCTGCAAGCTTCATCGGAAAACCTTGCAACGAGGCGCTTGGGGTGTCAGCGGAATGGCTAAAGGCGCTGGATCGGGTTTTCCAAACGAGCCAGACGGAAAGCCACTCAGAGCCTGAGGGTGCGGGACAACCTGGACTCTTTCACACTTCGACCCTGTGGCCGGTGATGTCCGACGGACGCCCGGTCGGAGTCATGATCCAGGTGACCGATCCCGTCAGTGGGCACGAGCAGATCATGGCGATGAATGAAGCGTTGATCCTCGGGGCGGTGCGGCAGAATGAACTTGCCGAAGAAGCCGACCGCGCCCGCGCCGAAGCAGAAGCGGCCAACAGTGCGAAAGACCGCTTCATGGCGGTGCTCTCGCATGAACTGCGCACGCCGCTGACGCCGATCCTCATGGCGGTGCACACGCTCTCGCTCAGAAAAGACCTGCCGCCAGCGTTTGCCCGCGCGCTCTCGATGATTGAACGGAACGTGAAGTTCGAAGCGCAATTGATCGATGAAATGCTCGATTTCACGAGCATCGGTCGTGGCAAGATGATCCTGGCACGGGAGACACTTGACCTGCGCGCGGTGTTGAGTCACTCGGTTGAAATGGTGACCCCAACCGTCGAAGGCAAGCACCAGCATCTGAGCGTCGCATTTGACGACGCTGACCACCGCATCTGTGGTGATGGCGTGCGGTTGCGGCAGGTGTTTACGAACCTCCTTCGGAACGCTTCCAAGTTCACGCCGGACGGTGGCGAAATCTGGCTGCGCTCGCGGCAAGCAGTGGGAAGTTTGACGGTCGAAGTGTCCGACACAGGGGTCGGATTCCCGGCGGAAGCGAGCGAGCGAATCTTCGAGGCTTTCATTCAGGCAAGCGAGGCGGTGACGCGCGAGTTCGGCGGGCTCGGCCTGGGGCTGGCGATCTCGCGAGCCATTATGCACGCGCACGGGGGCACGCTGCGCGCGCAAAGCCCTGGGGCTGGACAAGGTGCTACCTTCACCGCAGAACTGCCGCTCTCGGATCTCGCCTAGAAATTCATCTGGGAAAACTAAGAATAGTCGACAAGCGGAAATCGATATAAGATCAAGCCGCAGTGTGCCGCGAGAGGTGGAAGGCGCTCTCGCCGTGTTTACCCAGATGAACAAAGCCACACGCCCCATGCAAGACTTTGCCAAGCGCCTCATCGATCATGAGGCGAAAGGGGGACAGTCCCGCCAATCGGATCTGCCGGTCGCGTTTCGCGCCTGCGAAAAGCTGCGCTCCCACATGACGACACTCATGGGAAAAGCAGGGTTTGGGGCGCTTCTGGCGCGTTCGTTGGCCCTGGGCGCGGTGGAGGCACCATGGCTTGGGACGGTGTCGCTGAGCGCTGACGGGGGTTGGCAGGGGCTTGAGGAAGCGGGTACCTCCGACGATAAGAACCAAGTTGCCGAGGGGGGCGTGGTGTTACTCGCTCGGCTGCTCGGGCTGCTCACGGCCTTCATCGGTGAACCCCTCACGGTAGGGCTGGTGCGTGAAATTTGGCCGAAGTGCCCATTGAACGATCTCGATCTCAAACCAGGAGATGCAAAATGAAGAAAGGAACGAACTCAGCGAAAAACAAAGCAGCAAGAAACGAAGTGCCTGTGCCAGCGAAAGTCGTGATTCGCAAGTTGCCCAGCGGTGCCCGCGGGCTCGATGAGATTCTCGGTGGGGGCATTCCGGAACTGTCCTTCAACATCATCGCAGGTCCCCCGGGCTGCGGCAAAACCACGTTGGCGCACCAGATCGTCTTTGCCAACGCGACGGCGGCAAAACCGGCGCTCTACTTCACGGTGCTCGGCGAGCCCGCGATCAAGATGCTGCGCTACCAGCAGCAGTATGAGTTCTTTGACGTGGCGAAAGTGGGCAAGGCAATCCGCTTCTTCAATCTGGCCGAGGTGGTGATGGAGCAGAATCTCGATGCCGTCTACGAAGAGATCGTCAAACAGGTCAAAGCCGTAGGGCCGGGAGTGGTCGTGGTCGATTCGTTCCGCAGCTTCATCCGGAGAGTGGTCAGCACCGCAGGTGAAGTCGAGATGCAGACGTTCATCCAGCGGCTGGTGCAGTTCCTGACCAGTTGGGAGGCGACGACCTTCCTCGTGGGCGAGTATGCGTTGGAAGAAATCCGTGATAACCCGGTCTTCACCATCGCCGACGGCCTCTTTTGGCTTTCGCAGGTGGTCGAGCGCAATTCCGTGGTGCGGAAGCTTCAGCTCATGAAACTGCGTGGCCAGGAATCAGTGCCGGGCCTGCACACGATCCGCATCAGTAATGCCGGGTTGCAGGCGTTCTCCCGCACGCTGGGGTTGATGGGCAAGAAAACGCGCGAGAAGGGCAGCAAGCGCCTCTCCACGGGCGTCCCGGATTTGGACAGCATGTTGGGAGGAGGCATCCTCGAGGGTGACAGCGTCCTCGTGGCCGGGCCGTCTGGCACCGGGAAATCAACCCTCGCCACGCAATTCATCGATGAAGGATTGCGCCAGGGGGAATCAGCCATCATCGCAATCTTTGAGGAGCGTCCCAAGGGCTACGCCAGCCGCGCCGGCACTTTCGGGCTGGATCTGAAACGCCCTCAAGAGACCGGAAAGCTGGAGATCCTTTATCTCCGGCCGCTCGATCTTTCCGTGGACGAAACGATGCAGGAAATCCTGGATGCCGTGGAAAGGACCAAGGCGCAGCGGCTGGTCATTGATTCGCTGGTCGGCTTTGAGATGGCGCTGGCACCGGGCTTCCGCGAGGACTTCCGCGAATCGCTCTATCGGATGATCGCCGCGTTGACGGGGGCGGGGGTCACGATCCTCACCACGGTCGAGGTGGAAGACACCTTCACTGGCCTGCCTTTCAGCCAGTATGTGATTTCATTCCTGACGGACGACATCATCCGGATGCGTTACGTGGAGATCGACGGCCAGCTTCGCAAGGTGATGGTCGTCATCAAAATGCGCGGGGGCAACCACAGCAAAGACATCCGCGAGTACGTGATCACCGAAAAAGGCGTCATCGTCATCGGGCCGCGACGGACGGAGTATTCCGCGCTGACTTCCGGGAATCCAGAGTTGGTCGGCCAACCAGCGGAACAGCCACCGGAGGCGAAGGCAACGAAGTAAAGGTGACGGTCCATGAATGACCATCAAGGCCGGAATACATCGCATGATTTAAGGGAAATAATGGCCACGGAACTATCTTCCATCGATCCGTGCGCCGACCACACACGATTGCAAGCAGAGACCATGGTCGTGAACGAGGCGTTGGTCCTTGGATCACTGCGCCAGCATGAACTGACGGAAGCATCGGAGTGCTTGAACGCGCAGCTTCAACTGGAAATCGCCGCCCGGCAGCAAACCGCCCGCGAGTTGGCCGAGAAGGCCCGGCTGCTGGATCTGAGCAATGACGCCATCATCGTGCGCGACCGCGATGACAGGATCACACTCTGGAACAAGGGCGCCGAAAAACTCTATGGTTGGAGTTTTGAAGAGGTGCTTGGGTGCGACCTGCATGCACTTCTCCAGACCGAGTTCCCCAATCCAAGGGAGGAGATCGAGGCCCAGTTTTATCGGGAAGGACATTTCGCCGGCGAAGTCGTGCAGATCGCCCGTGATGGTCGGCGCATGGCATCGCTCTGCCGCTGGGTGCTGGATCGTGACACCCGATCGGTCTTAATTAGCCACACCGACATCACCGAGCGACGGCACAGCGAAAAGGTGTTGCGAGACAACGAAGCACGCTTGCGCGCGTTGGTGACGGCCAGCTCCGAAGTCATCTATCGAATAAACGCCGACTGGAGCGAGATGGGCGTGTTAGACGGCCGCAACTTCCTCAAAGACACCACGCAGCCCAGTCGCACCTGGTTTGATGATAACGTCTATGCCGAGGACCAGGCGCATGTCCTCGAAGTCATTCGCAAAGCGATCCGCACCAAGAGCATTTTTTCGCTCGAACATCGTGTCAATCGCGTGGATGGATCGGTAGGCTGGACGATCTCCAAAGCGGTTCCGCTCTTCGATGATCAAGGAGAAATCGTCGAATGGTTTGGCACCGCGAGCGATGTGACGGAACGGCGGGAAGCGGAAGCGGCAGAGCGAGCCGCTGGTGAGTTCATGCGGAGCATCATCGCGAGCAGTTTGGACTGTATCAAGGTGCTCGACCTTCATGGCAATCTGCTCTCGGTGGCAGCGGGACAGAATTTGCTCGGCATCACCGACCTCGCTCCGCTCTTGGGGAAATCGTGGATCGCTTTTTGGGAAAGCGAGGAAGACCAGCGAGCGGCGCGCGAGGCGGTCGCCGTAGCGGCAGCCGGCAGCGAAGGACATTTCGTCGGCTTCTTTCGGACGCTGCTTGGTGAAGACAAATGGTGGGACGTAGCGATCTCGCCGATCCGCAGTGCTAGCGGCGCCCCCGAGCGGCTGCTCGCCGTGTCGCGCGACATTACCAAACGCCGGCAGTTAGAAGAGTCACTCCTCGCGCGCGCCGAAGACCTCGCGCGCGCCGACCGCAACAAGGACGAGTTCCTTGCCATGCTTGCGCACGAGCTGCGCAACCCGCTCGCCCCTTTGCGCAATGCCGCAGAGATCTTGCAAATCGAAGAAGCGAGCGCGGCAGAGCGCACGGAGGCTCAGCGCATCATCAGCCGGCAAATCGAGAGCATGAGCCGGATGATCGACGATCTACTCGATGTCGCGCGG
>CAXSED010000197.1:0-5040 GCA_964236475.1 uncultured Chthoniobacterales bacterium
CGCGCAGATACCAGCGGTCGCCGTTCCAGGAAAAATCGGTTTCCGCGCGGTCGAAGTCGAACGTGCGGTCCGGGTTTGCCAGATGATAAGCGAACCGGCCCAAGGCCAATCTGCCGGTGAGTTGCAGCGCGGGCGCGGCGGCAGGCGGGGGCGCGGGATCGGTCACGGCGGGCGACGGGCCGAGGCGCAGGTGACCATCGACCTGCAAGCGCGGCGTGTCGCGCAGCGTCCAGTCGCGCAGCAGGGAGGGATCGACGAACTCATGCACCAGCGCGGGCAGATCCAACCCTGGTTTGGGCTGGACACGCGGGTCCACACCCGGCGGGTTGATGCCCCCGCTCTGCACCTGAAACCGGGTTTCGCCGTTTCCCGGGGTGAAATCGCCCATCAGCGAGAGCGTACCCCGGCGGTCCGTCAGTTCGCCCTGCCGCAGATGAAACGCGCCCGCCGCATAGTCAAGCTTGAGCAGGAGGCGTTCGAGCCGGTAGGAGCCGCGCTGCAAGCCCGCAGCCTGCAACTGGGCGGAGGCGCGCAGGTCGGCGGGTTGCGCAAGATCGCCCTGGAAGCGGATTTCGAGATTGGGCGGGGAACGGTCGGCGTGAACCTTTTCGATCTCGCCGGTGATCGCCCGCGCCCATTGGCGGCGGCGCGCACGCTCGTCGGGACCGGCGGGCGTGCCCGAGGGACTGAAGCTTTCCGGGTGGAGCAACGAGCCGCTGGCGGAGACTTGCAGGCCGTACAAATCGCCCTGCGCCTGGGTGACGCGCACCTCGCCGGGCAGAAAGGAAACCTTGGCGTTGAGATGGCGCACCTTGAGCGCGGGACCCTCGGGGTCGGCCATGTCCACGGGCAGCGTCAGGCGGGTGTCGCGCAGGTCGAGCGAGTTGAGGAACGGCTTGCCCTGGATGAGATGGCGCACGTTGATGTCCACCGCGACCCGGTTGATCTCGGCTAGGTGCGTGTGGTGCTCGTCGAGCAGGTAGAGGTCGGCATCTTCGGCGACGAGTCCCTCGAAGGGATTAAGCGTCAACCGGGCGGCGGTAAAATCAAAACCCCGGCGGCGCAATTCGGCGGCGAGTTGTTCGCGCCACTTGCGCGTGAAGCCGCGGTTGTAAACGTACCAGCCCGCCCAGAGCAGCGTGCCGAGCAGGACCGCCACCACGGCCAGCCACGCAAACCGGCGGCTCCAACCTCCGCGCCGCCGGGCGACGGCGGGCGACTCGGCGGCAGCGGGCGGTGGGGGCGGCAGCGGCGGCATTAAGAAGAGAATGCAGGACGAGGGCGGGAGGATTCAAGAGGTATATCGCAGAGAAGCTGGCCGCGTGCCGTGTCGCCGTGAGCAGGGCGCGGGCATCGCCATCCGTTCTGCGCGCCGATTGCTCGCGTGATGTCCTGATTTGCCGACCTGCTTTCCGGGGTGGATGGCGACCTCCAAGCGCCGTTGGTCCCTGCTCGCCGCACAGCGGCCAAGCATTCGAGGTGGCTGACGCCACGAAATATCACCAATGGTGCCCGGAGGTCGCCATCCACCTCGCACCCCATGGCGCCCGGAGGTCGCCATCCACCTCGCACCCCATGGGGATGCCACCATTGTTCGCCATCCATTGATTCTGGCACAAGCGATGCTCCATACCGAATTCCGTGGTTCAAGCCAATTGCAGAACACGGTTCACGGCGGCGGATTTCGACTTTATCGTCCGCGCACTTTCTTCCTCCCGGCGCGAGTCGGTCTCGCTGGTCAGCCTGCTCACGGATGCGGATACCCGCGACGCGCTGCTCGACCAGCCCGCGCTGTCCGAAGCCATCCTGTCGCAAAATAGCCACCTGGCCATTTCGCCGCAGTTTTACTTCTATGTTTTGACCAGACACGTCCTGCGGCGCGCCGGGATCGACGACCGGCCCCTGTGCGATTATCTGGCGTCGCTGCTCGACGAGTTCACCCGCACGGCGGCGTTGCGTAATCCCGCCTCTGCCGACGGTGGGATCGGGGCGCGGATCTATCTGTCCGACCTGCTCGCGGCGTTGCAGCAGGCGGACCCTGCGCAGGCGTTTTTCCTGCGGGCGAAGCTAGGCGACTACACGCTTTTCCTGACCGGCATTTTCCCGGAAAACATCGAACGCCGACGCTCGCGCCGGGGTGCGCCGGGATGCTCGTTTTATGAGGAAGTGGGCCGGGCGAGTTACCGGGCGGTGGCGGGGCACGAGGTGGCGCGCCACCGGGGGCTGACCGACGTTTTCAACGGGCTGGCCGAGCAATTCCACGAGGTGCGCCTCGCGTTGAACCAACTGGCCGACCGTTTGCTGAACCTCGGTGACGATTCTGCCACCACGCACGCCGGGCTGGCTCTCCTCGGATGAATGCTTCCCTTTTCAGCGAAATCCAGCGGTTGTTCGAGCGGACGTATGCCACCGTCGGCATCAACCTCGAAGACTGTCTGATCGACGGCAAACGCTGCGGACAGCTTTCCCGCGCGGCGGGGGCGTCGGCGCGGGAACTGAGCCATTTGGCGCGCACGTTTCTGCGCACGGTGGACGGCCAGTTGCACGTCGGCATTTATTATTCGCGCTGGCTGATCGACCAACTCGAAAAGCACGACCCGCGCGCGGGTCTCAACGACGCGAACATCCGCTCGCTGATCGCCTTCGTGGAGGAGATCGACCACGCGCTGCACGCCGCGCTCCAGTTCCAGCGCGGCAGCCGGGCCATCGGCAGCGAGGATTTTGCGCGCAACCTCGAACTCCAGGCGCAGGTGGACACGTACCTCGTGCTGCTGATGTTCGTGGCGTTTTTCCGCAAGGCGCAAAAAGTTTCCCGCACAGACCGGCGGTGGCTGCGGTTCCATCTTTTTGCGCGGCACGATCCACACGCTTATCACGACCCGAACCTGCGCGGGCGGTATCTGGAGACGACGGAGCTAGCCGTGGACTACACGCGTTATCTCGACACGCTCAACGGGTTGCGGCGGTTGGAGGAAATTCGTGCTTTCCATGCGTTAGATTATCCGGCGAAGAAACAGCGCATCCTAGCCCTGCCCGCCCCGGCACGGGACCCCGGCGCGGACGCGGACAGCGCGGTCTGAAGCGTTTTGTGGTGGGGCGAGCGTCCTGGTTGCCATCGGAACACGCGCTCACTGTTGGCAACCGGGGCGGTCGCCCTACAAACAGAAGCGCCGTCCTGCTCAGGATCACAGAAAGGTGCTTGCCGTGGCGGGACAAGTCCGGGTATACCTCGCGGCTTCATGGACCCGACACCTTTCGATCAACCCGGCACGCTTGCCGACACCTCCACCCGCGCCCCGGGCGGTAATCTCGTGCTCGCCACCGTCGCGGGGATTGTGGCCGCGCTGGTCGGCGCGCTGCTCTGGGCGGCACTGGTGGGCGCGACGCACATCAAAATCGGTTACGCGGCGATTGGCGTCGGCTTCCTGGTGGGCTGGACCATGCGCGCCGTGGGCAAGGGACGCTCCCCGGTTTACGGTTACGTCGGCGCGGCGCTGGCGTTGTTGGGGTGCGTGGTCGGGGACGTGCTCACGGATTGCATCGCCGTGGCCGAGCACGTCGGTAAGCCCACGCTGGAACTAGTTTCCCGTCTGACGCCCTCGCTGGCCGTGGAACTCTTGAAGGCCGGGTTCCAAGTGCCCGACGCGCTGTTTTACATCTTCGCGGCACTGGCGGGGTATCGGAACGCTTTCTACAAGTAGCGGCACGGGTCGGACCCCGCGTCTTTTGCGGTCGGGCGCGTTTCCGTTTGCGCGGGCGGGCCGCTTCGGGTTTATATTGGCGCACGCATGTTTACCCTCACGGTCCTCGGCAGCGGCAGCGCGGGCAATTGTGCCCTGTTGACCACCGAGAACTGCCGGTTGCTCGTCGATGCAGGCCTGAGCGCGCGCCAGACCGTCACACGGCTCGCCCAGGTCGGGATCGCCCCGGAGCAACTCGACGGTGTGCTGCTCACGCACGAACACTGCGACCACGCCAGCGGCCTGGACGTGCTGTGCCGCCGGTTCAAGGAGCTGCCCATTTATTGCAACGCGCTGACCGCCGAGGTGTTGCGCCACGACGGGGGCTGTCTCGCCGCGCACGGCAACTGGCGGCTTTTTAAAACCGGGGGTGATTTCGAGATCAAGGACATCGCGGTGCAGACGTTTCCCGTGCCGCACGACGCCGTCGATCCCGTGGGGTACATGTTCCATCACGGGCGCGCCGCGTTGGGTTATCTGACGGACCTCGGGTTCGCCACCAAACTGGTCCACGAACGGGTGCGCGCCGCGACGACCCTGCTCATCGAAACCAACCACGACAGCGCGCTGCTGAGCGCGGACACGAAACGGCCCTGGTCGGTCAAGCAGCGCATCATGAGCCGACACGGGCATCTCTCCAACGAAGCGGCGGCTGCCGTGGTCGCGCAAATGCTCGCGGGCGGCGCGAGGTTGCGGCGCGCGGTGCTCGGCCACCTGAGCCGCGATTGCAACCGGCCCGACTTGGCAATTCACACGATGCGCACCCAGGGCGGCGACGGCGCGGCGACGCTGGAAATCATCGCGGCCTCGCAGGCGGAAATCAGCCGGCGGCTGACCGTGGAAGAACGCCCGCCCGACCCGATCCCCATCGAGCCGGAAACTGCCGCCGCCATGCGCGTGGCCGAGTCGCCGGTTGCTCCCGCAAAGAACCGCGACACATCGCAGATGGACCTGTTCGGCGCGCTGGCTTTTTAGCTTTCTCCATGGACGAACCCAAGCCCGACGCGGCCCGCATCCGCACGCAGGAGCAGGTCATGTTTTTCGACACGGATTGTGCCGCTGTGGTCCACAACATCGCGTACCTGCGCTTCATCGAAACGGCGCGCACGCACCTCGCGGGGCAACTGGGCTGGAGTCTCGCCGAGATGGCGCAAAGCAAACAGTACCCTGTCGTAGTGCGCACCGAGATCGACTACAAACGACCGGCGGTGCTGGGCGACGTGCTGGCCGTGGACGGCTGGCTGGAACGGGTCGAGCGCATCCGTTTCTGGTGCGCGTTCACGATCACGCGTCCGGCGGA
>CAXSED010000198.1:0-4945 GCA_964236475.1 uncultured Chthoniobacterales bacterium
ATTTCTGCCTCCTGCTCTTCGGTGATCTCGGCGTCGGCGTCGATGGCGGGCGCGTCTTTGACCAGGGCCACGGTGTAAGGCACCTGGATCGTGTGCTGGGCCTCGTCGAACTGCGCCTTGCCAACGGGCACGACGTGGTTCGAACCAAAGAGCCAGCCGGTTTTTACGCCGAGGAATTCGAGCTGACCCGAGTCACGGTTGGTCCACAGGCTGTGGACGGTCCCGAGGCTTTCCCCGCTCTGGTCCACGACGCTGTAGTCGAAGAGGTCGGAGTGGTTGGCGGTGTTAAAAGAGTTGAGCGATTTCATGGGTTTTTCGTGTGTTGGGTGGTTTGGGCTTCTGCTTTGCGAAAGTCATCGGGCAAGCTTGGCAGGTAGGACGGAACCCTCGTGTGACAACGCCGTCACGTTGCGGCTTTCCGCGCACTGGATCATCTTGGCTGAAACCGGTGGTGCTGACCCTTGGATGGCAAGGGTTCGTAGACACGGTCCGGCGATGGCCTGATGCGGTGGGGGCTTGGAACAAGTTTCTGTTGCGGGACAGCCGCTTGTCGGGAGCAAGCTGCCTTCAACAGAATCGTGCGGGCGGCTTTTCCGTACGACGGATTGCCGCTAGCCAGCGAATTCTCGACCGGTCAGTGCCCGCTCGGGGATCACTGATCGCTTCTGTATGGTTTATTCGCCTCATCATTCGCGACCGGTTGGTTCGCGGTCGATACTTCGTTGGCCACGTTCTCATACCTTTTATCTATGACATGGGAATTTTGCTCGGTGACTGGCGACCGCTCCCGCCGCCCGAAGGGGGCCTGCGTCGGCGTCTTGCCAAGGTCTTCGGCAGGGGTTAAAACCAGACAGCACCTTCTAAAATTTTCTTCGCTTCTCGCTGGGAATCTATCTGGCTGGCCACTTCTCTACCCTAACCCATGGAACTCCGACACCTGCGCTACTTCGTAGCCGTGGCCGATGAAATGAGCATCACCAAAGCCGCCAAGACGTTGCGGCTGGCCCAACCTTCGCTCACCCGGCAGATCAAGAACTTGGAGGGGGAACTGCACGTCACGCTCTTTCGCCGCGAAAAGAAGCGGCTGCAACTGACCGAGGACGGCCGCTTCTTCCTGGATCGTGCGAAGCGGCTGCTCTCGCAAGCGGAGTTGGACGTGGATGATCTGCGCAGCCACAGCAAAGGCGACTCCAAACCCCTTAAAATCGGCTACATGCTCGACATGCAGTACGATTTACTGCCCGTGACACTGAGCGCCTTCCGCAAAGTCTGGCCCAAGGTGGCGCTCAACCTCTTGGAAATGACTGCTGCCGAGCAAATCCAGGCGTTGCACAAAAATAAGATCCAGATCGGCTTCGTGCGGGAACCGGGACTGCCAGCCACGACGGGCTTGCAGAGCGAGATGATCACCAAGTGCAAGATGATGGCGGTTCTGCCCGACACTTATCCGCTCAAGAAACATACCGCCTTGCGGCTCCAGGATTTGGCTGAAAAGACCTTCATCTGTCTCTCCGAGGATGATTATCCCGGCGCACGCGCTTGGCTAAACGGGGTGTGCCACGAGGCGGGATTCACGCCAAACATCAGCCACGAATCCAACAGCACTTCCACCCTGATCCATCTGGTCGGGTTGGAGATGGGGGTAGCGCTGTTGCCCGAGTCGTGTTTGCGGCTGCCGCATGAAGGCGTGGTGTTCCACCCTCTTGATGAAGTGGTGTACAGCAAGACGCACCTCATCTGGCGCAAAGAGGACTTTTCGCTGCCGCTGCAACACTACATTCGCATCGTGAACGCTTGCTTTGATGGCAAGCACACCCAAGAGGCCAAAGCGCTGCCAGCCTCCCACCCCGCGCACAAGCTGGCGGCTGGAGGCATGCTCAAAGAGTTGGCTGCATCCGCTGCCCAATCATAGCCTCAAGCTATGAAATGGCATCGTCGCGGGTATCGGCGTGTTACGCACGCAACGCGGGGTGAGTAGGATATGAGCGTTACATTGCGGTCTTTCGTGGAGGAACAAGCTGCCAAGCTGTGACGCATGGCGATATTGTTGACCTCGCGGCCCGGCTAATCCCATCTCGACACAGAGAGTGGCTTCTTCTTGGAGAAGACTTACCCGGAGAAACTGCAACCCGCAGGCAACCTCAGACAGGAGTTAGGCACTGTGAGGGTGTTTGACCATCTTTTTGATAAAGGTGGTCAGGGCTTGGTCGGCGAAGTGGCGCTTGAACTGGTACCAACTGCTGATCGTGCCGCGTGAGCGTTGGACTTCGAGTTTGAAGAAGGCGCGCAACGAGCAGAAGACGTGGTTGTGGATCGCTCCCTTCCAACGCACGAAGAACCTGCACACGTGGCAGACTTCCTTGAGCGCGTGGTGGTAGCACTCGATCTTCCACTGCAGGCTGCGCACGTGCCGGAAGTGGCCGAAGGCGATCTTCATGCGCTTTTTTTTCGCGGGTCGTATTGAGGATAGTTTCTCGCGGTGCCGTGTTTGTCCACCGTACGAAACACCGTCACAAAGCCGACCCGGCGCAGATGCATCACCTTGCCCTTCTCCGGCAGGTCCACTGCACAGACCGGCACGTACGCGTGAGGCTCTTCGCTGACCACGCGGTTCTTCTCCAGGGCGATCAGGAAACCCAGTCCTTGGTCTTTCAAGAACTTGAGGTTCTCCACGCCCGAAAACCAACCGTCGGCCGTCACGGCTGCCGGGCGCAGGCCCCAGCTTAAAACCTCAACCACCATGTCGCGGAAATGCTCGTTCTTGGTCTTGCCCTCCGCCTTGTCCACGAGCCGGAAGTTGACCGGGCAGGAAAACCCTTTCGTGTCGGTGTGCAGGAGCGTCACCAGGCACAAGCCCTTGACCGCACCTCCGGCCTTGCTGCTCCAGAAATAGCCCACCAGATCGACCTTGCCCTCCTGGCTAGACGGCTTCTCGAGCACGCTGTCATCGACGCTGAGCGTGCCGCCCTCCATCTCCATGAGCGCACGCGCCTCCTCGAACAAATCTTGGGGACTGAACTGCTCGCGGTTGAGAAAACGGTTGGCCGCATCGTGGGCGAACTCCCCACCGCTGACTTCCGCTAACCGCACGCAACCCGCGTTCTGGCTCTCGGCCAGCAGAAAGGCCGTGTAGTGATCCAACGTGCAAAGGGCGGTTGAGGGCTTGGTCAGAACGCGCATAGAATAACCTCCAACGTCGCCAGATTTTGCTCGCCCTCAAGCGTCACAGTGCGTAACTCCTGCTCAGAGATGAGCCACACGACTGGATGGATGACCAAACGTGCACCGGCATTGCACAACAGTTGGACATCGATTTCCGTCGCATCCACCGAAGAGCAAAGGCGATGTTTTTCCGCCGGGAACGGAGTGTTCGAGCTGATGGTAGAAAAAGGACACCGTACTGGAAAATGTCAGCTTCATGGTGTTGATGGTTGATCTTAGCGGCGGCCGAACCCGTCGTGAAAATTCCGTTTCTCCAGACAAAAAAGAAATTTTGCCGCGCGCGATTGTGTCCCAGTCGACCTTTGATGCATGTGTATTTGTGCAAGTATTTTATATCGGTTAGATCAACAGGCGTTGGGGTTATATCCAAAAACCCCTCGGGATACGCTTGCATTTCATAGCGGCAAACTATGAGAACCAAATCTGCGAGGTATTGGCCGGACGCTCTCTGTGCCTGCAACCGTAAGAGCATCGCCGACGCTCTAAAAAATGTCTTCGTCCTTAAACGTCCTGAACAAAATGGAAGCTTTGGAAGGCCAGTCTGACAAAGTCCGTAGTCGCGGGTGCATACCCGGTGTCACCGAGTCTGCGAGCCTTGCGACCCCTCCCGTATGTGTAGAACAAGCGGTGATGGAGATCGGGCTCCGCATGGAACCGAGCGACGAGTCATTGATGCAAGGCATTGCCGCGCGAGACTCCCGGGCACTGGACCAGCTCCATGCCCGCTACCAAACACTTGTGCGTAAGATCATCTCACCCATCCTTTCCAACCAGGCGGACGCAGAAGAAACTCTCCACGATGTGTTCACGGAAATTTGGACTCGTGCCGACCGGTTTGACGGCCGCCGGGGTAAGCCTTTGGGTTGGATCATTTGCATGGCTCGACGGCGCGCCATCGATCACTTGCGCAGGATCCGCTCCCGGGCAGAAGCCAGGGAAAAACTCCAGCCTAGCAAGAGCAGGACTCGAAACAAGTCATCAATGGCCAGACCTCGGAACCGACCTGCGAGGATGACGTGGAAGCGAGCGATTTGAGCCGCTTCCTGCGGGAGGCCATCGGCAGCTTGCCCGCCGAACAAGGCCGCGTGGTGCATCTGACCTACTTCCAAGCGATGAGCCAACGCGAGATTGCCCGTCACACCGGCCTGCCGCATGGCACCATCAAAACCCGTTTGGAATTGGCCAAAAGCAAGCTCCTCCAACAACTCGGGCCGCTCCGCGCGGAACTCTCCTACACACGCTGATTATCCTCGTGGCAAACGCTCTTCTTTCCAGCGGCTTCTCGCCCACGTGCCGCCTGTCAACACGCTGCTAGCGCAATTCCCTGGATTGATCTAGTAATACTTCGTCAGGTAGCAGGTTGAGTTTGGATAGGCACGGCTGCATCGTGGCGGATGCAAGCGCGGGAGTTGAAGCGGTTGGACAAAAGCTTGGCAGGGTTTCTCTCCAACCTGACGGCGAGGATGGGGCGTTCGGAGCGGCGACGCTGGGCGGGCGTGTGTATGTGCGGGGTTTGCTGCTTGAGGGTGAGCGCAAGAGCAGCGAGCCAATGGCATCGCGTCTGGGTGAAAGCGCCCAAGATCTGCAGCATTTATCTGCAGCATTTCGTGAGCCTGAGGCCCCGGTCGGCGGACGTGCTTTTCTTGGGCGGACGATCCCATCCGCTGCCCAGCGCGCGGGCATCCCGCGCGGGAGCTTGCCTCCAAGCAAGCAGGACCTCGCC
>CAXSED010000199.1:0-4844 GCA_964236475.1 uncultured Chthoniobacterales bacterium
TGAGTTGGGCAACGAGGCGTTGGAGCGGTTCGGGGTAGTCGATTCTTCGCATGGCGGGAGACGGGAAACCTACCACGAAAGCCGCTGGTTTTCCACCGCTGTTCAGCGAGTGTTTTACAGCGAATTGAGCAGCCGCGCGGTCTCGAAATCTGTCGTCTGGTTACCGTGCTGGAGTTGCCTGATGCGCTGGATGTAGAAATCCAGCGGCGCGTCTGGCCTGCCGTCGGTAGGACGGGCCTGCGAGAACTTTTCCAGGGCGTCGGCCAGCCGTTTTTCCCGGTAGAAGATGACGCCGGTCCAGAACAGGTCGCGCCGGGAAAGCTCTTCGGGCGTCAGGTCCTGCGGTTCGCCGAGCAGTTCGTAGACCTCGTGCCAACTGTCGCCCAGCCGCCGACGCAGTAATTCGAGCGGACGCGCCTCGATGGCCGACTCGGCCATCTCGAAAGACCGCGCGCCGATGAGCACCGTCGAGCCGTAGATCAGGTTGGCCGCGCACAATCGCCGCGCAAAGGCGACCTCCTCGCCCGCCGCGCCGAACCCGCCGAGCCGCCGCGCACCGAAGTATCCCACGGCCATCTCGCCGCTGTTGACGCCCAGCCGCACGTCGCACGTCAACCCCTCGTGGTCCCTAACCAGGTCGTCATTGAGGGCACGTACGCGGCGGGCGGCTTCGAGAACGGCCCGGCAAGCCATGGCCGCATGATCGGCGGCGGGCAGCGGCGCGCCGAAAAGCACGCGCACGCCCTCGCCGTCGCAGGCAGCCAAGGTGCCGCCTTTTTCCACGAGCGTCTCGGCGATGGTGTGGAGGAACCGGTTGCTGACCTCGGCGTATTCGCCGGGTTCCAGCGCGTCCATGAGCGCCTGGTGGTTGAAGATTTCCGCGACGGCGAGCGTCGATTCCTGCAAACGCCCGGCGGAATCGAGCGGCATGTTGCCATCGACCAGCGCGCGCATTTGCTGGACCGACACGCGCCGTCCGAACGCCGCGTCGGCCAAACGCTGACGCTGCCCGGCCTCGCTGCGCGAATAGAAAAACCCGGCGGCAAACGACATCACAACCGCCGCCGCCGGGAGCACCGGCGAGAAGAACGCGCCGAACAGGGCGGCCAACGCGGACACGGTGAAAACTTCGGCCAGCGCCATCCCGGCTACCAACCCCTTAAAAACGGGCCGGTTGATGTCCACCGTCGTCCAAGAGACTCCGAATGCCAGCGCCACGCACGCCAGCGATTGGACCAGGGGATGGCCGAGCGTCTGGCCCGCCAGCCCGAGCTTACGAGCCACGGCGGCATCCAGTGGCCGGATGAACCCCGGCGCGTAGACCGACACCAGGGCCAGGCTGACCATCGCGCCGATGAAAAGGGAGAACTTGAGAGCGCGGGACACGGGGATTCTCCTCTTTTCACCTATGGCCGGGCCGGATGCAACGGTTATATAATGTCCCAGACCCGCCGCATCAAAAAGAAAGACACCCGAGGTCCGGCGGTTCGCTCGCCATGCATCGGAAGCGGCAGCGGAAAGAGGGGATCAGGAATTGTCGACCCCCTCCGGAAAGCGTGAAAATATGCGGTCAGGAATTTAGTTCACAAACTCCATTCGACGCCGCTTGTTTTACTCCGGCTGATGGATACACTGGACAAACCCTCATGGGTGCCGAGCGAGCGTTTTGCCGTGTTTGCGACGCGGAGAAAAGGAAGGCTGGCGCTTGTCCGCCTGCGAATAAGACGAACTTCGCCTGATCCTCATGGAACACGTCTCGTCTACCGTCCGAGTCCCGCCGTGCTTCTCCCGCGTTGCCGCTGCTTCGTGGTGGCGTCGCTCGGGTGGTCTGTCGATCATTGCCTTCTGTCTGGGTGTGGCCGCCGCGGGGCACGCGCAAACTCCAGGTAATCCAGACCCGGGTTTTACCGCCGGCAGCTACGGTTCTCTCTCGGTCCTGGGCTTGCAGCCGGATGGGAAGATCCTCCTGGGTGGTCTTACCTATGGCCCTGCTCGCGTGAACCCCGATGGCACGCCGGACGACGTTTATAACGCGGCGGTGCGCCCCGATGCATTCAGCAGCAGTCTGGCGGCGCAACCCGATGGCAGGGTGCTCATTTCCGAGCAATTGCTATTTCGGGTGAACGTCGATGGAACGGTAGATGATTCCTTCCAGGAACCTCCGCTCCCCTCCACAATTGACCAAATATTGGTGCAACCCGATGGCCGGATCGTCGTGATTTACGTGGACCTTTACCCTTCTGGGCCGAGCCCAGACGGCCAAGGCTACGAGACTGCTGTCTACACCGGCGTCGAGCGGTTCCTGACGGATGGCTCTCGGGACGACAGTTTCACCAGTGGGCTGACGCAGTTCAACCTCGTGGTTTCATTGGATCATCTGGAGACCCGTGCGGCCTTGCAGCCTAACGGCCAACTCCTCGTCAGCAACGCGGTGGACGGTTTTTACCGTCTCAACGCGGACGGCAGCTTGGATACCAGCTTCAGCGCCAGCACTTACGATGCGGTGAGTCTGGCCGTGCAGCCCGACGGCAAAATCCTCGTCGGTACCGATGACACCAGTGACAACGGCGCTTCCAACATCGTTCGTCTCAACGCCGATGGCAGCGTAGACACTGGCTTCAACGCCAACACCGGTTCCAGCAGCCGGGTGAATGCCATCGCCGTGCAACCTGACGGCGAAATCATCGTCGGCGGTCTCTTCGGCCAAGTGAACGGCGTCCCAGAGAACAACTTCGCCCGCCTCAATGCCGACGGCAGCGTGGACACCACCTTCGTCGGTCCCGGCTACGGCAACGTGGTCAACAGCCTGCTCCTGCAACCGGATGGCAAGGTGCTCGTCGAGGGGGTTGCAGGCCTCGCCCGGTACTACGCCTACACCCCGGTCACCACGAGCCCCACGGCGGCAGCGGGCATGGTGGGGCAGCCATTTACTTACCAGATCACGGCCAACAACGCTCCGGCGAGCTTCACGACCAGCTTGCTGCCGGACGGCCTGAGTCTCGACGCGGCCACCGGCGTAATCAGCGGCACCCCGACAGGATCGGGCATTTTTCAGATCACTCTCGGCACCCGCGATGCCGCGGGCACGAGCACCGGTTTCGGCACGCTCACGCTCACGGTCCCGGTGGTGCCGGTCATCCCGGTGATCGTGGGCGATTCCACGGCAGATGGGCTGACGAGTGAATACTTCAGCTACCGGTTCAGAGCCCGCAACTCGCCGACGAGTTTCGGGGCCAGTGGCTTGCCGGATGGCGTAACGGTCGATGCCACTTCCGGCTTTATTGGCGGCTATCCAACGGTCGCGGGGAATTTTGTCGTTACCTTGTCTGCCACCAACAGCGCAGGTACGGGCACCGCGACGTTGAACCTGACGATCAATTACGGTACGCCGGAGTTCATCGGCCCCCTCTCCGCGACCGCCCAGCAAGGCCAAGCCTTCAGCTACCAGATCAGGTCGACCAACTCGCCGACGAATTTCACGGCGGACGGGTTGCCGGACGGTCTGACGGTCGACGCCGCCACGGGCCTCATTTCGGGTGTGCCCACGACTGCGGGCACCTTCAGCGTGGCGCTCGCTGCCACGAGTGTCAGCCCCGATGGCTACTATAGTTCCGCTGACGGCACATTGAGCCTGACGGTGACCCCGGCCCCGGTCCCGGCGCCGGTGATTACCAGTGTGACCACGGCCACGGCGCAACAGGGCCAGCCTTTCACCTACCAGATCGCGGCGAGCAACACACCGACGGGTTTCGCGGCGAGCGGATTCCCCGTGGGCGTGAACACCGACGCCACCACGGGTCTCGTGACGGGTGTGCCGAGAGAGGCCGGTACTTTCACCGTAACCCTGCAAGCCACCAACGGCGGCGGTACCGGTCAAGCAACCCTGACATTGACGGTCGCCCCCTTGCCGGTTGCCACCCTGACCGCCACGACCCCTGCGGTGGTCGCTGGCAGCGGCAACATCGGCGAGTTCACCCTGAGCTTGTCCCCGGCTCCGACCAGCGATGTGGTGATCAATTTCACGATCACGGGCACGGCGGCGGACGGCACGGACTACGTCTTCCTGAAATCGACCAAGAAGATCAAGGCCGGTTCGGCGGGCAAGCCGATCAAAGTTGTCCCGCTGGGCGACGGCGGGGGTGCCGGGGTCAAGCGCACGGTAGTGCTCACGCTGCAACCGGGCGATGGCTACACGGTGGGCACGACCGGTAAGGTCAAGGTCAAGATCTCCGGTCAGTGACCGGGATCGAAGGAAACCGGGTCCGCCCTTCAGTTCTGCTGGTAGGATTTGACCACCAGTTCGCTGATGAACTTGTCCGGGGCATCCACGGCGGTTGCGGGCAACGAGAACACCGACTGGCCGGTGTTCTTCTGGATCAGCTTGAGTCCGAATTGGTAGTCCTTGAACAGACGGTCGCACAACGCCCGCGCCGAGACGTGTTCTGTTTGCGCCAGTTCGGCGAGCCGATGCGTCGCATCTTCGTCGAAACGCAGCATGACCCCGTGTGCCCGGCGGAACTCTTCCGCGTAGGCAGCCACGGCGTCGGCGGTGGTGTGCTCCTGGCGTTCGCGCAGATGTTCCGCGCCCTCCGCCAGCAGACGCGCCAATTCCACGGCAGGGTCGGCGACAAACGTTTCGTCCACGACGAGACGGTCCACGCCCGCGCCGGGCAGTTCATATTTCGTTTCGCGCAGAAGACGCTCGAAGACCGTCACCAGCCCCCGCGCGCCGGTGCGTTCCCCGGCAGCCTGTTCGGCGAGAGAGCGTAACGCGCCGTCGGTGAAGCTGGCGTCGATGCCGTAGGCGCGGAACGCCCGCTCGTACTGGCGCACGATGCTGCCCT
>CAXSED010000200.1:0-4788 GCA_964236475.1 uncultured Chthoniobacterales bacterium
GACCGTCGCCGCCCCGGCGAGTCCGACCGCCCCGACCCCACCCCCGCGCCCGCGTCGAGTGGACGAACTTTCGAGATTACCACACGGGTTGCGTTGCGCGATTCCACCGGCCCGGCGCAACTCTGGCTGCCGCTCGCGCAAACTGTCCCAGGCTATCAGACCGCCCTTGATCCGGTGTGCGAAGGCGGGGGCCAAACGCTGTTGGTTCGTGACGACCGCTACGGCGCGCCGATTCTGCGCACGACTTGGGCCGACGCCAGCAACCCGCAGGAAATTCAGGTCGTGCAGAGAGTGACCGTCCACGAACGCACGCCAACCCGGATGCTATCGCTGACCCGCGCCGAGCGGGACTTCTGGACCGCTCCTACTGCCAACGGCCCCCTCGCCGGCATCGTCCGCGAAACCGCCGTCCGCATCACGTCCCAAGCGTCCACGCAACCGGCAAGGCTACGCGCCGTTTATGACTGGGTCGTAGACAACACGCACCGCGACCCGGACACACCCGGCTGCGGGACAGGCGACACTCGACAGAGTCTCCTGAGCGGCCACCTCGGCGGCAAATGCGCCGATATTAATACTCTGATGGTCAGCCTCGCCCGGTCGCTCGGGTTCCCGGCGCGCGAGGTTTACGGAGTTCGCGTCGCCGACTCCTCGTTGTACCCTTGCTTGGGCCGAAGCGGAGATATTACCAAGGCGCAACACTGCCGCGCCGAAGTTTACCTGGAAGGGGATGGCTGGTTTCCGCTCGATCCGGCGGACGTGCGTAAAGTGATCCTAGAACAAAAATTGGCGCTCGACAGCCCGGAGGTCCGTGCGTTGCGGGATCGCTTGTTCGGCTATTGGGAGACGAACTGGGTCGGCTACAACAGCGCGACCGACCTCGAACTGCCGGGCGGTGGGTCCCGAAAGCCCGACTTTTCGTTCCTGATGTATCCCTGCGCCTTCACCGCGCAGGGGCAGGCCCCTTGCCTCGACCCGGCGCGCTTTCATTACGGATCGCCTCGCGCGAAGTGACCGCCTGACGCCCCGGAGCAACGGCAGGCTGTCCATGAAGCATTTCATCGTCGCTACTGCCGGACACGTCGACCACGGCAAGAGCGCGCTCGTCCGGGCGTTGACTGGCACCGATCCCGACCGTTTGCCGGAAGAGAAAGCGCGTGGCATCACCATCGACCTCGGTTTTGCGCAACTCGCGCTGCCTGGATTGACTCTGGGCATCGTCGATGTCCCCGGCCACGAAGATTTCGTCAAGAACATGGTCGCGGGTGTCGGTTCGGTGGACGTGGCGCTTTTCGTCGTCGCCGCGGACGACGGCTGGATGCCGCAGACCGAGGAACACCTAGAAATCCTCGCCCATCTGGGTGTCCGGCGCGCCGTCATCGCGCTGGCGAAAATCGACCTCGCCGCTGACGAACCTGCCGCCCTCGCCGCCGTGCGCGCCCGGTTGCGGTCGTCGCCGTTCGAGGATGCGCCGATTGTCCCGACTTCGGTCGTCACCCAACGGGGATTGAACGAGTTGAAAGACACGCTCGCGCGGGTGCTCGCCGACGCCCCCCCGCCCCCGGACATCGGCAAACCGCGATTACCCGTGGACCGCGTGTTCTCGTTGCGTGGCATCGGCACGGTTGCCACGGGCACACTCACGGGCGGCACGCTGACGAGCGGCCAGACCGTAGTCGCCCAACCGTCGGGCCGCGTCGGCCATATCCGCAGCGTGCAGAACCACGGACGCGAAACCGGGACGACGCTGCCCGGCACCCGCACGGCGTTGAACATCCCCGATTTCGCCGCGACGGGTGACGCCGCGCTCGGGCGTGGGGAAGTCGTCACCCTGCCGGAATTCGGCGGGCACGTTCCCGGTCACACCCTCGACGTGCGGTTGACCCGCTCGGCCCGGGAAACCGTTTCCGACCGTCCGGCGCGTCAAGCGAGACTCAAGGACGGTACCACTGTGCGCGTCCACCACGGCAGCGCACACTGGACCGCCCATGTCTCCCTGCTGGAGCGCGGCAGCCTACCCCCCGGCGGGCAAACCATTGCGCGGTTGCGGTGCGACCATCCGGTGTGGGCGTTTGCGGGCGACCGGTTCATCGTGCGCGACGGTTCCGGCCGCGCGACGCTGGCCGGCGGTGTCGTGCTTGATCCCGATCCTCCCCGCGGGTCTTTCCGACGCGCAGCCCAACGCCATTTCCTCCAACGCCGCGCCGCTGGGCCTGCCGATCCCGCCGAGGCGATCGCCGCGCTCCTGGAACGCGACCACGCCGCTCCCCGGGCGTCGCTGCTGCGCAAATCAGCCTTCAGCACAGCAGAGATCGACGCGGCCGTGCAGTGGCACCTCTCGGCGGCAACTGCCGTGGTTGCCGGGGATTTCCTCGTCGATGCCGCCTGGTGGCAAACCTCCCGGCAGCGGGCGGCAGCGTTCATCGACGCCACGCACCGCGAACATCCCGAGCGCATCGGCCCGAAGCTTGCCGAACTCCGTGCAGCCTTGAAACGGGAACTGCCGACGCCGGAACTTTTCGAGCCTCTCGTGTCCGCCCTCGTCGAAAAAGGCGAATGGATCCGCGTCGGCGCATCGCTCCGGCGCGCGGCACATCGTCCTCAACTGCCCGCGATCCTCCAACCGGCGGGCGACCGTCTGCGCGCGGCCTTGGCGGCAAGACCTTTCGAGCCGCCCTCACGGCAGGAACTTGCGCCCGACGGCGTTTCCCGGCAGGCGCTCCGGTTTCTCTTCGATACCGGCGAGGCGTTGGAACTCGGCCCGGATCTCGTCCTGCTCGAAGAAAGCTTCCGGCGCATGAAAACCATCGTCGTCCGTGCCATCCGGGCCGCCGGACCGGCGACCACCAGCGACCTGCGCCAGATACTCGGCACCACGCGCCGGGTGCTGATCCCGTTTCTGGAACACCTCGACCGCGAGGGCGTCACCCGCCGTGAACACGACCGGCGCGCCCTGCGCTGATCCCCGCTTTCAGTGAGCCGGAGCCTGCGCGCCAGGGGCCGGTTTTTTGCAGAACCAAACGAGGACCGCGCCGGCCAATAAGCTGTACCCCACGATCAGAAAAGCGTCGTTATAGGCCATGGTGTAGGCGCTCTTGCGCACCGACATCTTCATCGCGCCGAGAGCCTGGCGCATCGCCGTCGTCTGATCGAAACCTTTGGCCACAAACTGCGCGGTGGTCGACGCGAGGCGCCCCTGTACGGCGGGATCATAAATGGTGATTCGCTCGCCGATGCGCCAGTCGTGGAACTGCTCACGGCGCGTGGTGACCGTGTCCAGAATGGCGATGCCCACGCTGCCGCCGAGATTACGGAACATGTTGAAGATGGCCGAACCGTCGCCCGCGTCCGCTCGCGCCAACGTCGCGGTCGCCAGCGCCGTCACCGGGACGATGGTGAAAGGTTGACCGAAGGCGCGCACGATGTTGGCCACGGCGAACTGTGCCTTGCCGTAGTCGGGACTCATGTAGGAATTCATGAAGCAACTCGCCGCAAAGAGAATCGACCCAAAGCAGACCAGGGCACGGATGTCCACCTTCTTGAGCAAAAGCGGCAGAAGGGGGAAAATGAGCAACTGTGGCAAACCTACCCAGATAAGAGTCTCGCCGATGAGCGTCGGGCTGTAACCTTGCACCTGACCCAGAAACTGTGGAATCAAGTAGATGGTGCCATAAAGTGCCACACCCAGCACAAACGCGACCAGGGTGGACAAGCCAAGGTTGCGGCTGGCGATCAGGCGCAGCTTGACCAGCGGCTTTTCCGCCATGAACTCGCGGATGAGAAACATCGGCACGAAAACGCCTGCCAGGATGCCCGCGTTGCGAATGAAACCGCTGCCGAACCAATCCTTGCGCTGGCCTTCCTCCAGCATGGCGATCAGGCCGCCCAACCCAATGGCCATCGAGCCGATCCCTAGCCAGTCGCCTTCCTTGAGCAGCTTGAGATTCATTTTTTCAGCCGGGATGGTCGCCCACACCGTGGCGAACATGATGGCCCCGGGGATGAAGTTGATGTAGAAATTCCACTCCCATCCAACCGTGTCGGTGAGCACGCCACCGATGTACGGCCCCACGGCGGGAGCCATCGTGGCCGTCAACCCGAACATGGCTTGGCCGACCCCCTGGAGGTGCTTGGGCATGTAGGTGATGATCACCGTCAACGCTGTCGGGATAAACACCCCGCCGGTGAACCCCTGTCCCGCGCGGAAGACGATCATCTCGGTCAGATTGGTGGAAATGCCGCAGAGGGCGGAGAACATCAGGAAGAGCACCACGTTGACCAGCAGGTAATAGCGGATGGTGAAAATCCGCATCATCCACGCGGTCAAGGGGATGGTGATGATCTCGCCGATCAGGTAGCTCGTGGAGATCCACGAGCCTTCGTCGGGAGTGACGGAGATGCCTCCGGAGATATCGTTGAGCGAGGCGTTAGTGATCTGGATGTCGAGCACGGCCATGAACGCGCCGAGCATCGTGCCCGCCACGGCGATCCATTTGCGGGCATCCATCTGTTGTTCGTCAGCCATAGGAGAGAAAGTCAGTGGTCAAAACACAAAGGTCAGCCGAGGCGAGAGACGGGGGCGTGGGCAAGTAGGCAGTGATCCACCCGGTCACGGTCTGATTTTTGCACCCTGCATCTTGGCATCGGCGTCTGCCTTTTCATCGCCCCAACCGCCACCGAGAACCTTGATGAGTTGCACGGTGGATTCCATCCGCTGGCCAAGCAACTGGGCAGCGGAGCGCTCCCTGTCGAAGACCGACCGCTCGGCGTCGGTCACATCAGGGAACG
>CAXSED010000201.1:0-4763 GCA_964236475.1 uncultured Chthoniobacterales bacterium
ACGAGCAGCAGCCCGAGCACGTTGATGTTGAACTGCCGGTGGAAATGTTCTTCCGTGATCCCTTCGATGGGCGAAAACTCGTACACCCCCGAATTGTTGACGAGGATGTCCAGGCGTCCGTAGTGCTTGATCGCGGCGTCGATGATCTCCTGCGCTTCGGCGGCCTTGGACACGTCACCGCCCACGGCGACCGCCTGGCCGCCAGCCTTGGCGATGGCATCGACGACGGCATCCGCGCCGGTTTTGCTGGAGGCGTAGTTGACGACGACGGAGGCCCCTTCGGCGGCGAGGGCTTTGGCAATGGCGGCCCCGATGCCCTTGGAGGCTCCGGTGACGACCGCGACTTTTCCTGTGAGCTTGCTCATATGTATTTTCGTTGGTTTGCGTTTGGTGGAAAGGGAAACGGCGCTTCCGTTATTTCCATTGTTCAGATATTACAAACTATGGAACAAAGTGTCAAGTCGTGATAAGTTCATCTCGCATGAGGCCCCTTTTTCATCCTTCGGTCGATGACGTTACGGTTGAAGGCATCCTGCATGCGCTTTCCGACCCCATCCGAGCGGCCCTGTTCGCGCAAATCGCAGGCTCCGCTTGTTCGCGCAACTGTTCAAACTTTCTCCAGGCCAGCGAGAAAATCGTCCCCAAATCGACCCTTTCCCAGCACTTCAAGGCTCTCCGGGAAGCAGGTCTGATCCGCGGTGAACGGCGCGGCGTCGAGATGCACAACACCTCACGCTGCCAGGAGATCGACCGGCGATTTCCGGGCTTGATCGCAGCCATTCTCAACGCGCATCGGGTTCAGGCGCGGGTGTGACCGCCCGCCGACCGCGGATAAAAGTGGATCAGGGCAGCGGGTACTGCCGCGTCAGCGCAACGACCGATTCGCGCACTTTCCTCAGCGCGTCCGGATTGCCGCACCCTTGCAGCCCCTCGTGGATGAGGTCGGCGATTTCCATCATCTCCTCTTCCTTCATGCCGCGCGTCGTCACCGCCGGGGTGCCCACCCGGATACCACCCGCCTTGAACACGCTCACCGTGTCGAAGGGAATCGCGTTTTTGTTCACGGTGATTGCCGCTTCGTCGAGCGTTTCCTGCGCGTCCTTGCCGGTTAGGCCCATGGGCCGCAGGTCGATGAGCATGAGGTGATTATCCGTGCCGCCGCTGACAATCCGGTAGCCGTTGTGCGCCAGCCGAGCAGCCATTGCCTTGGCGTTGACCACGATCTGCCGCTGGTACTCCGCGAACCCCGGCTCCAACGCCTCCTTGAAACACACCGCCTTCGCCGCGATGACGTGCATCAGCGGCCCGCCCTGGATGCCGGGGAACACCTGCGAATCCACCCCCTTGGCAAACTGCTCTTTGCACAGGATGATCCCCCCGCGCGGCCCGCGCAGGCTCTTGTGCGTAGTGGTCGTGACAAAGTGCGCGTGCGGCACCGGACTCGGGTGCTGCCCACCGGCCACCAACCCGCTGATGTGCGCCATGTCCGCGAACAACAACGCCCCGACCGAATCCGCGATCTCACGCATCCGCGCAAAATCCAGCGTGCGCGGGTACGCCGACGCGCCGACCGTGATCATCTTCGGCTTTTCGACGAGCGCCTGTTTGGCAAACGCCTCGTAGTCGATGCGCTCGTCGTGCTGCGCCACGCCGTAATGCACCACGTCGTAAAACCGACCGGAGAAATTCGCCTTGTTGCCGTGGGTCAAGTGCCCGCCGTGCGACAGGTCCATCGTCAGGATTTTATCGCCGGGCTGGAGCACGGAAAAATACACCGCCATGTTGGCCTGCGCGCCGCTGTGGGGCTGGACATTGGCGTGGTCCGCGCCGAAAAGCTGCTTCGCCCGGTCGATGGCCAATTGCTCGACCACGTCCGCATACTCGCACCCGCCGTACCAGCGTTTGCCGGGATAACCCTCGGCGTACTTGTTGGTGAACACGCTGCCCTGCGCCTCGCGGACGGCGCGGCTGGTGAAATTCTCGCTGGCGATGAGTTCGATGTTCTCGTTCTGGCGGCGTTCCTCGTGCTGGATGGCCGCGAAGATGTCGGGATCGGTCTCGGCGAGGGTCGGGCGGTTGGAAGAGGGAGTGGATTGCATGGGCTTGGAATCAGCGGCGGGTTGGGCGGGTTCGAGCAGCGCGAGCAGGCTGGGCAGCACTTTTTTGAGGGCGTCACGGCAGCGGAAATACACGGCGCGGCTCTGGCCGATGGGGTCGGGCACGTCGAGATCGCCCGCGTGCGCGGCGGGGTCGAACTCGCGCACCAAGAACGCCTTGTCAGCGGCCTCGGGGAAATAGGCTTCGAGCGCGTCGAGGTGCCCGCGCGTCATGGTGAAGATCAGGTCGGCATCCTGGGCCAACTGGCCGGTCAGCGGCTGGGAGCGGTGGCCGGAAATGTCGATGCCCAGGTCGTCCAGCGCCTCGACCGCATAGGTGCTGGCCGCTTGTCCGTAGGAGGCGTTGACACCCGCGCTGGCCACCTGCACGTCGGGGCGGTCCGCGACCAACTGGCGGAAAAGTCCCTCCGCCATGGGGCTGCGGCAGATGTTGCCGGTGCAGACAAAAAGGATGTTTTTCACGGGTTGCACGCGGGCGGAAATTACGAACGGCAGCTTAGAAACCAAACGGGTCCAAGTCAAACACCGCCTGTGGCCAGGCCGCGTCTGTCACCGGGTCTCCTTCGGTCGCTCCAACAGGGCAATCAAGGGAGGCCTACCTGGGCCAAAAATCCACGCTTGAGCTACCCGCGCGCGCTGTCTAGTTTGACTCCGCGTGAGGGATACGCTTGATCCATTACCCTACCGGGACCACCTGCCGGCGGTCTATCGGTTTGCCTTTTTGATGACGGGCAGCCCCGCCGCCGCCGCCGAGGTGCTCCAGCATACCGTCGAGGAGGCCGAACGCGAGGGCTTGGGCGACCTGCGCAATCCCTGGCAGGTCCGGCGCTGGATCTTCGCCCATGCCCGTGCGTCGTGCCGACGCCCGCACACGGTCGCTGGGCCGGTGTCGATCCCTGGCGACGAGGCCTCGTTCCTGCCCGCGCCGGATGCCAGCGTCCCCACGCTCGACCCTGCCGGTGACTCGTCACAGCAACTCGCCCTGCTTTTCGGCGGTTTGCCGGAAGCCGAGCGCGGCGCGGCGGTCCTTTTCTACCTCTATCTTTTCACCCCGGCGGAACTCGCCGAGGTACTGGAAATCAAGCTGGACGATCTCGGCACCCTGCTCTCCCGCAGCCGCGCGTTGCTCCAACGTCAAAAGGTGACCGCCTGCTAGCCACCCGTCGTTCCCCCGCATGTCCGCTCCTCCCCCCACTGACAAACACCGCCTCCGACTGGCTTGCTGCCGACCCGACGGCGCGGACCTGGGCGACCGCCGGTTGCGTGAGGCTATCCAGCGCATGTCCGCCGACCCGAAGCTCCAGGAAGCGTTCGCGCGCCAGGCGGAGTTCGACGGCCCGGTAGCGGCACAGGTCCAAGGCCTGCCGCTGCCTGCCGGTTTCGACGCGGAAATCGCCGCCGGTCAACGGCGGGCCGCCCGGCCCCGGGGGTTTTCCTGGCGCGGGCTGCTGTGGCAGCCGGTGGCCCTGGCGGTCGGGCTGGCGTTTCTATTCTTGGCGGCGTGGGCCGGAATGGCGATCTACGAGCATCACACCGGGTTCGCGGGCGACGACACCGTGCGCCAAATGATCGAATCCACCCGCACCGGCGCGGGCGCAGACCACCTCGAACCCCTGAGCACGGAATGTGGCCGCCTCGGCGACACGCTCTTTCTCCAGTACGGGCTGGAGGACTACGCGGTGCCAACGATCTTCGACCGCGACATCGCCACGGGCTACCGGGTGTTTGCCAAGAACGAAAAATTCGTGGCGCAGGTCCAAGTCAAGGATCACGACATGACGTTTCTGGTCTTCCGGGCGGACCAGCAAAACGTGAACATCCAGCCGGTCGGACGCTGGAAATTTCTCCGGGGCGACGATTGGTCCGCCGCCGTGCAGGTGAGCGGGCAAATCGGCTTCGTGGCGATCTACAGGGGGGGCGAGGCGGAGATGCACACGCTCATGGCCGAAGCCAAGGCCAGGATGAAACGCAAGAAGCCGGACAAAATTTGAACACGGTCCTCGGCATCGTCGCTGGCAGCGGCCACTACCCGCTGGTGCTCGCCCGGGCCGCGCGCGCCGCCGGGGTGACGCGTCTCGTCGTGGCCGCGTTCGAGAATGAAACCGATCCGGCCCTCGCCGCGCTGGCCGACGAGATTGCCTGGATGCGCGTGGGCCAACTCGGGCGGATGTTGTCCTTCTTCCAGAAACAGGCGGTGCCACGCGCCATCATGGCCGGGCAGATCGCGCCGAAAAACCTGTGGGACCTGCGGCCCGATTTCAAGGCCCTGCTGCTCTTGGGCCGCCTGCGCGAGCGCAACGCCGAGAGCCTGTTTGGCGCGGTCGCTGACGAGATGACCCGCTCCGGCGTCACGCTTCTGCCCGCCACGACGTACCTCGAGCACCTGCTCGCCGCGCCAGGCCACCTCGCCGGTCCCGCCCCGGGCAAGCGGGTGCTGCTCGACGTGGAATTTGCCCTGCGCACAGCCAAGCAGGTCAGCGCGCTGGACATCGGCCAGTCGGTCGTGGTGCGCCACGGCACGGTGTTGGCCGTCGAGGCGTTCGAGGGCACGGACGCCGCGATCCGCCGGGGCGGCGCGCTGGCCGGTGGGCGCGGCGGCGCGACGCTGGGCAAGGTGTCCAAGCCGAACCAGGATTTGCGCTTCGA
>CAXSED010000202.1:0-4754 GCA_964236475.1 uncultured Chthoniobacterales bacterium
GCGTCTTACCTTCGACCACGGGATCGACGAATTCCAGGTGGCTCGGGTTGCTTGCCAGCCGGACGCCCACTTCTCGCCCGTCGCCCAGATCGCGCCGGGTCTCGTAGCCGAGGTGGTATTTCACGTCGCCGTCGCCGTTGGCGAGGTTGGGCGTGTAGTTCTCGGAAAACTCGGTGAAAATCATCTCCACCGGCTTTTTGAGGAAATTGGCCAGCACGTTGAGCCGCCCCCGGTGAGCCATGCCCATGACGATTTCTTGAATCCCCAGCGCCGGGCAGCGATTGAGAATCGTCTCGAGCAGCGGCATGAGCGTTTCGCTGCCTTCAAGCGAAAACCGCTTCTGACCGACGTAGCGCGTGTGCAGGAACCGCTCGAACGTCTCGGCGGTGAGCAGGTGCTTCAAAATGTCGCGCTGGGCGGCCGGTTCCGGCGCGGGAGCCTCCGGGTAGGATTCGATGCGTTCGCGCACCCAGTTGCGCACCTTGGCGTTGGCGATGTGCATGAACTCCGCGCCGATGCTGCCGGTGTAGATGTGTTGCAACGCGGCGACCATGTCGCGCAGGCGCATCCCCTTGCCGCCCATGAAAAACCGCGATGACACCACCTGATCCAGATCGGCCTCGACGAAGCCGAATGCCTCCAGGGTCAACAGCGACTGCTCGGGGCGTGAACTGCCGAGGGGATCGAGCTGCGCCAGGGTGTGCCCGAGTTCGCGGTAGGCGCGCACCATGTCATCGACGCGCATGTCCAGCCGCGACGCGCCACCACTGGCATCCGGCGCGGCCTGCGGGGTGGCGGCGGCTGCCATCGCGGTGCCACCCGGGCGGGGCGGGGCAGCGCAGCCGAGCGCGAATCCCTCGAAAAACGCCGCCCACTTGTCATCGACCGACCCCGGGTCTTTCTGCCACAGCGCGTAATACTCTTCGATCAGGGCAGCGTTCGACGGACTGGCGGAGGAGGGTCTCATGGAGGTTCCTTTCGGCGCGAAGGGAAAGCGGAAGCTGGGAAGCGAGGATGAGATCAGCGCAAAAGGGCTGAAAACCTAAAGGTGCTCGCCGAAAAATCAAGGCCTGGTTCGGGCCATGACTCGGGAATTACACAAACTGCCAACGGCTATCGGCGGCTGGCATGCAAAACAGTCAGGCCGATCACCTCTTCATTTTCATATCGGACGATGATGTCATCGTCTGTCAGCTCGCTGTCCGTGGCATGGGCCGGTTTTTTGAAATGAATGTAAAGGACATCCGCTTCCGCATCGTAAGACGACCACAATGCCTGATGCGGGGACAAACGCACAGCAGGCACAATCTTCAGAAATTCGTTGATTTCGGCTAGGGCCATAGCTGTGTTCTCCGGTTCAACGAGGAAAGACGACGGGTGAGAAAAGCGGTGATAACGAAGCCATCATCAACTAATTCCCGGTAAATGGCGACCAAAACCTTGTGGTCGGCTTGAGTGCGCAGAGCCAATATTTCCCCGTCGCTTCCAGCCAGGATACGTTCCGGTTCGGCGACCGTTTGGAGCACCTCCGCGCGCAAACCGAGAAGCTCTGCGTGTTCATCGACGATGTGCTGCCAGCGTTCTTCGGTCAGTCGGATGGGAATGCCATTTTTCGATGCGATAGTCTCTCTTTGCTCCTCTGACATAGACCTACCATATCCATCTCGCTCTTTTCTGTTAAGTAGGACGCATCGACCGCCATTTGACAGGCCGCCCGCCGCGCGATATTGGCTTTTCCCCGCCGAAGCCATGCGCCGCCGTTTTCTCCCCGTGTTTCTCGGGCTTTGCTTGGCCCTGAACGCCGCTGCCCCCGCGCAGGAGGTCAAGCCGCCCCCACCCCCGCCGGAGTTCGATCCCGCCACGGAACCGGCGGTCGTCGCCGTCGCCAAGGTGCTGCCCGCCGTGGTCAACATCGCTACCGAGCGCATCGTCCGCCGTCAGGTGCAGGACCCGTTCGACCAGTTTTTCAACGAGTTCTTCGAGCAGCCCACCAACCGCCGTCCGCGCGAGTTGCAACAAAAGGTCCAAAGTCTCGGCTCGGGTTTCCTGATCGACGCCAAAGGCTCCATCGTCACCAACGAGCACGTCGTCGAGCGCGCCGCCGACCTGAAAATCCAGGTGACGTTCGCCGATGGCACGAGCTATCCCGCCCACTACGTTTCCGGCGACGCCAAGGCCGACCTCGCGCTCATCCGCATCGACGCCCGCGACCGCACGAAGCCGTTTCCGTTCATCAACCTCAACAACGTCTCGCCCGGCCTGCTTGGCCAGACGGTGCTCGTGCTGGGTAACCCGCTCGGCTACAATTCCAGCGTTGCCCGGGGCATCCTCAGCGCGAAGGACCGCGAGATCACCATCGAGGACAACATCTATAAACACCTCGTCCAGACGGACGCCGCCATCAACCCGGGCAACTCGGGCGGCCCGCTGATCGACCTCGCCGGGCGGCTGGTGGGCGTGTCATCGGTAAAACTGGCGTTCACCCCGCAGGGCACGCCGACGCAAGGTCTCGGGTTTGCCATCGCCGCGAGCACCGTGGCGGCGAAGGTGGCCGAGTTCCGCGACGCCGAGGCGAATCCGCAGGCGGTCCGCCGCGCGCAGGCCGCTGCCGAGGAAACCCCCAACGCCCGGCGGCTCTTCGGCCTGCAACTGCAAACGCTCACCCCGGACCTGGCCCGGGCGTTCGGCGTCAGCGGGGCGACGGGCGTGCTGGTGAGTGACGTGGAACGCGGCAGCCCGGCGGCGCAGGGCGGCTTCCGGCAGGGGATGATCATTTACAAAGTCGGTACTTACGATGTGACCAGCCCGACGCGGCTCGATGCGCTGCTCAAGGACGTGGACGGCGGCACGGCGGTCGATTTCGTCGTCGGCCTGGGTTCGCTCTCGCCGCGCAACGGCGGACGCGCCCCGCAGATCGGCACCGTCACGCTCACGGCGCGCGAGGGGTCGTGAATCAAAACACTTCCGCTACCAACCATCATGAATCCTCTTACCGCGAGACAGGCCGCAAAACTCGCAGCTCGCGTTTTCGGTTTTTATTTGTTGTACTTTGGCGTCGTTAACCTGACCGAGCTTCCCCCGTACTGGCTGCGTGCCGTCTTGTCGCATACGCGCAACTTTCACGACAGCTCCTCCGACGTGTCGCTGGCGATGCTTTGCGTCCGGGAAATTTTGCATTTCGTTTTCGGCGCGCTTTTCTTTTTTCAACCCCGCGCGTTGACGGGCCTGCTCCTGTGGCACTTTTACGACGAATCAAACTGATCACGCGCTCTCACCGAGCCGCGCACCCCGAAAAAAATTTCAACGCTTGCAATGCTGATGCTGTCTGTAAGTTCCCCATCACGATGATCAAAGTCGAAAACCTCACCAAGCGTTACGCCGGTTACACGGCGGTCAAAGACCTGTCCTTCGAGGTCGAACGCGGCGAAATCGTCGGTTTCCTCGGGCCCAACGGCGCGGGCAAGAGCACGACCATGCGCATCCTTTCCTGTTTCCTGCCCGCCACGGCCGGACGGGCCAGCGTGGCCGGTTACGACGTGTTCACGCAGTCCATGCAGGTGCGCCAGCACCTCGGCTACATGCCGGAAAACGTGCCGCTCTACACCGAGATGCGCGTCAACGAGTACCTGGAGCACCGCGCCGCCCTCAAGGGCCTCAGCGGCAAGAAGCTCAAGATGCGCGTCGGCGAGGTCAAGGAACTGACCAGCCTCAACGACGTGCAAAAGAAGATCATCGGCAACCTTTCCAAAGGCTACCGCCAGCGCGTCGGCCTCGCCGAAGCCCTCGTCGCCGAGCCGGACCTGCTCATCCTCGACGAGCCGACCATCGGCCTCGATCCGAACCAGATCCGGCAGGTGCGCGACCTCATCAAAAACCTCGGTCAAAAGCACACGATCCTGCTCTCGACACACATCCTGCCTGAAGTGGAAATGACCTGTTCGCGGGTCATCATCTTGCACAAAGGGCGCATCGAAGCCAGCGACACGCCCGCCAATCTGCTCAGCCAGCTCCGCAGCGTGGGCAACATCCGCCTCGAAGCCCACACGGGCGACGACAACGGCGTCGAGCAGCTCCAGAAGGTTCCCGGCATCAAGGAAGTGACGCTCGACGCCAAATCGGCTGAGGGCACCGCAGCGCTGGACGGTTTCCGTTCGTTCGACCTGCGCGTGGAAGCCGGGGTCGATCCCCGCACGGAGCTTTATCGTCTCGCGGTGGAACGCCAGTGGACCCTGCGCGAACTCGCCCGACGCCGCGCCACCCTCGAAGACGTGTTCGTCGAGATTACCCACGCGGAATAAATCCGGAGCTGAGCAGCGTGCCGCTCAGGCCGACAGAATTCTAGCCCCGCCTACCCTTTCCCTTTTTCATGCGCACCTTCCTCGTCCTCCTCGAACGCGAGATGAAGTCCTACTTCTATTCGCCCATTGCCTACGTGGTCCTGTGTTTCTTCCTGGCGTTGACCGGCTACAACGCCTACGTCGTCACCACGCTGCTCAACAAAGGCCCGGCGGAAATCACGATGATCGAAGGTTTCTTCGGCATCGCCATCTTCTGGTTCGGCTTCATCCCGATGATCCCGCTGATCACGATGCGCCTCTACTCGGAGGAATTTAAAAGCGGCACCATCGAAACACTCATGACCGCGCCGGTCGAAGACTGGCAAGTGGTCGGCTCCAAGTTCGCCGGTTCGCTCCTCTTTTACATCGTGCTCTGGGCGCCAACGACGCTCTACTTCGCCATCTTCCAGTACGTCA
>CAXSED010000203.1:0-4749 GCA_964236475.1 uncultured Chthoniobacterales bacterium
TGCAAAAAACCCGCCAGCCCTTCAACGCCAACGGCATCGCGCAGGCGGGCGCGCTCGCCGGTCTGGGTGACCATGTCCACCAGAAACGCACGCGCGCCGTCACCGACGAGGGCCGGGAATTTCTGCAACGGTGTTTCGCGGAGATGAACGTCGAATTCGTCCCCAGCCACGCTAATTTCGTGCTCGCGCAGGTCGGCGATGGCCGGTTGGTTTTTGAGGCTCTTTTGAAAGAGGGTATCATCGTGCGGGCGATGAACAGCTACAAATTGCCCGCCTGGATTCGGGTGTCAGTGGGCACGATGCCCGAAAACCAGCGTTTCACCGACGCGCTGAGCCGGGTACTGGCGGCACGGCGGGCGTAAAACGCCTGTCGCTTCTGAGTAATTGTTGCAAAAAACCCGGTCCGCCTGTTAAGCTGACAAAACTTTACAAAGATTTTACAGGCTAAGTTTTGGCGCGGGGAATTTATGCAGGCCGACCACACGACACCCTCTGACGAGGCGCAGGAAGCCTCACGGCTAGAGGAACTTCGTCGTTATCGTATCCTCGATACGCCTGCCGAACCGGTGTTCGACGACCTTGCCCGGCTCGCGGCACAGGTCTGCGGAACGCCCATCGCTTTCATCAGTTTTGTGGACCGCGACCGCCAATGGTTTAAATCGCTGTACGGGATAGAATCTCGCGAGCAGCCGCGCGAGCACGCGTTCTGCGCGCAAGTCATTGAGGACGACGAAATGTTCATCGTGTCCGATCCCGCCGATGATCCGCGCTTCGCCGCCAATCCATCGGTCGCCGGCCCGGATCAGGTCCGGTTTTACGCGGGCGCACCCCTACGGGTGCCGAGCGGCCAAGTGCTCGGAACTCTCGCCGTCATGGATCGCCGTCCGCGCGTTCTCCGACCCGGCCAGCGGGAAAGTCTGCATGCGCTGGCCCGTCAGGTGGTCGCCCAATTGGAACTGCGCCGCAGCATCGCCGAACTCGAACGAGCGGCAGCCGAACGTGCTCACAGCGAGCTGGCTCTCCGCAAGAGCGAGGACCGTTTTCATGAGTTTATGAACAATAGCCCCGCCGTCGCCTACATCAAAGACGAGTCGGGCCGTTTCGTTTACGTGAACCAGCAGTTGGCTACCCGGTTTTGCATCTCCGTGACCGACTGGCTCGGAAAGACCGACGCCGACCTCTTCCCTTCCGAGACGGCGCGGGCCGTGGAGGAAAACGATTTGAGCGTGCTCAACGACGAGTGTACCCGTGAGATCGAGGAAATTGTGCCGACCCCGGACGGCAAGTCCCGTTACTGGCTGAGCCATAAATTCGTGCTGCGCGATGGCGACGGCCAGCGGCAGATCGGCGGCCTGTCCTTCGATATCACCGAGCGCAAGCAAGCCGAGCAGGAGCGCGAACGCCTCTTAAGCGAGTTGCGCGACGCGCTGTCGGCGGTCAAGACCCTCAAAGGGCTGATCCCCATCTGCGCCTCGTGCAAGAATATCCGCGACGACGAGGGGTATTGGAAGCAGATCGAATTTTACCTCTGCGAACATTCCGAACTGGAATTCACCCACGGCATCTGCCCGGCCTGTCTGGAGCGGCTGTATCCTGACTTCGTCGCCGCGCAACGAGACGCGGCGGCGAACGGAACCGCCGAGCGTTGATCGCCCGAGTGACGACGGATACCATCGCCGCCGTGGCCAGCCCGTTTGGCGAGGGGGCCGTCGCCTTGCTGCGAATTTCCGGCCCGGAGGCGTTGACGGTGGCGGGCCGGGTCTGCGCGGAGCAACCCGACCTGACGCATTTTCCGCCCCGGCGACAGCGGCTGGTCCGCGTGTTGGACCGCGAGGACCGTCCGCTCGACGAGGTGCTGTTGTGCGTGCATCGCGGCCCGGCGAGCTACACGGGCGAGGACGTGGTCGAGATTTCCTGCCACGGCGGCATGCTTGTCACGCGCCGGGTGCTCGAAACGCTCCTCGCCGCCGGGGCGCGCGCGGCGGAGCCGGGAGAATTTACGCAGCGCGCGTTCCTCAATGGCCGGATGGACCTGACCCAAGCGGAGGCGGTGATGGACCTGATCCGCGCACAAACCGATCTCGCCATCCGCGCGGCGGGCGAACAACTCGAAGGCCGTCTCGGCCAGCGGATCAACGTCCTGCGGGAAGACCTGCTTTCGCTGGTAGCTCACGTCGAGGCCTACATCGACTTCCCGGACGAGGACATTGATCCCGACACCGGCGCGGCTCTGCTAGCACGCACGGACGGATTGATCGGCGCGCTGGACGCGCTGCTGGCAACCGCCGGACAAGGCCGCATCTTGCGTGAGGGCGTGCGAACCGTGATCTACGGCGAGCCGAACGTCGGGAAGTCCAGCCTCCTCAACACGTTGCTCGGGCACGAACGCGCCATCGTCAGCGAAACGCCGGGCACCACGCGCGACACCATCGAAGAATCCCTCAACGTGCGCGGCCTGCCCCTGCGGCTGACGGATACCGCCGGGTTGCGCGAAAGCGTGGACCCGCTGGAAAACGCCGGGATGGCATACACCCGGCGCACACTTGCCCGGGCCGACCTCGCGCTTCACCTCGTGGACGGCAGCCAGCCGCCTTCCCGGACGGAAAGTCCGGTCGCTGCCTCTTCGCTTGCTCCGCCGGTAGAAATCCTCGTGCTCAACAAATCGGACCTCGGCGTGCATCCCGCTTGGGCGGCACACCCGGACGCCATCCCGATTTCCTGCCGGAACGGCGAGGGCCTGGAAAAATTGGCGGACGCCATTTATGAACGCGTCACCGGTGGCCAGCTTTCCTGGAGCGACTCGGCGGTGGCCATCAACGCCCGGCACCAGGCCTGTTTGCAGCGGGCGCGTGAAACCTTGCTTGTCGCGCGGGAATCGTTGCGGACCGGCGCGTCACCGGAATTTACCGCGCTCGATCTGCGCGGCGCGCTCGATGCCGTCGGCGCGGTCGTTGGCCAAGTAGACACCGAGGACATCCTGGGCAGAATCTTTTCAACCTTTTGCATTGGAAAATGACTCCTGCGCTTTTCGCCTCGGCTTACCGGACCTTGTTCCGTCCGCTCCTGTTTTCGCTGGACGCGGAAACGGCGCACCATTTGGCCATGCGGGCGTTGAGGGCCAGCAACGATCTGCGGTTTCCGCTTGGTTGGCTGCGAGCAATAGCGGGCACCGCTCCGGCAGAAGAGCGGCTGGCACGCACGGTGTTCGGCGTGCGCTTTCCCAACCCCATCGGGCTGGCGGCGGGTTTCGACAAGGACGGCGTGGCGCTCTCGGCGTGGGAGGCGCTCGGGTTTGGGTTCGTTGAGGCGGGCACGCTGACCGCACAGGCCCAGCCGGGCAACCCGAAACCCCGGATGTTCCGCGTCCCGGAGCGGCGCGCGCTCATCAATCGGCTCGGCTTCAACAACGGCGGCGCGGCGGCGGCGGCGGCGCGGTTTGCCGGGTTACGCGCGGCAGGTCGCTGGCCGTCGGTGCCGGTGGGGATCAACATCGGCAAATCCAAGGCGACGCCGCTGGAGGAGGCCACGTCAGACTACGTGAAATCCCTCGAAATGCTGCATCCTTTCGGGGATTATTTCGTGCTCAATGTCAGTTCGCCAAATACCCCGGGATTGCGCTCGCTGCAAGGGCGCGACGAACTCGATGCCTTGCTCCGCGCGGTGCAGGAGAAGAACCTTTCTCTCCCCACACCTCGACCGATGCTCGTGAAAATCGCGCCGGACCTGACGTTCCTACAGATCGAGGAAATCATCGAACTCGCGGGTCAGCACCAACTCGCGGGCATCGTGGCGACCAATACCACCATCGACCATTCTTCGCTGCCACCGTCCGCTCCCAAGCAACAAGGCGGCCTGAGCGGCGCGCCTTTACGGAAGCGTTCGACAGAAATCGTGCGTTTCCTAACGGAACGGACCACGCTGCCAATCATCGCGGTCGGCGGGGTATCGGATGCGGCCTCGGCGCGCGAAAAACTCGATGCCGGAGCGTCGCTCGTGCAACTTTACACGGGGTTCGTGTACGGCGGACCAACGCTGATCCTAGAAATTTGCCGGGGGTTATCTGGATTGTAGGGCGACCGTCCCGGTTGCCAACACGGGACGCTTCGATTGGGAAGAGTGTAAATTTCAAGGGGAATGTCCCGCGTTGGCAACCGGGACGGTCGCCCTACAAAAAGAGGGAAGACCTTTACAGATCTTCCCTCTCTTTTAAAACCTTGGATGGAAACGGCTATTTCTTCTTGCCGCCGCTCTTCCTGGCGCGGGAGCCGGTCAGCTTGGCCTTCACCGGCTGGGCAGCGGCAGCAGCTTTACGTGTCTTCTCCGTCGCGCGCTTGGCCTTGGCAGCAACTTTGAGCGAGCCGGTGCCGCGCTTTTTAGGCGCGTCAGGAGACGCCGCAGGCTTCTGCGCCTTGGGAGCTTTCGGTTCGGCGGCGGGCTTCGCCTCTTCCTTGGCGGGCGCGCCGACCTGCTTGGGAGCGAGATCGTCAGCAGCCGGAGCCAGATCAACCCACTCGATATAAGCCATCTGTGCGCTGTCGCTCAGGCGGGCACCGAGCTTGATGATGCGCGTGTAGCCACCGGCGCGGTTGGCGCTGCGGGGGGCGATTTCCTCGAACAGCTTTTTGACCATCTTCGGCTGGTGAAGATAGGAAATGGCGTTGCGGCGGTCGTGCAAGCTGCCGCGCTTGCCGAGAGTCAGCATCTTTTCCGCGAACGGACGCACCGCTTTGGCTTTGGCCAGCGTGGTCT
>CAXSED010000204.1:0-4660 GCA_964236475.1 uncultured Chthoniobacterales bacterium
TGCTCGAATCCTTATCTGCTATGAACCGCATTGTCGGCATCGAAACGGAATACGGGTGCCTCGTCTCGGACGACAAGGCTCAGGGGGGCAGCGACGCTTGGCCGACCCGGGTAAAAAATTACCTGTTCAAAAAGGCGAACATCGGCAGCATTGATCTGCACTACCGAGACTACGAGGAACCGCCGGGCAACGGCGGTTTTCTGTTGAACGGCGGTCGGCTCTATCTGGATATGGGCCACTTGGAATACTCGTCGCCTGAATGCCTCGATCTGCGGGACAGCGTTTCTTACGACCTCGCGGGCGATGCGCTGCTGCAATCCGGTTTAGAGGCGTTGGGCGTGACCGAGCAGGTGTCTTTTCTGAAGAACAATATTGACCACCACACCGGCGCAACTTTTGGCTGCCACGAGAATTATCTCATGAAACGGGAGGCGCAATTCACCCCGCAGAGTCTGGGATCGCTACTCTCGTTTCTGGCCACGCGGCAGATTTTCACCGGGGCGGGACGCGTAGGACAGGCGAATCCGTTGGCGTTCGATTTCGAGTTGCCGCGCCCGGAAGCGGTGGTCGATTTCCAGATCAGCCAGCGCGCGGACCATATTGTCAACGACATTTACCAGTGGGTGCAGTTCAACCGGGCGATCATCAACGCGCGCGACGAACCGCTAGCGGATTACCGCAAATACCGTCGGCTCCACCTGCTCATCGGCGATTCCAACATGAGTCCGTTTGCCACCGCGCTCAAAGTGGGGACGACGGCCTGCGTGCTCACGCTGCTCGAAGAGGGGCTGATGCCCTACGACGTGATTCTGCACGACGCCGTGCAAAGCACCCGCGACATTTCACGCGATCAATCGCAACGCTGGATCGTGCGTTTGGAAAACGGTCAGACTTGCGACGCGCTCGACGTGCAATACACGTTCCTCAAGCTCGCGCGGCAACACCTGGGCGGGACCGACGCGGAAACCGATTGGTTGATCGAGCGATGGGGCTTCACGCTGGATGCCATCCGCAGCAAGCCGGAAGCGTTGATCGGCGGCGTCGATTGGATTTCCAAGAAGTGGCTGCTCGACGCGTTCCGCGAGGAGGAAAATCTAACCTGGCAGGACCCCTGGCTGCAAAGCCTGGACCTGGAATATCATAACATCAACCCGGCGAAAGGGTTGTTCTTTGCGTTGTCTCCGGCAAAAGCCATCGGCGAGTTCAACGATAGCGTGCGGTTGGAACATCCCATGCGCACCCCGCCGGCCAATACCCGGGCGCTTGGACGCGGGGCGGCAGTAGCCCATTTCCAGAAAACCAATCTGTCCTACGTGATCAACTGGGACTCGATCTCGTGCGAAAATCAGAGTCATTTTCCAATGAGCGACCCTTTTCAGGATTACGAAAAGTCGATCCAGAAATTTTTGCAGCGGGTTTAATCGCCATGAATGCAGCACCGGAAAGAGGCGGGGGTAGAGCGATGGCAACTGGCTGCCTATTATTGACGTGCCTGTGTCTGTTTAGCACGGCGGCGGTGCGGGCACATGACCTCTGGCTGGAGCCGGAAACCGTGTCGGCGGGCAAAGGAGAGGAGTTGACGTTGCACTTGCGCATGGGCACACAACTCAAAACCGAAGAGGAGCGCACGCTGCAAAAAGACCGGGTCGCGCGGTTCGAGTTGCTGTCGGATCGGGCGAAGAAACGCGATCTGCTGGCGGCCGGTCAGGAAGGGCAGATGCCCGTGGCCAAACTGCGGCCAGAAACGGGGGCCTCACTGGCGGTGATGGACCGGACTCCGCGACCCATTGCGATGGAGAGCGACAAGTTCAATCATTATCTGAGCGACGAGGGACAGGACGCAATCGTCGCTTTGCGTGCGCGGTTGGGGCAAACCGATCAGGGGGGCAAGGAGGTTTACACCCGGTATCTGAAGACGTTGGTGCAGGAACGCGATTTGGCCGGGTCTATCCCGAGTACGCTCTACAAGCGACGGGTAGGCCAGCGGCTCGAAATCTTGCTGGAAAACGATCCGGGTCGAATGAAGCCGGACAAAGCCATCACAGTGAAAGTGCTGTTCGATGGCAAGCCGCTCGCCGGGGCGAAGGTGTTCGCGTGTCGGCGGGACGCTGGCGATTTGGGTGTGCTGGCGTTGACGGCGGTGACCTCGGCGCAAGGATTGGCCGAGTTCAAGCTGGACCAAACCGGGGAATGGCTAGTGCGTCTGGTGCATTTCCGCCTGCCGCCCGAGCGGAAGCCGGAATCAAACGCGCCGTGGGAAAGCTTTTGGGCAGCGTACAGCTTCGCCGTGCGGGAGGCTCCGGCGGTGGCTCCGGTGTTGACACCCAAGGATGGGTGATCTTCCGAGTCCGGTCCGCTGACCGTAAATCACGGACGCTGCTTGACGATCTCGACGTACTTCGCTTCCAGATTGCTGTAGCGTTCCTGCAAATCGTCGAGCGTGCGTCGTTCCTCGAAAAGCGTGTGTTCCAGCTCGCGGATGCGCTGTTGCAAACTGGCCCGGATGCCCGTGCGGACCGGCCCCTCGGAGACCTCTTCTTCGGATTCCTCGACCGGGGGCGTGATGCCTTGGATGTCCTGCACCGCCGTGCTGGAGCCGTCCTTGGCGTTGATGAGCACCGTGTCGAGATGCACTTCGCCCAGGTTCAGAAATTCCTGGATCGCGCCGAGCGTGGTCGGCCCGTAAAGCTGCTCGGTGGTCAATTCGATGAGCCAATCCATCTCCAGTTCCGGGACCATCGGCGCTTTGAACCAGGTGTGCTGGTCGCTCGAAATCTTGTCGAGCGGCGAAATCTGTGCAGCGGTCGCCCAGGCGGCGATCTGCTTGAAATCCACGGGGCCGAAAACTTCGCTGTCCTCGGCTTTGAGCAGGTATAAATTGGGTGAAGTGGTGTCAACCATGGGGGGATGATGGGATCGGAACGCGGCAGAAAAATCCGCCGCTCACTGGAGTGATTAAAGTCTCGCCGCACCGTTTTGGCAACTCATTTATGGCTGGGACGGCCTCCCGGCGGCAGGGTGGGGCGGAGGATGGGCAACAACGGAGGACGGCGATCTCGTTGGCAGATTTTCTTGCGTTTTAGACGCGAAAAAAGTAAACTGACGGCATCTATGCCAGAGCGCACTCAAAAACCGACGAGTCCGGCTCCCTGGGAGCCCAAACAAGGCGAAGGCGATGGTCCCAAAGCGCCCGACGTGTCCAAGCCCGACACGAAAGATTTGCTCAAGCGAATGAAAAAGGTGGACCCCAACCAGTCCAAACGCTACCGCCAGCGCACCGGGCAATAAATGACGCCCGCCTTTCACGACCCGGCACGCCCGTCTAGTTTTCTCTCGCCGGAAATGGGCCAGGGGGATTTTGCGTCGCTGCTCCAGACGAAGGGATTATACCCGGCGGCGGGTGCCTCTCTTCCCCAAGCGGCGGGAGGATCGGCGCAGGTGCCGGTGCAAACGCAGGCGACGACGATCCTGGCGTTCAAGTTCACCGAAGGCGTGCTCGTGGCGGGTGACCGGCGCGCGACGGCGGGCAACACCGTCGTCTACGACCGCGCCGACAAGGTGCTCGAAATTGATTCGCACACGGTCATGGCGATTGCCGGTGTCCCGGCGACGGCCTGGGAGATGGCGCGCGTGCTGGGGCATTCGTTCCAATTTTACCGGCGCACGCAGCTTCAGGAAATGAGCGTGGACGGCAAGGTGCGCGCGCTGTCGAAGCTGCTGCGGGATAATTTCGGTTTCGTGATGCAGGGCGTCGGCGTGGTGGTGCCGTTGTTCGCCACTTACGATCCGTCGGGGCCGAACCCCGACGGGAAGCTGTATTTTTACGACGTGATGGGCGCGAACTTCGAGGTGGCCGAGTACGCCGCCACGGGGTCGGGTTCACCGGCGGTGCGCGGGGTGCTCTATTACGAGAACACCTGGGGCGCAAAACCCCTGCGCGAATACGGGCGGGAAGACGCGTTGCGCCTGGTGCTGCGCGCGCTGGACACCGCCGCCGAGGCGGACACGGCCACGGGCGGCGTGGACCGCAACGGGCGGATTTTCCCGATCATCAAGATCATCACCGCCGGGGGAATCGAGACGATTACCGACGACACGATGCGCGAGCTGTTCAACGCCGGTCGGCACCTGCCGGACCAATCGGGAGACGGTGGCGTGGCGACGGGTTAGCCGGAAGAACCAAACCGATGAAATTATTTATTCAAGCGGCGGTGGTGGCGGTTCTGTTGCTGGTGGTCGGGCGTGCGCAAGCCGCGGTGGATCAACCGACCGAGGCCGTGTTTAAAAATCTCATCACCGCTACGATTGCGAACAGTTACGACGGCTTCATCGCCGACTGCGATGACGCGATGAAGGCGATCACCAAAACGCAGGTGACAAGCGTGAGCAAGCAGATCGAGCCGCGGGCCAAGGGCGGTTACGACACCGAATATCTCGGAGACCTGAAACAACGAGGCTACGCGGTTTCGCTGTGGCGGCTGCGCTTCAAGGACGGTGGCGACGACATTCTCGCCACCCTGAGCATGAAGGATGGAAAAGTGGGCGGGTTTTTCCTGCACTAACCGACGATTCATTTTCGCATGTTTGAAGAACCTTTTCGTTTCGTTGAAGCCATCGCCAACCGGCGGGAGTACATCGAAAACCAGATCGCCACGGGCAG
>CAXSED010000205.1:0-4608 GCA_964236475.1 uncultured Chthoniobacterales bacterium
GCGCCGGGCTTCCGCGCCGAGTTGCGAGAAATCGCCCGCCAGCAAGGAGGGAGCGACGATGATCTGGTCAAAGGATTGGCCCATGATGTTAAACTGAAACGGGCGCGGCGAAAAGTCCAGCGGCAGAGGGGTTGCTTCCGGCGCGCACCTGCGTTCTGTTTGCCGCCGTGGACGACGCGCCGCTCATCGACCTGCACAGCGACACGCATTTCATGGGCGAGGCGCTCCGGCAGGCGTTGCGCGCCTACGAACTCGGCGAGGTGCCAATTGGGGCGGTGATCGTGCGCGGCGGGCGGGTGATCGCGCGGTCGTTCAATCAGGTCGAGGTGCTCAAGGACGCCACGGCCCACGCCGAGATGCTGGCGATCACGCAGGCGGAGAACATCGTGGGCGACTGGCGGCTCACCGATTGCACGCTGTACGTCACCAAAGAGCCTTGCCCGATGTGCGCCGGGGCGGCGGTCCACGCGCGGCTGGGGAGAGTGGTGTTCGGATGCCCGGACGCGCGGGGCGGAGCGGCGGGCGGTTTGTTGAACTTGTTGCAACATCCGTCGCTCAACCACCATTGCGAAGTCAGCCCGGGCGTGCGCGGGGAGGAATGCGGCCAGTTGCTGCGGGAGTTCTTCCGCGAACGGCGCAGCGGCGCGACCGAAAAATTCCCATGACAAACGCCCGGGTGGGACGATAATACCGGGCAACACAAGTTCCTATGGATGTTTTGCAAAAGCTCGGCATTGCCCTCGGCTTTGCCACCCTCGCCGGTCTCAACCTCTACCTGACCGCTTTCGCCACCAGCGTGGCCATTCATTTCGGTTGGATCGCACTATCACCGGAATACCAGAACCTCGCGGTGCTCGGCGAAACGCCGATCATGATCATCGCCGGGGTACTATATTTCGTGGAGTTTTTTGCGGACAAGGTGCCGTGGGTGGATTCGGCTTGGGACACGATCCACACGGCTATCCGGCCCATCGGCGGCGCGTTTCTCGCGGTGAAAACGCTCGGCCAAGCCGACCCGGTTTTCGATGTGATCGTGGCATTGATCGCTGGTGGCGTGACGCTGACCGTCCACGGCGCAAAAGCGGGCACCCGGCTGGTCGCCAACGCTTCGCCCGAGCCGTTTTCCAACGTCGCGCTGAGCGTGGCCGAAGACGTGGGCGTCGTGGGCGGGTTGGGGGTGATGAATTATTCGTATCACCACAATCCGTACCTCGCGCTGATCGTGTTCGGATTCGTCGTGCTGACGTTGCTGTATGTCACGCCAAAGATTTTTCGGTTCACATGCATCCGGGTCTGGCTGCTGTGGAAAAAATTGGCCTCGCCACCTGCCGACGAAAAAGCGGCCTTGCCCGTCCACGAATTGCCAGCCGATGCTGATGTGCTTTTCAGCCGTCTGAATCCCGCCGGGGATGCCATCGCTTGGGCCGCGCCGTGTCTGACGGGCAGTTCAAAAAGTGGGCTGCCCACGAACTTCTCGGGCTGGCTGGTCGCCACCGCCGGATCGGCGGACAAACTGCATTTCGTCGGTCGGCGCGGCTGGCGTTCGTTGAGCAAAACGCTCGACTTCACCGGCTGCAAGGCCACGCACGAATCGCGTTTTTTAAGCGAGGACCTGGTGGTTTATCACCCGACGAAAGCGACGAAACAAGTTTTCGTTTTTGACCGCTCGAAGGCGGCGTTGGTGCATGCCGTGACCGACCGTCTCCGTGAACAGCTGGTCTCGCAGGTTGCCCCGGTCCCGGTCCACGCCGAGGCCATGCCGGAACTGGCGGCAGTCTGACCGTAGGCGCGAATTTCGTGAATACGCCGACGCGGGCGGCGTCTGTCATTGCGTGAGCGGGTCCCAAACCTGCTTTCAAAACGATCCCGGTCGTCAATTCGCCCGGGACCATAGAAGTAACCCAGTCCATCATCGAACAAACCACCATGAAAACCCAGTCTTTCCGCAAACTCCTGGCTAGTGCAGCCATCGGCGCGATCACCCTCACGCCGCTCGCCCTGGTCCACGCCCAGACGACCGTGACCACCACCGAGGCTGCCGCCCCCGTAACCGCCACGGCCACCACCGTCCAGACGACCAACTCCGCTGGCACCATTCAGGAGTTCACGCCGGGCAGTTCGCGGATCATCGTCAAGACCGCAACCGGTTCGCCCGTGACCTATTCTTATTCCAAGAAGACGACCTTCGTGGATTCGACGGGCAACGTGGTCGATTACCAGACGATCAAATCCGGCGAGCCGACCACCGTGTACTACACCACGGAAAACGGTGAACCCGTCGTCAGCAAAGTGGTCGTCAACCGCACGGTCGCCCCGGCGGCGGTGACCAAGACGGAAACCAGCGAATCAACCACCACCACCTCGACGAGCCACAAGTAGTCCGGTTTTATCGCTGAACGATCAATGACCTGATCGAAGTTTCCGCGCAGTTACGTTTAACCGTTGATTGCGCGGGATTTTCTGCGGATGGGAACGGCCACTTTCCTGCCGTGGTTCGTAAGGTCAGCAAGCTAACCACATTCTGTACCTTCTGCCCATGAAACACGTTACCACTCTTCGCCTCGTTTTCGGTGCTGCCGCCATTCTCTCGACGGCGGCCTGCTCCTCGGAACCAGCCGTCACTTCGACGACCACAACGCACGAGACGACGACCACCGAAACTCCTGCGACGCCGACGACGACTTCGCAAACGACGACCACGGTTCACTAGTAGACCCGGTCGCTTAAATCAAACTTCGCGCGGCGTCTCTCTCAAGGACGCCGCGCTACTTTTTTTGGCTGCGGGGCAGCGTTAACGAACGATCCCGCGCTTAGAGGATGCGACGAATTCGATCAGGTGAACGATTTCCGGCAATTCTTCCAGTTCGCCGCGCATCCGTTCCAGAGCCTGGGCGGTGTTCAGGTCATCACGATAGAGGATGCGAAAGCCATCCTTCACCTGGCGGATCGTTTCCTTATCAGTCCCGGCGCGTTCCAGCCCAACCTGATTGATGTGGCGCACCCGGGCCGGGTTGCCGTCCACCATCATGAAAGGCGGGATATCCTGCACGATCTTCGAGCATCCGCCCGTGATGGCGAAACGCCCGATACGGCAGAACTGATGCACCGCTGTCAGTCCGCCGATCACGGCGTGGTCGCCGACTTCGACGTGCCCGGCCAGCGTGCCGTTGTTGGAAAAAATCACGCCGTCGCCCACGGTGCAGTCGTGTGCGATGTGACTGTAGGCGAGGAAATTGCCCCGGTTCCCGATCCGGGTTGTGCCACCGGGGGCCGTGGCACGGTGGACGGTGGCAAATTCGCGGAACGTGTTGCCCGCACCGATTTCGAGGTGGGTCGGCTCGCCCGTGTACTTCAAATCCTGCGACCGCTGGCCGACGCACGCGAACGGATAAAACATGTTATCCGGCCCGATGACGCTCGGACCCGCCAGGACCACGTGGCTTTGCAGACGGCAACGGTCGCCGAGCGTCACGCCGTCGCCGACCACGCAGTACGGGCCGATTTCCACGCCGTCGCCAAGCCGCGCGCCGGGAGCGACGACCGCCGTGGGATGAATCTGGGACGTGGACATGCGGGTCAGCGCGCGAAAATGCTGATGGTGATTTCCCCCTCGCTGACGACGAGGTCGTTGACGGTGCAATGGCAGGTCGCGCGCAGAGTATTGCGTCGCACCTTGGTGATTTCGACGTGGATGAACAACGTGTCGCCCGGCATCACCGGCTTGCGGAATTTGATCCCGTCCGCACTCATGAAGTAGCCGAGTTTGCCGGTGTGTTCCGGCTGGCGCAGGATGAGCAAACTGGCGGCCTGTGCCATCGCCTCGACCTGCAACACACCCGGCATGACCGGGTGGCCGGGGAAATGGCCTTGGAAAAACGGCTCGTTGATCGTGACCTGCTTGACGGCGGTGATCTTCGTCTGGCCCTCGCTCTGGATGACGCGGTCGATCATCAGGAACGGGTAGCGGTGGGGCAGCAGGCGCATGACCTCGTTGATGTCGAGCGCACCCTCGCCGCTGGTGAGCTTGCCGGAGGGAATCAGCGCGGCGAGTTGCGCCTGTTGCTTGGCCAGCGCGCGGGTGAGTTCGGCGTTCGCTCCATGGCCCGGTTTGACGGCGATGATGTGTCCTTTGACGCGCCGCCCGAGCAGGGCCACGTCGCCGATGATGTCGAGAATCTTGTGCCGCACGAACTCGTCGGGAAACCGCATCGGCTCCTTGCTCAACACGCTGTCGCCGCGCACGATGACGGCATTTTCCATGCTGCCGCCTTTGATGAGGCCCTTTTCCATGAGCGGCTCGATATCCTCGTAAAAGGTGAACGTCCGCGCCGGAGCGATTTCCTTTTCGTAGGTCTCGGGCGTGATCTCCTGCGAATGGTACTGGGTGAAGCGTCCGCCGGGGCCGACCTGCGTGCAGGAGATGCGGAAGCCTTCGTCGGGCACGACGGTCAGCAGCGAGCCGCCCTTGGTCTCGATGTGCAAGGGTTCGCGGACCTCGAAGATGCTCCGGGGTACGTCCTGCGCGGCCAGCCCGCAACGCTGGATCAGCTCGACGTAGGGCCGCGCGCTGCCGTCGCCGATGGGCGGCTCGTTGGCGTTCATCTCGAT
>CAXSED010000206.1:0-4550 GCA_964236475.1 uncultured Chthoniobacterales bacterium
CATCGCCCATCTTCGCGTTGTTCATCCAAATCGCAACAACCGCTTAAACACTACCAAAGTCTTTGAGGCAGGCGGCGAACGTCCAGTTTTCGCCTTTCTTCTGGTTTTGTTGTTTTCTGGCTTCCATCCAGCCGTCCCATAGTTCGATGCGCCGCAACGTCTTGATGACGCGTCCTTCAGCGTCCGGGTCAATCTTAGGATGGCTGTAGCCGTGTCTATGCCAACGTTCGATCCGCTCGAACGGCATCTCATCTGACTTAGGCTTGGTATCAAAGGCAGCGCGGTAAGCTTGTGGGACCACGGCAAGGGAAGTGGCAACCTCCGGCCACCACACCGGGCCGTAGAGTTCAGTTTCTTCCGTGGCGGTGCCGAACATCCCCTCGCCGAACTCGAAAGCGCCGTCCTTGCAAATGAAAGCGTGCAGGCAACACCACTGGCCATTAACCAGTTTTTCGCCGTCGTGCAGTGCAACGACACACGCGAACGGCCATTTCTTTGGGGGCTTTGCAGCACGATCCGGCACGTACGGAAAGGCATAGAGCTGACGTTCCTCTAATTCGACCTTTGGTTCGTCGCTCACGAGGAAAGAAGAAACACGTTGGTGGCTGTTTCTGCAACCTGACTGAATGCCGATGCGGTCCCAATAAATTGTACCGACGCAAAATCAGCAAACGTTGAATTTGCCCGGACACACCGGACAGGCCGAACGGTTGCCGTCGCGCCGCCGTGGGCCAGGCCACCCGGTCTGGGGAGGCCAGCCGTTTTTCATTCTTGTGCAGGGAACACAGTTTACGCTGCGAACCGGACCAGCGTCGCCCATGCTGTGGAATCAGTCGGCACGACGGCCAATTTTACGAACCAGCAAACATTATACGGAGGCCGGACACCCCGGACAGGCCGGACGACGATACTTCAGCCAATGTAATCGTTTGCCAGAATGAATTCATGGACGCAGAGGCCGTCCTGTTCTTGATCCAGCGTCTCGAAACACATCTGCGTTCCGATGGACCGGATACGCCGATGCACCCGTTTGGTGACTTTATCGACGTGACCGACCGCCCCACGTCGATGCCCTGCCGCCAACCACGCCGTCACCTCACCCTTCGTCGGCAGGGTACCCTGCCACGGCTGACCGCTGGTTTGGTATTGTTTGACCAGCGCTTCCACCGTCATTGCGTAGAGCAGTTTGGGCCACATCTGCCGGAACAGCGCCGGGGTGGCGTAAAGCTCCGCGCTACTGAATTTGCCGTTGACCACGAACACCGCACCCGTGGCCTCTTGATTGGCTTCCGCCAGTGGAAGCAAGGCGTTGATGTACGGGTTCAGCCAGCCCTCTGTTTCCAGCAGCTCAACCAGCGTCCAAAGACTATGAGGTGGGATGCTCCTCGTGCTGCCATGGCTCAAGATGTCGAACACGACATCCCGTGTGGCTGTGATTTCACGCCAGACATCTTCTTGGGTGCCCAGCCGTAGTTCCCTCTTGAGCTTCTGACCGGGGCACATCTGATTGTATTCGGTGAACAGACCCGGGGTGTGGCCCCGCATCGGCTGGGATCGCTCTGGCTCCGCGCAGAAGGTGGGCACCCAGTGGCTTTCTGGCTCATGGCGGGGAGCGGGGATGATGAGATTATCTGCCACCGCCCGGTCCTGGTCCCCGCCCCGGAGCACCTCGCCTGCCTGGAGGAACAGGTCGCGCTGGGAGTGGTTCTCTAACCTCACGCGCTCGGTGATGCCGGTCTCTGAGATCACCACTTCGCTAGCCGCACGAGCCTGCTCCAGGCAGATGAACTCGATGGGCAGCGGCGCAGGCTGTTTGCGTGAAGCCGTCCTGCCACGGGGCAACTGGACGAGGTAAACCGTGAGATTGGCAGCGGAGACGGGGTCGAAAATGGTCATGCCGAGCGCAGGGGCGCGGCTTCATGCACGCGGACCTGACTCGGAAGAAGGTGGCAATGCCTACCATTCGTCTCAGCGACCTGCCCGCTTTCGTGTCATCCAACGCTTCTTTGTTGGGGCGGGAGTGGCGACGTTCGCTGTCGCTGTCGAGTCTGGTGCGTTGTTCGGCTGTCTGTCTGCCGTCTGAGCGCTAATGACTGTCCGCACCGTCCGCCAGCGCAGCTCGCCGTCCGGCGTGCGCACCTGCACCTCGTCTTTGAAGACGGCAGTGACCTCCGCCTCAACCTCGTTGCCTTTACACTGGGTTTTGACCCTGTCGCCCTTCTGGTAGGGGTTCACCGCAGTAGACGCAGGCATAACGGGGGCAGGGCTGATCGGAGCAGCAGCAGGAGGCGCGGCCTGAGCTTTGGGCTTCTTCATTGCTCCAGAAGTTGATCCGTCCACACCAGAGCCGGAGGGCAAGACCGCAAGCATCATGGTCGCCATTCCGCCTCCGATCTTCGCTAGCTGCCCACGCACATACTCCCCGTCGTCACTGCCGAACGCCTGAGTATAAGTATCCAAGATCAGTTGACCGCCGTCTTGGTGACCCTGCCACTCGGCGATGCACTTCTTGTCCACCCCCGCCCTCCACAGCCGCATGATCAGTTGCTGGCGCAGGCTACGCTGGCAGAAAGCAGGGAAATTGAGCCGTTGGCACGCCGCCCCTAACGCCTTCTTGGCGTCCTTGATCTTGAAGACGAGGGAGGCCGGGGAGCGCTTTCCTCGCTGTTCCTTGCTCATCCTTTCGAGCAGCGGTCGGAGGTGAGCATAGATCGGGACAATGAACTGGGTGTCCGTCTTGTGGCGGCGGATATTCAGGCGGTTGTTGGTCCAGTCCACATCGCCCCACGTCAGCGAGGATGCCTCCGCCTGTCCCAGCCCCGCCAGCCCGAGGAACTCCAGGAAGTCAGCGGTGTCCTCGGTGTGCCGAGTCTGGGAGACGGTCAGGGGCAACGCGCGGATGTCGGCCACAATGGCCTGAAACTCTGCCAGCGAGGGGATGATGCGCTTGGGGGTCTGGGGCTTCTTCCAAGGCAGACGCAGGCTCTTTGCCGGTGACTCGGCGATGATGCGGTCCTTCACCGCGATGTCAAAGAGCTGCTTGAGGAACCCGGCGTAGCGGTTGTAGGAGACGTTGCGCAGCCTCGGCTCCTGCAAGGCGAGCCACTCGTCCAGGCTGGAGGGGCGGATCAGCCGCACCTGATAGTCGTTGCCGTGGGGCCACCAGCGCAGGAACTCGTTGATGATGGCGTTGTTGGTGACGTGCGTGTTGTGGGCCATGCCACCGGTGACCACCACAAAGCGCTGGATGAGCTGCCCAAGGGTGGTCTTCTCCACCTCGGCGTCCACCTTGTCGAGGTTGCCAATCCATTCCTTGAGCCTGCGTTCGGCGATCTTGCGGTCACACGTTCTGAGGCTGGACTCCCGGCGGATGCCGCCCAGCTTTTTGCAGGCATAGTAACGACCGCTGCGGCTGTGGCGGTACAGGCCGGGAACGTGGGTTACCTTGACGTAGGTGGGGGTGGGAGGGGTGAGAATGTTGACCATGACCGGAAGCGGCAGCGAGTGGAGGAAGGAGTTGCTGCTCCTCGCTCATCGCTGCGGTCTCCATCATACAGTTGTTTCTGATGCTGGCAAGCGATGCGCGTGTAGCATCACCCTATCGGATAGCATGTTATGACACGACCTCACTGGACCCGCGTGGACCCGAGCGGACGGGAGTGCCACGGTGCAGGCACCAGAAAATATTTTGCTGCGCGGCACCTAACGACCCAAGCTCAGCGACGGGCAGCGGCGAAGTCAAGGCTGGAAAAGCAGAGCACGCCCGAACGCCCCAGAGGTCGGCTGCAGCGCCTTGTTAGGCCTCGCGGCTGGGAGCATCAAAGTGCCCGTTACTTCGCTGGCAGCACAATCTTGATGGATGGATCATACTCGTAAGAAACTGTCCAACGATTGCTGATAGCCCGGCCTTCTGGGTGGGATTTGGTTTTTAGGTTGCCGTGTGTTTCGGCTTCGATTTTGAGTAATCGATGGTCTTGTTCCGAGATCCATAGCTTGGCCGTGGTGTGCAGCTTCAGCACGTCCTCTTCCTCGCGGGTATAAACGGAGATCGCCTTGCCTGCAATTTCCTCGTGGCCCACGAGGTTGACGCTCGGAGTAACGGATAGAAGTTCCTGCATGGGGGTGACCAAGTGCGCCATTTCGGCCAAATTATCTCCTATATCCTTGGGCAGTTCTGCAAATGCGCCGGTGGACTTGATCAATGCATACGTTTTCGCGCCATCGCTGAACATCTCATTCGTCACTTTCCCTTTGCTCTCGCCACGAAGATGGACCGCCTTGGGCTTGACGAACTCCACCATGCGGACATCCGTGTCTCCGTTGTCCAGTTTCGTCGTGGTCGATGTCATGCGGTAGGCCGGAGCGTCGTCCAAGGCTTGGAGAACTTGTTGGAGCAACGTGCTGCCGTCCACCGCACGCGCCCTGCTTACCACAAGGAAAGAGGACGCTGCGACAAGCAAAAACAAAGCGTAGCGGTTCATAAATGTTCTGGTGGGCCTATTGATCTTCAGTTAAGTAAAAATGCACGGAGGGAAGGGTAGTTTGGAGCC
>CAXSED010000207.1:0-4451 GCA_964236475.1 uncultured Chthoniobacterales bacterium
TCAAGTCCCGGCGAGCCAGCGCAGCACGTAGGGCAGCACCAGCGCGCCGAGCATGGCCGAGCCGCTCATGGCGATGGACGCGAACGCGCCCGCCGTCCGGCTGATCTCCACCGCCCGCGCCACGCCGATGCCGTGCGAGCCGGCACCCAGCGCGAGGCCGACCGCCCGCTCGTCACGCACGCGCATCCAGGACAGCACGCTCGGTCCGAGCGTCGCGCCGAGCATCCCGGCGATGAGCACCCCGGCCAGCGTGGCGTCGAGCGGCACGTGGGAATCTTTCGCCAACTGGGTCGCCACCGGCGTGGTGATGGATTTGAGCGCCCCGGCGGCCACCACGGGACGCGCGCGCCCGAACAGCGCGAGCATCCCCGTCGTACTCAACACGGCGAACGCCATTCCCAGCGGCACCGTCGCTGCCAGGGTAAGGCGGTTGGCTTGCACGACGCGCCGTAACTGGTAGATCGGCACGGCCATCGCCACGACCGCCGGGCCGAGCAGCCAGTTGATCCAGGCCGTGCTCGCCTCGAATTCCGCGTACCGCCGCCCGGTCAGTTCCAAGACGGCGACCATGGCGATGATGCCAGTAAATCCCGGGTGGAGCACCGGCAGCCGCGTGCGCAGGAACAGCGAGCGGCAGCCCGCGTAAACGAGGATCGTCAGCGCGCTCCAGAGCAGCAGCGGGACGGGCGATAGCGCGCGGAGAGCGTCCATCTTAATCCCGCGTCCGGTGGAACAGCCATTGCGCCAGATGCCCGACGAACGCCCACAGCAGCACCGTCCCAATGACCACCGCGCCGCACAACGCGCGGCCCTGCACGGCCCAGAACGCGTGGTCCTTCATGGCGAGGATAAAGACCGGCAGGAATAGGAACGGCAGCAGCCACAACAGCAGGCGCGCGGCGGCTTCGACCCATTTCAGGGGCACGACGCCCGTGAGCAGGAGGGCCAGCAGGAGGAACAAACCAAGGATGTTGCCCGGCAGGACCAGCGCGAACGCGGTCTTGAGCCAGCCGCCCGCCAGCAGGCAGACCACCAGCACGCAGAAGCCCGGCAGCAGGAAGCGGCGCGTTTCGGCGGGTTCCGCCGCCAACGGCTCCGGCTGGCCCGGAGCAGGCGCGGCGACGGGCGGGTCGTCGGGGCGGGGGAGGGAAGGGGGCGGCATGTGAAGGATCGTTTCCCGAGAATCTACTGCGATGCCAATTCCGCCAACACTTCGGCCAGCACGGAGACGCCCCGCTGGATCGCTTCGGAAGAGGAGAATTCGTCGGGCCGGTGGCTGACCCCACCCCGGCACGGAATGAAAATCATGCTCACCGGGCAAACCCGCGCCATGAACAGCGTGTCGTGATAGGCGCGGCTGATCATCCGCGCGCTGCCCAGGCCCGCCGCCTGCGCTCGTTGCAAGATCGTTTCGACGATGCGCTCATCGCATGCCGCCGGAGGATCGGCATTGATCGTCTCGACGGCCCCCCGCACGCCGCGCCGCGCGCAAACCTCCGCGATGGCGCGCTCGATCTCCGCGCGGGCGGTTTCACGGGTCCGCAGGTCGGTGTCGCGCAGGTCGATTTCCAGTTCGGCGAACGACGGCACGCTATTGATCGCCCCCGGCGCGACCCGGAACACGCCGGTCGTGCCCACGGTGTCCGGGCTGCCGCTGCCAAGGGCCGCGCGCTCGACCGCCAGGGCGATCTCTGCCCCGGCCAGCAGGGCGTCGTGCCGCACGGGCATCAGCACCGCCCCGGCGTGACCGCCCACGCCTTCGAGCCGCACGCGCAGCGCGGCGGGCGCGGCGATTTTTTCCACCGCGCCGATGTCCAGACCGTCGCGTTCCAAGAGCGGACCCTGTTCAATGTGCAACTCCACGAACGCCCGGTACGCGCCCGGTTCCAGGCGCACGGTGGCCAGTTCGCCGGGATAACCCGCCCCGGCACGCCAAGCGTCGAACGTGCGCCCGTCGCGGTCCGTCAGCGCGCCCGCCGCCGCCGGGGTCATCGCCCCGCCGAGCAGACGGCTGCCGAGGCAGCCCAGGCCGAAGCGGGTCGGCTCCTCGGCGGTGAAAACGATCAATTCCACCGACCGCCGGGGCCGGAAGCCCCCGCGCTGCAAATCGCGGATGGCCCCCAGCGCGCCCAGCACGCCGACGACCCCGTCGTAGCGGCCCGCGTTGGGGATGGCGTCGATGTGAGAACCGGTCGCCACGGGCGGCAGCGATGGTTCCGCGCCGGTCCAGCGGGCGAAAAGATTCCCGGCGGCGTCGGCGCGCACGGCCAGCCCCGCGTCCCGGCACCAAGCCTCCACCTGGCGGCGGGCAGCGAGGTCCGCCTCCGAAAACAGGACCCGCGTAACGACCGGCGCGGGCGCCTCCGAGATCGCCGCCAGGGTTTCGATCTGCCGATCCACCGTGTCCGCGTCTATCGAAATGCCGTGCATCCCATCCGCTACGCGGGACGGAGCAAAATTCAAGCGGCAAGATCGTTGGAAAAGCCGCCACGGCGGAACTTGCCCACGCGTTCCCGCCGCTGTGCGCCGGATGCGGGCATGAAATGGCTGGACTCCGGCGCTGCCCGCCCCACTGGTTTCTGTCCTTGAAAATCGCGCGTTTTCTCCGAAGCTGACGATAAGCTCAGTTTCCCCCCTTTTTGCCACCATGGACGGTCCTTCCGGTCTGAATCAACCTCGTCGCAAATCGCGCCTTCGTTCGCGTGAGAGCGACTTTCCGCGCCGTCCCTCCGGGGGTGAGCCGGGTTTCGACGCGCCCGCGGCTGCCGACCCGCTCGAAACACCCGTCTATGACCCCGGCCTGGACCCGGAACCCGCGGTTGTCCCGGCGGCTCACCCGACCGCGCCGGACGTTTCCGACGCCCCGCCCGGTGAGACGGAGGACGACGAGCTTCCCGAAGCGTTCCGGCTCAACAAGGTTTACGAGGACCCGGTTCCCCCGCGCCATCCGCTGACGGATTGGCGTTGGCTGCTGGCGCTTTTCTCGCTGTTGGGCGGGGGGCTGTTCATCGGGTATCATTTCGGACTGCGCTCCGCGCCGCCGCAAGGGGTCTCGCCTCGCAACCTTTATCTCCAGGCCAACCGGGCCGTGCTCGGCCCGCTGGACCCCAAAGTGCAGGCCGAAGTGGACGACGCCTTCAAGTCCACGAAAAAGGGCCGCTACGCCGAAGCCCGCCAACGTTTCTCCGCCTTACAGGAAAAACACCCCGAATGGCCGTCGATGGCGGTGGAAGCTTCCCGGGCTGCTCTGTACGAGCACGATACCCAGGCGGCGCAGAACATCCTGGGCGTCCTGACCGCCAACCGCCTGACGCCCGACGCGGATTTCATGCTGGCGCTGCTGCACCTGACGAACAAGGAGTTTGACTTGGCGGAAGTTTCCTTCGGCACCGCCGTGGCGCTCGATCCGGCGCGGGCGGATTTTTACTATTTCTGGGGTGAATGTCTGCGCCGCGACGGCAAGCCGCAGGAGGCCATCGACAAGTTTCGCTCCGCCTTGCTGCGCAACCAGTACGAAAATTCCGAGGGACTTTTCCAGTTGAAGCTCTGGCTATCGGAAGTCCAGGCGGACAAAGAGGAAGCGAGCGGTGGTGGCAAGGAGATCGACGCCGCGCTGGCGCAGAGCAACCCGGCCTACGAAGCCCTGTTTGCCGCAGCTGGCCGCGCCATCAAGGTCGGTCGTTACGCGGATGCCGCTGACTTCATCACGAAGGCGCAGGCGGTCATCGAGCCGGTGGTTTTCCGCGTCATCATGCAGGATCCCACTTTTTTGGAAGAATCCACCCGGCCCCAACTGGCAGGATTCTACAAGTAGTCGACCCGGCTTACTTCGAGAGCAGCACCCGCCCGGTCATCGCGCGGGACAGCGTCAACTCGTCCGCCGATTCCAGACCGCCGCCCGCCGGGAGGCCCTGGGCGATGCGCGTGACGGTCACCTCGGGATGGTCTTTGAGCAGCCCAGCAAGGTACTGCGCGGTCGCTTCGCCTTCCACGTCCGCGCCGAGCGCGAGGATGATCTCCCTGGCCTGGCCATCGCGGACCCGTTCGAGCAACCGCTCAATGGTCAGGTCTTCCGGGCCAATGTGATCGAGCGGGGCCAGCCGTCCGCCGAGCGCGTGGTAGCGTCCCTTGAAAACGCCGGTGCGTTCCAGCGGCAAAATGTCCGTCGCCTGCTCGACGACGCACAACGGAGCGTCGGCACGGGCTTCGTCGCGGCAGATTTCGCAGAGTTCCTCCGTCGTGAAAAAACCGCAGTCCGCGCAAGCGCGTACCTTCGCGGCGTTTTCCAGCATGGTCTCGGCGACCTCCCGGCCCCGGCTGCTTTCCTGCCGTCCGCTGCCGACCAGCCATAGGGCGATGCGCTCGGCGCTGCGGGGTCCGATGCCGGGCAGCCGCTTGAGTTGGGCAACGAGGCGTTGGAGCGGTTCGGGGTAGTCGATTCTTCGCATGGC
>CAXSED010000208.1:0-4392 GCA_964236475.1 uncultured Chthoniobacterales bacterium
GGCGAACGGGCGCTGTTCGTCTCGTTCGATGAGAACGCCCTCGACATCGTGCGCGACCTTGCCTCGGTGAGCGTGGACCTGACGCCGCACCTCAAGAGCGGCCTGTTGCGGATGGAAGCCGTGCGGACAGATTCCGCTTCGGCGGAGGAACATCTCATCCGCATCAAGCGGCTTATTCGGGAGCACAAGCCTACCTGCGTGGCCGTCGATCCGTTCTCCGCGCTGGTCAACGTCGGCGGCGAGCAGGCTGCCCGCACGGCGGTCGAACGACTGGTTTATCTGTGTCGCAACGAGCGCATCACGGTGCTTTTCACCAGCCTGCACGAGGCGCAGGACCGGGAACTGGCGACGCTGCCGCTGCACGTCTCGTCTCTGGTGGACACCTGGATGCAGATCACCTATTCGCTCTCGGGCGGCGAGCGCAACCGGGCGCTGAGCATCATCAAATCGCGCGGCTCGAAGCACTCCAATCAGGTGCGTGAACTGATCTTCAGTGACGAGGGCATCACCCTGGCCGATCCTTACACGGCGGGCGGGGAGGTGCTCATGGGCACGTTGCGCATCGAAAAGGAGAATGCCGTCCGCGCCGAGTACGAGCGTCTGCGTGGCGAAATCTCGCAAAAACGCCAGGAGATCCATCTCATACAACTCGACCGCGACCTGCGCATCGAAGGAGCACGACGCGAGGTGCAGGTGTGCGACGAGGAATTGGAGCGACTCAACCGCACGAACGACGCGCGACGCGCCCAGGGTGCTTTGCGCAAGGACGAAGTGGTGAGAGAACGAGACAGCAGGCTGGTGCGCGAGCAGACGGACGGTGCCAAGCCGCCCGGTGGCCAGGCTCGCCCGGCGGAGCCAGCGCAGGCTGACGGCGCGAAGGCAGCCGCTGGCACGCCGCGCTTCCCGGCAAAAACGCGAAAGAAGCGCCCATGAAACCGCCTCTTGCCAGCGCCAATGCTTCTTCGCACGGTGCCTACGTTTTCCAGATCTACGTTGCTGGGAGTGCTCCGAACTCCGTGCAGGCGCTCGCAAACCTCTACGCCATCTGCCGCAAGCACTTTCCCGATAGCCATCGGATCGAAGTGATTGATGTCTTGAAGGAGCCATTGCGTGCCTTGGAGGAGGTCATTCTCGTGACGCCGACCGTGCTCAGGATTTCTCCCGCTCCCAGGCAGCAAATCATCGGCAACCTGAGCGACGAGGCGGAAGTCCTGCGCGCACTCGGTTTGCCCCAGCCCGAAAACGCATGAACCCCACCGCCCAAACCTCTCCCTCGAGCCAAACGTGCCGCGCGGGGAACGCGACGGCGTTGGCGTTGCGCCTGGCCCACGCCGAAAACGCGCTCCACGCGATCACCTCGGGTCAGATTGATGCGATCATCAATGCGGACGGCACGACCTATCTGATGCGTCCGGCCCAAGAACAACTGCGGCAAAATGGAAGACGGCTGCAAGCGATAATGGAAAGCGTTGCCGATGCGATCACGGTGGTGAGCCGCAACGGTGTCATCCTTTCCGAAAACCGGGCGGTGCGCCGGGTACTCGGCTACGCTCCAGAGGAGTTAGTAGGGAGCGTGATCTTCAAGCTCATCCACGAGGCGGACATGCCGGCAGTGTACGCAGACTTCGTCAACGTCGTTCAAGGATACAACGAGCACGCCACTGTCCGCTTCCGCCACCTGACGCGTGACGGCTCCTATTGCTTGGTCGAAGCCACCCTGGGCAAGTTGCACGACGTTTCCCCCGAAAGCGTGGTCTTTAGTTTGCGTCCAATCGCCAGTATCCCGGACGTCATCGCGCTAGCCCTTCCAGAGGCCGTTGTCGATCAGCCACCGCAGAGTAAAGATCGCTTCCTGGCGATGCTCTCGCACGAGCTGCGCGTTCCGCTGACGCCCGTACTATTTGGGGTTTACGAGTTGCAAGAGGACAAGCGGTTTGCTGAGGCGTGCCCAACGCTTGCGATGATCCGGCGCAACCTCGAATTGCAATTGCGGCTCTTGGAAGAACTGAACGACTTCGCGGCGGTGGGCCAGCACAAGGTGCGGCTGCGGCTTGAATCCATCGACGCCCATGAGGTCGTCCATCTCGTCTTGGAAATTTGTGCGGGTGAGATCGCCGCCGCCGCCATCGAAGTGCGGCTCGATCTGAAGGCATCTCAAACCATGGTCTTGGCAGATTCCTTGCGTCTCCAGCAGGTGATGTGGAATTTAGTTAAGAACGCCGTCAAGTTTTCCACCCAAGGCAGTAATATCTCGATTACCTCGGCTAACGACACATCCGGCGGTCTCGCCTTGGAGTTCGCCGATCGTGGGATCGGTATCACTTCCGAACTGTTGCCATTGGTATTCGATCCGCTTCAGCAGGGCGACGACACGATGCAGCATCACTACGGCGGTCTGGGTTTGGGCCTCTTCATCGCCAAGGGACTGGCCGAAGCCCATCACGGCACTCTGACCGTGGCGAGCGAGGGTCGCGGCCAAGGCGCGACGTTTCGTTTAAGCCTCCAGACCGTTGCGGCGACAACGGAATGACGCACCGCGAGGCCGCACCTTTTCGCTCCACAAGTCTTTTCCTTCAACCCGATACGCCAGTGAACAATTCTTCTCTGCACATGGTACATTTTCTGTTCTGGTCGGTCTTTGGCTTTGGTCTCGCCGTCATTTACGCCTCGTTCTTTGAATGGCTGTTGCACCGCTTCGTGATGCACCGGCCTCTGGGGAATTTTGTTTACGCTTTTCGCACGCATACCCTAACCCACCACCGTATCTTCAGAGCCGATCATTCTTATCATCTGCACGACGCCAAGGATGCCCACACCATTCCGATGGCTTGGTGGAACGGTCCCACGTTGATTGTTCTCATGCTCCTGCCTTTCATCGGCGCTGGTTGGGCGCTCGGTTCCTCCGCCATCCTGTGGGGTGCGCTGCTGGCAAACTGTGCTTACTACAGCGTTTACGAGACTCTGCACTGGTGCATGCACCAGCCTGGGGAACGCTCGGTTGAGCGCACCGGCCTCTTTTTCCGGCTCAACGGTCATCACCTGCTTCACCACCGCTACATGCGCAAGAATTTCAATGTCGTCCTGCCTTTGGCCGACCTCTGCCTGGGTACGCTGCTGCTACGCTCCAAGGTTCGCTTTGCCCAGGCGACCGGATCGACGGTGCCCGACGTGCAACCCCGAGGCGCTGTTGCCGCTACAACGAAAGACAAACACGTCGCCTTGTATGCAAGTAAGACAGGCGCACAGATTCGACCCCTATCCAAAAGTTTTGGCGAGACGCTTCCTTGATGGTCATGTTCGCAAACCTTCCTTCTCTTTCCAGCAGGCTCGACGCCCGGCTGCCCGTTTCTGCGTCGCTGTTGGCGCTAGCACCTCTGTACCTACCCAGCCAACGCAAAGAGCGTTATCAGGGTGACGATGTCTGCGTCGCTCTGACGCACTTGGCCACCCAGGACCAAACGACGCTGCTCGACCTATACAGAGCTCTCGGTGAGTTGCTATTCGCCATCGTAGATACGTCTACCGATGATGCCCGGAAGTGGCGGGAATTGGCCCTCTGGATGCGGCGGCGAAATCTAAATGCACTCATCGACAAAGTCGGTGCACTCGGTGAAGCCTCTCACGCCGAGACCTCCGGCGAAGAACTCGCCAAGGCCATGCACGACGTGCGGGGCGGTCCCTTGAGCGCTTTGCTCGGTCGCCTGCAACTCTTCGATCACCTTCCTCACAACGAAGACCAACTCAAAACGCTGTTTGTTCTAGTGCGCGACCATCTCAAGATCATGCGTAGTGCGGTGACGGGCCTGGACGATCCACGCCGCGATGCCGACCGGCGACCCAAGAGCCACGATATGCGCCTCATGTTGGAAAAGTGGCACGGTTCGGTGGTTGGACCGAGGCCACGGGCGCAGCCGATTCACATGAACGTCGACTGCCGCTATGAGGGCACGTTGACGGAGTGTTGCTTGGAGAGCGCGGCGCTCGACCGCATCTTCTATAACCTGGCAGCCAACGCCTGCCGCCACGCCGCCGGTGACCACATCGACATGGCGATCTTTCCGATCCCGCAACCACCAGGTGATTGCCTGCGTTTCGTGCTCTCCAACGAAGTGGACGACGCAGACGCAGCCTATCTAAACGCTCTGATCAAAAGTGGTGGAGCCGACAGCGCCGACAAGGGAACGGGCCTGAGCTTAATGGCGCTCTTCGCGCCAAAGGTGTCTTCGACTGGGTCGGGCTTCGGGTTGACTGTGGTGGCCGATTTTGTGACCCGAGCTTTCGGTTTGCGAGACAGCAGGGAGGCCTTGCGTGAGCGTTATGTGGGCGCAATCTTGGATGGCCGCACGTTTAGGGCATGGTTCCATTGGCCGATGGCCAGCAACGCCCTCCCTC
>CAXSED010000209.1:0-4321 GCA_964236475.1 uncultured Chthoniobacterales bacterium
GCGAGCGGCTGTTCGCCAGCGGTGGTTTCTAATCCCAGGCCTGCGCGTGGCCAACCTCGACGAGAAGAGGGTAGACTTGGCTACGTGGCAGGGCACCGGTCACGCCAATCCAAAATGCAACACCGTTTTGTAGCACACGCCGAAGCTCCGCTGGATGCCCCGGATGCTCATGCAATCCTGGTAGGCGGCGAGTCCTTGAGCCTTGAACAGCTCGGCATAACGCGCCCCTCGGGATTGCAGGATGAAAGTACGCTCGCACTCCATACACTTGGCGCGTTGCGCCCCCGTTGATCGCGTGACCGTTCTTGCGGATGCGCTCGCTGCCACAACGGGCCCAAGCGTGGACGATGGTCGTCGAAAGCATCCCAAAGCACCGCCTTCGTTTAGATTGCTCGCAACAAAGAGGTCAACACCACCGAACTGCGCTGAGAGTGCGCCGCAACTCACATCGTCATGCCGCTGGCGGCGATGTCAGCCGGTGGTGGCAGCGCCAGCGGCGCGGCGAGACGCCTTCCCAACTCTGAAAGGCGCGGAAGAACGAGTTGGCGTCGTCAAAGCCGAGCAGGTAAGCGGTTTCGGTTAATTCGAGAGATTTCTGCGCGAGATAGTGGTGCGCCAACTCGCGGCGAGACTCGCGGAGTAGCTGTTGAAAAGTAACGCCCTGCTCGGTGAGTTGCCGCTGGAGGGTACGTGTGCTGCGGCCAAGGGTTCTTGCCACGTCCACGAGCGCAGGTCGGCGGCCCGCGAGCAGCCGTTTGGCGGCGGCCTTGACCTCATCACCCACGCTGCGCTGCCGCTGCCGAGCCATCAGTTCTGCCTCCATCTGCGGCGTGATGAGCGCCAACAGTTCGGGGTTGTGAGTGACGAACGGCCGGTCCAGGTCGCCGGGTCGGAACACCAGCGCGTTGCGTTCCGCACGGAACCGCACCCGGCAACGAAAATGCTCTTCCAGCACTTGGCGATGCTTGCCGGTGCGGGTCAACTCCACGCGCAAAGGGGCAAAGGAGACGCCCGTGCCCCGGTGGCCGATCCCGAGAATCCATGCCAGACAAAGGTCGACCAGGGCCGGCGGTTCCGCGTCCCCGCCCAGCAGGAATACGAATTCGACGGCACACTCCTCGCGGCGGCGGACGAGCCGGATTTCCTCCGGGCAGGTCAGCTTCTTGTAGCGGCCCATCCGCTGCACGGCGTCTAGGAAGGACTCGCTGTGCAACGACGCCATCGTCTGCGGCGTGCCGCCGTCCGCAGGAGTGTCCCGACCGAGCCGCAGACCGATGGCCGGATCATCGCCGACCTCCCCCACCGCCCTCCAGAACGCGAACAACTCTTCGGTGGTCGCTATAATCTTCTCCTGCCGCAGCCAGTTCTCCGGCAGCAGGGCGCGGCGTAACACCGCCGCCACCGGCACGCCGTTTTTCTGGAGTTGATGGGCGAGCAAACTAGATACACGGAAGCGGTCACTCATTAGTGGAAAAGGATTGGTTGGGGCTCAGTGGAAACGCCTGACAGCCGCCGCTGCTGCCTGGTCTTGGACACGCAGTGCAATCCGTTTCGTTCGGCTGACGAGTTGGAAAAGAAACCGAGCCTCCGATGGTTCCACGATGCTCTGAGAGATGCGAATTTCCTTCGCCATTACATCCAAGCACGGCATGGAAACCGAGAGCAGCTTTACTCGGAGGTGGCGTGTTTTGCAAGTATTATGGCGTGTTTGGCGAGTGTAGTCTGGATCGGTCTGGAGCAAGTTGCTTTCAAATGAATACCAATCAAACCAAGTCTTATGCTGCACAAAGCGCGCCTTCACGTCTGGCCCCCTTCACCATTCCCCGGCGGAATCCCGGTGCGCACGACGTGGCCATCGACATTCTCTATTGCGGCGTCTGCCACTCCGACCTGCACACCGCGCGCAGCGACTGGCCCGGCACGATTTATCCCGTCGTACCCGGCCACGAAATCATTGGGCGGGTGACCGCCGTGGGCGAGAGCGTCACTAAATTCAAGGTGGGTGATCTTGCCGGGGTGGGCTGCCTCGTCGATTCCTGCCAGAGCTGTGCGAGCTGCGCCGAAGGGCTGGAGCAATATTGCGAAAAGGGCTTTGTTTTGACCTACAACGGCAAGGACAAGCAGACCGGCGAAATCACCTACGGGGGCTACTCGACCTCCATCATCGTGACGGAGGGTTTTGTGCTTCGCGTGCCGGAGAAGCTCGACCTCAAGGCGGTAGCCCCATTGCTGTGCGCGGGCATCACGACCTACTCCCCGTTGCGCCATTGGAAGGTGCAGGCCGGACAGAAGGTGGGCGTGGTCGGCCTGGGCGGGCTCGGGCACATGGGCGTCAAGTTCGCGCACGCGATGGGGGCCAGGGTAACGGTCATCACGACCTCCCCCGGCAAGGAAGCGGACGCGCGCAAGCTGGGGGCGGACGATGTGCTCATTTCCAAGGACGAAAAGGCCATGGAGGCGCAGGCAAACTCCTTTGACTTCATCCTCAACACCGTGCCGGTGAGCCACGACCTCAACCCCTATGTCAGCCTGCTCAAGCGCGACGCGGCGATGGTGATCGTCGGTGCGCCCGAATCCTTCAAAGAGGTCAAAGGCGGCCCGCTGATCTTCGGGCGCAAGACGGTGGCGGGCTCGCTCATCGGCGGCCTCCCGGAGACGCAGGAGATGCTCGACTTCTGCGGCGAGCACAACATCGTCTCCGACGTGGAGATGATCGACATGCAAGGCATCAACGAGGCTTACGAGCGCATGCTCAAGAGCGACGTGAAGTACCGCTTCGTCATCGACATGGCCTCGCTGAAAGACTGAGTACTTGGAGGCTGACATCGTCGGCTCCAACGCCGACGATGTCGTTTCGCTTTAATCTCTGGGTTAGCTAATCAACGTACAGAAGGAACAAAATGAACATCGGATTTATTGGGGTCGGCAGCATGGGTGCCGCGATGGTGCCCAACCTGGTCAAAGCGGGCCATCAGGTCAGCGTGTGGAACCGCAACCCGGACGCCGTCAAGGCGATGGAAGGCGTCACCGCCCTCCCCTCGCCCGCCGCCGCGTTCGAGCACGACGCCGTCATTACCATGCTCTCCAACGACGAGGCTGTGCGTAGTGTGATCATCGACTCGGGGGCGCTGACTGCGGCGCACAAAGACTGCGTGCACGTGATGATGGCGACGATTTCCCTCGCGCTCGTGGCGGAACTCCAAGCCTTGCACCGCAGCAAAGGAATTGCTTACGTGGCAGCACCGGTTTTCGGCGTGCCTGCCGTCGCCGCGAAAGCGGAGTTAAACATCTTGGCGGCCGGGGAAGCGAAGGCGCTAACCAAGGTGCAGCCCCTCTTCGATGCCCTGGGCAAGAAGACGTGGCCTCTGGGCGAGGACCCTCAACATGCCAACGTGGCCAAGATCGCGGGCAACCTGATGATCACCCTGGCCATCGAGGCGATGGGCGAAGCAACCGCGTTGACCGAGCAGTATGGGTTGAAGGGAGCCGATTTCCTCGAGGTCGTCACCAACACGATCTTCGCGAGCCCGAGCTACCAACGCTACGGCGGCAACATCGCCAAGAACAGCTACGAGCCGGGCTTCAAGCTCGCCTTGGGCCTCAAGGACGTGAATCTGGCACTGGCAGCCGCCAAAGTGCGGCACGCTACCCTGCCTTCGGCAGAGATCGTGCGCGAAAACCTGGAGCAGGCCGTCCAGCAAGGACTCGGCGACAAAGACTGGTCGGCCCTTGCCAAGGTCGCCCGTCGCCGGGCAGGACTGGAGGAAGGCGCGGCCTGAGAAAGACGGATCGCCTCGCGGGTCACCAAGGCACCGGCTCATCTTCGTTGAAGAATTTGCCCGTCGGCCCGTCGGCAGGCAAAGTGGCCAGGCGCACCGGCTCGCGCGCCCCCTCTTCCACGGTGCGGGGACCCTGGTGGTTGTTCAGGTCGGTGGCGACGTAGCCCGGACAGGCGGAGTTGACCTTAATCGGGCTGCCTCCCGCCGCCGGTTCGGCTGCCAGGGCGACGGTCTGCATGTTCAACGCTGCCTTCGACGAGTTGGAGGACAAGAATTTAACGGCGGCGTATGCCCAGGTCGGATCGCTGTTGAGGGCCAGCGAACCCAGGCTGCTGGACACGTTGACCACCCGGCCAGCGGGCGATTTCCTAAGCAGCGGCAGCATCGCCTTGGTCACGGTGAAAGGACCGAACACGTTTGTCTCGTAGGTCGCCTTGAACTTCTCCAGGTCCGTCTGGCTGAGGTACAGTCGTGGCTATTAATGCTTCGTCAGGTAGAGTCAGGCGGGTGGAAGCGGGGGTGACCCCACGGGCAGCTACCAC
>CAXSED010000210.1:0-4249 GCA_964236475.1 uncultured Chthoniobacterales bacterium
GCGAGGCGCGGCCAACTGGCCGGGTGTGCGTCCAAGCCAAACAAGGCAAAATGGTCCAACGCCACAGACACGGCCACTTGAGTGGCGATGGCCAAAGCCATCACGGTGCCAGTGCCAAGTTTGGGTGTGGCGAGAACCAGCACCGACAAATACGCCGCGCCTAAAAGGCCGCCCGTCCACATCCACCACGGCAGATGCCAAGCGGCCGCCCAACCCTTGGGCAGCACGGTGCGGGTAAAGAGCAGGTAAAGTCCCAACACCGCCCCGCTGAGCAAACCGCTGAGAAACGCCGAAAAGATGGGGTTGCCTACTTGCTTGCCCAGCAGGGAATTGATCGCCGCTTGCAGGGATTGGAGAATTCCAGCCAGCAGTGAGAGGAAGATGTATAGGATGGTCATGTGGGCGTCCTATTCGCTGCCTAAGGGTCGAAGCATTGGGTGGGCTGCGTTATCTGCGAGCAAAACCGGCGGATTCGTACGGCGGCAAAGAAACAATTCCACCGGGTCCAAACATGGAAGGAAGGATGGTAAAGACTCCACTCGCTGACCTGTTTCCTGTATCCTGTTTTCGCCTGCCGACTGCAACCGGAAGAACTGGCACCAGCGTAAGTGCTCCTGGCTGGTCAAGGCAGCGGTTCGTTCTTGACGGAAACCTCGTCGAAGTGACGGGCAGCACATCTCAACGTGGACAATCCGCCCGATCTCGATCCAGCCTTTGGTGTACGTCAACTGCTTGCCAGCGAACTCGTCACTCCTGCGACCCGAGTGGCGTTGACAGCACGGTTGGAGTCGGAAACTCCGGGCAGCGCTTGCGCAGCGCAGTCATTTTTCGACGGAGCGGAGTTTGCCACGCTTGTCGCTGTCTGCGCTCGGCTCATGCCGCCCGCAACCCTTCCCACGCCGACAGAGGGAGCAACACGAATTGCTGCCCGGCTGGCCGAGGGCCGCGGCGACGGCTGGCGCTTCGACAAACTCCCGCCCGATGCAGAAGCCTATCGGAGCGGTCTACGCGGCTTGCACGAAAGCGCGCAAGCGCTGGGAGCGCGCACCTTTCAATCTTTGACGAACGCGCAGCAAGACGTCATCCTCGCGGCGCTCGCGCAGGGTGAAGCGGTTGGTCCCAGTTGGTCGCGATTGGACGGTCGCCACTTTTTTGAGGAAGTGCTGGCGGAGCTTTCCGGGTTCTACTTCAGCCATCCGTTCGCCCAGCAAACCATCGGCTATGCGGGGTTCGCCGACGCCGCCGGCTGGCGCAAGATTGGCTTGAATGAACACGAACCATGGGAACCGGCGGCGGGCCAGCAGAACTTCAGTCTGCCAACGATCCTGCCCCCGCGCGCCGAGCAAAAACAGGGGGAAGTTCCGTCGCTGTCCGTCCGGCGGTTTGCCGAGCACGAAGCGGTAGATGCGGTGGTCATCGGAACCGGGGCGGGCGGAGGACCTCTCCTGGCACGGCTCGCGCAGGCAGGATTGAAAGTTGTCGCCTTAGAAGCTGGGAAGTTTTGGAATCCGGCACGCGATTTCGCCACGGACGAACGCGCACAGAACAAGCTTTTCTGGACGGATGAACGCCTGAGCGCGGGCGGCGACCCGCTGGCCTTCGGCAACAACAACTCGGGCATCGGGGTCGGCGGTTCGACGCTGCATTTCACCGCGTACACGCCGCGACCGCAACCGGACGATTTTCGTCTGCACGAGGATTTCGGCGTCGGGGTGGACTGGCCGCTTTCTTACGAGGAACTGGAGCCGTATTTCGATGAATTGGAAACGTTGCTTGGTGTCAGTGGACCGAGTCCATACCCGTGGGGGCCCTCTCGCCGCCGCGGTTACCCACTGGCCCCTTTGCCACTCAACGCCGCCGCACAACTCATGCAGCGTGCCTGTGCGAGCCTGGGCATCCGCACGTCACCCGCGCCCAACGCCGCGCTTTCTGCGCCTTACCATCAGCCGGGCGTGGGCTGGCGGCCAGCCTGCACGAACCGCGGCTTTTGCCAGGCAGGCTGCTCGGTGGGTGCGAAGGCGAGCGTGGATGTCACCTTTATCCCCATGGCGCTGGCGGCGGGCGCGGAGGTGCGGAGCGAATGTTTCGTCACGCAAATCGAGCGCGACGCCAACGGGCACGTGACCGGAGTGGTCTATATTCAGGATGGCAGTGAACACCGCCAGCGTTGCCGGAATGTTTTCCTATGCGCCGGGGGGATCGAGACGCCGCGCCTATTGCTCATGAATGGGTTGGCTAACAGCAGCGGCCAGGTCGGACGCAATTTTATGGCGCATACCGGCCTGCAACTCTGGGCGCATTTCGAGGAGGAAACTCGCCCCTTCAAAGGCATTCCCGGCGGCCTGATCAGCGAGGACACGCACCGGCCCAAAGACGCGGATTTTGCCGGCGGCTACCTTTTACAAAGCATCGGCGTGATGCCCGTGACTTATGCCAGCCAGCTTGCGCGCAGCGGGCAGGGAATTTTTGGCGCGGCACTGGGCGAGCACATGAGCCGATACAACCATGTCGCTGGCATCAACATCCTCGGTGAGTGCCTGCCCTCGCCGCAGAACTATTTGGAACTGAGCGAGGAAATGGATGCGCGCGGCTTGCCAAAGCCACGGGTCCACTTCACCGCTGGAGAGAACGAACGCAAGCTGACGGTACACGCGGAAAAAACGATGCGTGCCATCTGGGATTGCGCCGGAGCGCGGGAGCCATGGGCGTTCCAACGTTTCGCACACATCCTCGGGGCCTGCCGCATGGGCCATGACGCGCAAAACGCCGTCGTGGACGCCGATGGATGCTGCTTCGACGTACCGGGCCTTTACGTCTGCGACAACTCCGTTTTCCCGAGTTCGCTTGCGGTCAATCCTGCCCTGACCATCATGGCGCTTTCCCTGCGGACGGCCGACCGCTTTCTCGCTACGCGCCGACCATGAGCAAAGATTTTCTCGACACCCTGGAAAAAGCTGGCAGCGCCATCGATCCCAGTGGCGATCAACATGGCGGCGCGGGTGGCAAAGATGGCAGCGGGCTGCCCACCGGCACACGAGGCAACTTTATGTTCGCCACCGGCGTCGAGTGCTCGAACCCCACCATTGACCATGGCCGAACCCGTCGCGACCAGCTCGAAGAATGTGGGCACTACATGCACTGGCGCGAGGATCTGCGTCTCGTGCGGGAACTGGGTCTGCGGGTGTTGCGTTACGGGTTGCCGTACCACAAGACGCATCTTGGCCCCGGCAGATATGATTGGAGCTTCGCGGATGAGGCGATGCGCGAGATACAGCGGCTGGAAATTATCCCTATCCTCGACCTGCTCCATTTTGGCGTGCCCGACTGGTTGGGCAACTTCCAGAACCCCGAACTGCCGCTGCACTTCGCCGACTACGCCGAGGCCGTGGCGCAACGGTATCCGTGGGTACGCTACTACACGCCGGTCAACGAGATTTACGTCACTGCCCGGTGCAGCGGCAAGGACGGGATTTGGAATGAGCAACTCAAAAGTGACCGAGGCTTCATCACCGCGCTCAAGCACGCTGCCGCCGCGAGCATCGTCGCCACGCACCGCATCGCCCGGCACCGGCCCGATTGCATTATCGTGCAGAGCGAGAGCGCCGAGTATCTCCACGAAGCTACGGCGTCGCCTTCCGCTGAGGTGGCGCTGTCCAACAAGCTGCGGTTGCTCTCGCTCGACCTGCTCTACGCGAAATCACCCGACGCGGACGTATTCATCTATCTCTCCGACAACGGACTCACACGGAAGGAATACGATTGGTTCATGAAGGGAGAACCGCCCGGCTATCAGGTCATGGGCAATGACTACTACGGCAAGAACGAGCGCATCAAGCTGCCCGACGGTAGGATCATCGAAGCTGAAGACGTGCTTGGCTGGTCCCAGATTACGCGGGAATATTACGAGCGTTACCGCAAGCCGACCATGCACACGGAAACCAATGTTTTTGATCCCGAGAAGGCGCCAACCTGGTTGTGGAAGCAATGGGTGAACATCCTGCGGGTGCGCAAGCTGGGCGTGCCCGTGCTCGGATTTACTTGGTACTCGCTCACCGACCAGATCGACTGGGACATCGCGTTGGCTGAGAAAAACGGCACCGTGAACGCGTGCGGCCTCTACGATTTGCAGCGGCGCGAGCGGCCCGTGGCGCAGGCCTACCGCGAACTGCTCAACGCCTTCGGCAACATCACCATCGTGCCCAAGGGCGAAATGTTCGAGGTCACCGACCAGCCGGCCACGCTGAAAATG
>CAXSED010000211.1:0-4241 GCA_964236475.1 uncultured Chthoniobacterales bacterium
GAAATCTGCGCGATGTGCGCCACCTGCTTGAGCGCGGACGTGATGAACGACGCCAGGCACTCCCACAACGGCTGCCGGATGATTCGCAGCCCCCGGCAGACGGCCAGGGCAGCGTCCATCGCCGGGTCGCACGGGAAACTGGCGTACACCTGCGGCAGCGGATGATCGAGGGCAAAATAGCGGTGCGCGATTTCCTCGGTCCCCCGGGAAACCAGCAGCGTTTCCCCGCGTTGCTCCGCATACACCGGCACATCGCCGATGACACCGACGTGGCCCGCCCCGGCGGCCCGCCAATGGAAGACCTGTCCGCAGTTCAGCGTTGCGGCGAGATCGAAATCCGGCGCGGGCACTTCGGCCAGTTCCGACGCCTTCAACGGATAAAATAACTCAGGTTTTCCAACTCGATGGCCAGATCGACGTTGTTGACCACCACATTCGCGGGCACTTGCAGGATGATCGGCGCAAAGTTCAGGATTGCCTGGACACCTGCCGCAACGAGGGCGTTCACCACCTCCTGCGCCGACGTGCCTGGCACTGCCAGGATCGCCATCTTGATGCCGTGTTCACCGACAAAGCCGGGCATCTCCGAAATGGGCCGCACGTCCACGCTCTTTTTCGCGCTGACCGGCTTGGCCCCCGCTTCCACGTCGAAGGTTGCGACAATCTCGAAGCCTTCCTTTGCGAACCCCTCGTAGTATCCGAGCAAAGCCATCCCGAGGTTGCCCGCGCCTGCGAGGATCACGGGTTGCAGGCGCGTGGTGCCGAGCACCTCGTCGAGTTTCTTGCTTAGCGTGGTGACGTTGTACCCCAGGCCGCGCGTGCCGAGCTGCCCGAAATAGGTCAGGTCCTTGCGTAGTTGGGTCGGCTTGACGCCCGCCGCTTTTGCCAACGCCTCGGAGGAAACCGTGGCCACCTGGTTGAGTTCCAGCCGCTGCAAGCCGCGTTGATACAACGAAAGCCGATACACGGTCTTCCGGGGAATATCGACTTTGACCATCTGCTCGTGAATTTACACGAAGAACGCAGAATGGGCAAGCGTCCACCCTTCCCGGGCACTCAGGCCAAGGCGGCGGACGGGGTCATCCGGCGCAACCGCTCGGCAGCCCCGGTCAAGATCGTCAATCCTTGATCCACTTCCGCCACGGTGTTGAATCGGCTGAAGGAAAAACGCAAGCTGGCCCGGGCGCGCTCCGTGGAGAAACCCATCGCGGTCAGCACGTGGGAAGGATGGATCGACCCGGCGGTGCACGCGCTGCCCGCGCTGGCGCACAGACCGGCCTTGTCGAGCAAAACGAGCATAGCCTCGCTCTCCACTCCCGGGAAATACAGGCTGGAGGTATTAGGCAGACGCTCGACGAGATCACCGTTGACTTCCGCGCCGGGAACAGCCGAGAGCACAGCATTTTCAAAATGGTCGCGCAACGCCCGCACGGTGGTCAGTTCCTCCTGCAAATGCGCGCCCGCCAATTCGGCAGCCTTGCCGAGCGCGACGATGCTGGCGACGTTTTCCGTGCCGCCGCGTCGGCCATCCTCCTGCCCGCCGCCGACCAGAAACGGCGTGAAACGCGCGCGGCGGTGGACGTAGAGCGCGCCGACTCCTTTGGGCGCGTGGAGCTTGTGCCCGGCCAGCGAAAGAAAATGGATCGGCGAACCGGCGAGGTTCACCGGGATTTTGCCGACCGCCTGCACGGCGTCCGTGTGAAAATAAGCGCCCTGAGCACGGGCCAGCGCGGCGATTTCCTCCACCGGAAAGAGGACGCCGGTTTCGTTGTTGGCCCACATGACCGACACGATGGCCGTGTCGTCGCGGATCGCGTTTTTCACCTCGGCCATGTCGAGACGGCCCGCCGCGTCCACCGGCAGCCAAGTCACCTCGTAGCCCCGGCGTGCGAGGCGTTCGCAGTAATTCTTGGTCGCGCTGTGTTCGACGGAACTGGTGACGACGTGGCGGCGGTCCGGGTCGGCGGCGAGTGCGCTGCCGAGCGCGGTATTGTTGCCTTCGCTGCCGCTGCCGGTAAAGATGATCGCTTCCGGCTCGCAGCCCAGCAGACCGGCCACCTGTTCCCGGGCTGCGTCGAGCGCCCGACCCACGCGGGACCCGAAACTGTACACGCTCGACGGGTTGCCGTACCACTCGGTCAGGAACGGCAGCATCGCCTCGACCACAGCGGGATCGAGCGCGGTGGTGGCGTTGTTATCGAAGTAAAGGATAGGGTCACTCGGACGGTGCATGGCGTGAGACAACTCGAAGGTTTTTGCAAGCAATCAGCGCGACGGCTGCAGCGGCCCCGGCGAAAATTCCACCTTATCGTAGATTTCGGCTAACGTGAGGCTGGCTGCGAGGATGGGAAGCTCAACGCGGTCAGTCGCTTGATCATAGCCGAAGACTGCCCAATCCTGGGACGCATCCGCTCGCCGCTGACGATGCTCGACGAACATTTTGTCCTGTGAAACAAGCAGATAATCGGTGAACGAACTGATCTGCTGGTAGCGGCGAAACTTCTCCACCCGGTCGTAATAAGCGGTGCCCGGGGATGATACCTCCGCGATTAACTGTGGGTTGAGCAGGGTATCACCTTTCGCGTGCAGGATTTCCGATGGGCCGCAAAGCGCGAGCACATCCGGGTACGTATAAAGTCCGGTGTTGGCTACCCGCACACGCAGGTCGCTCATATATACACGGCAGGGGCGGCCTTTGAATTGTTGCCACAGCGTCCCGTGAATATTTCCTGCGATGATCCCGTGTTCCTCGCCCGCTCCGGCCATGGCGTACATCTCCCCGTCGATGTATTCGCTCCGAAAAACTGCTTCGTGTTCGATGGCAAGATATTCCTCTTCGGTGAAGAGGGATTTTGGCAGGGCACTCATGGCAGCGGTATCAGCGGAAGATAATCGGAATCCGTTCCCGCGCCAAGCACGCATCCGCGCGCTCTACCGCGCCGCCGCCTCGTGCGGGGCGATCCGGGGCGGAGGGGTGATGTCGTCGGGGACCGGCGCTTCGTCCGGCGGCGCGCCGGGCGGCGGGGGCAGGTGCCGGGCAATCAGCATCAGGTTGCGCGCGGCGATCACCGGCGGCAGGATCGAGCCGAGGATGAACGGGAGCTTCCAGACGTGCACCGCGTAGACCAGATTGATCAGCCCGCCCAGCAAGCTCAGGTGCCAGAAATTCTTCGGGATGATGCTCTGCTTGAGTTTTTCGCTGGCGTACCATTGCACCACGAAACGGCTGGTGAACATGATGTTGCCCGCCAGGCCGAACAGCGTCCAATAGTTGCTGTCGCCCCAGAAGAGGTCCTTCAAATGATCGAAAAACGCCGTCGAAATCATCGCGCCGCCAGTCTTAGGACTTTCGCGGACCTTACGCAAGCAAAACGCTCCCGCCCTCCCGCCGCAAAATTCTTGCTTTAGCCAAGGCGCAATGGCCTCTATCGTGGTCGGATGACCTCCCTCTGGCAGCAGGCCAACGCCTCCCTGCGCGACCTCGTCAGCTACGAACCCGGCAAGCCCGTCGAAGACCTCGCGCGGGAACTGGGCATCGCGCCCGGCGACATCGTCAAGCTCGCCTCCAACGAGAACCCGCTCGGCCCCTCCCCCCTTGCGCTCGACGCCATGCGCACCGCTCTCGAACGCGCCCATTTTTACCCTGATGGCGGCGGCTACTATTTGCGGGAAGCCATCGCGGAGAAATCCGGGCTGCGCCGCGAAAACGTGATCCTCGGCAACGGCTCGAACGAGATCATCGAATTTCTCGGCCACGCCTTCTTGCGCCCCGGCGACGAGGTCGTGACCTCTGACCACGCGTTCGCGGTTTACGCGCTGATGGCGACGCTCTTCGGGGCGCGCACGGTCGAGGTGCCCGAGAAGCCGGGCTTCATCCAAGACCTCGACGCCACTCTCGCGGCTATCACGCCGCAAACCCGCCAGATTTACATCACCAGCCCGAACAATCCCACCGGCACCGTCGTCTCGGCGGAAGAGATCGAGCGGTTCATGGCACGGGTGCCGGACCACATCACGACCGTCTTCGACGAGGCATACCACGAGTTCCTGCACGATGCGCCCGACACCCTGCGCTACGTACGTGAGGGCCGCAACGTCGTCATTCTACGCACGTTCTCCAAAATTCAAGGTCTGGCCAACCTGCGCATCGGCTACGGCATGGCCAGCGCCGAGATGATCGAAATCCTGCAAAAAACCCGCCAGCCCTTCAACGCCAACGGCATCGCGCAGGCGGGCGCGCT
>CAXSED010000212.1:0-4200 GCA_964236475.1 uncultured Chthoniobacterales bacterium
CCGTCCGCCCCGAGCGCGACCGCCTGGGCAACGAGCGGCTTCTGCACGCAGCCGGAAAAAAAGACGACGCGCAGGTCGTCCATCTGTTCGCGCAACTGCGTGAGCACCTCCACGCCGTTGAAATCCGGCAGCATCAGGTCGAGCAACAGCACGTCGGGCTTCAGCTTGAGACATAGCTCGACGGCCTCGCGGCCCGTGCCGCCCTGACCGACCACACTGTAACGAGCCGGCTTCTGGCCGGTCAGCACCGAACTCAGCAATTCGCAGACGGCCTGATGGTCGTCAACGATGACCACTTTGTTCATTCCCATGGAAACGCTCTCATATTAGTTATGGCCCCATTGTGTAGCGGTTTCGAGGCCAAAAGCCACTGGGGTATTTACCCTACGGCGAATACGGTCAACTCCGGGTAGGCAATCGTGGGGGGAAGTGCAAACGTCAGGCATCACCGGGTTGATCACAACTCAAACCCCCGAAAATCCGCGCAGACGACGGCAACCCCAAAGTATTTATGAGCACACGACTTGCTGCAATGTCAGAGGCCCGGTTTGTCCCCGATAAAATTCTCCCATGAATCCCGGACCCACCAAGCGCATCCTCGTCGTTGACAACGAACCGGCGGCCACCCGCATGGTGCGGCTCGCGCTCGAACGCTACAGCGTGTTCGAGGTGAGCGAGGTCAACGATCCACGCGGCGCGCTGACGGCGGCGCGGCTCTTCAAGCCGGACTTGGTGTTGCTCGACATCGAGATGCCCGGCATGGACGGCAGCGACGTGGCGCGGCAATTCCGCGCGGAAGAGGGGTTGCAGCAAACCCCGATCATTTTCATGACGAGCCTGGTGACTGAAGAGGAAGCGGCCTACCGCATCTTCGCGGGCGGCTCGCGCGTGCTGGCCAAGCCGATCACGATGGCCAAGCTCGTGCGCTGCGTGGGCGACCTGCTCAACACGCTGATCGTCACCGGCGGCGGCGAACCGGCACCGGCACCGGCGGCGGTGCCAACGGGTGCGGCGGCAGAGACGTACACCATCGAATGAAGCCGGAAGAGGGCGGGAGACACACGTTGCTGAGCTGTATGCGCGCACCGTTACCCGAGGACGAAACCGCGCGGCTGGCGACCCTGCGGGAATACGACATCCTCGACACGCCCGCCGAACGCACGTTCGAGCGGATCACGCGGATCGCGGCGCGGTTTTTCGACGTGCCGATGGCGGCGGTCTCGCTGGTGGACGAGCGGCGGCTCTGGCGCAAGGCCCGGTACGGACTGCGGGCCAGCGAGCATTGCCGGGAATCCTCGTTCTGCGCGCACGCCATCCTGCACGACGAGGTGATGGTGGTGCCCGACGCGTGGGCCGACGTGCGGTTCGCTCACAACCCGCACGTGGTCAACTCTCCGCACATCCGCTTTTACGCGGGCGCGCCGCTGTGCGCGGACGACGGCAGCCGCCTGGGCGCGTTGTGCGTGATGGACCGCGCGCCGCGCCGGTTTACCGCCGCCGAGCGCGAGACCCTGGCGGACCTGGCGAGCATCGTCCTGGACGAGATGAACCTGCGGCGAGCGGCGGTCCGCAGGCGGGCAGAGGTCAAGGGGCACCAGCGCACCCAGCGCACGCTGCGGGCACAGCACCGGATGCTCGAACGGTTGCAGGGTTCGCTGGAAGGCCGCATCAGCCAGCGGACCGCCGACGTGACGCAGGCCAACGAATGGCTGCGCGAGGAAATCGCCCAGCGCGAGCAGCTCGAACGCGAACTCCGAAACCTGGGCCGGATCATCGAAGGTAGCCTGGACTTCATCAGCCTGGCGACGCTGGACGGGCGGCCCACCTTCATCAACGAGGCGGGGCTGCGGATGGTCGGCCTGGAGCGCATGGAGGAGGCGGCAGGTCTCCACCTCACGGATTTTTTCCAGCCCGAAGACCGGGGATCGGTGCGGGACGTGGCCACGCAAACGCTCCTGCAAACCGGCCATTGGGAGCGAGATTTCCACTTCCGCAACCTGCGCACGGGCGCGCCAGTGCCGGTGAGCTGGAGCCAATTTCTCGTCCACGACCCGCACACGGGCGAGCCTTCGGGCATCGCCACGGTGGCGCGCGACATCACCGAGCGCAAGCAAACGGAAGTGGCGTTGCGTGACGCCAAGGACGAGGCCGAGAAGGCGAACCGCGCCAAGAGCGAATTTCTTTCCCGCATGAGCCACGAATTGAGGACGCCGCTCAACGCCATCCTCGGGTTCGGCCAAATTTTGCAGACCCAGGCGAGCGACGCCGGGCACCGGCATTGCGCGGCGCACGTGGTCACCGCCGGGCGGCACCTGCTGAGCCTGATCAACGAGGTGCTCGACATCGCGCGGATCGAGGCCGGGCGGGTCGAGCTGACGCTGGAGCCGGTGTTTATCGACGAAGCGCTGGCCGAAACGCTGGACCTGCTGCGCCCGGCGGCGACGGCGCGGGGCACGGTCATCGAGACACCGCTTCACGCGGGCGCGCAGCTCGGGGTGACGGCGGATCGCAAACGTTTCAAACAGGTGCTGCTCAACCTGCTTTCCAACGCCATCAAATACAGCCTGCCCGGCAGCCGCGTGGTGGTGGACTGCCGCCCGACGCCGCCGTGGCAGGTACGGCTGAGCGTGCAGGATTTTGGCCCGGGCATCGCGCCGGACAAGCGGGCGCGGTTGTTCGTGGCGTTCGACCGGCTGGGCGCGGAAGACACGACGGTGCAGGGGACGGGCCTGGGGCTGGCGCTCTCGAAACACCTCGTCGAAGCGATGGGCGGGCAGATCGGCGTCGAAAGCACGCCGGGCAAAGGTTCCACGTTCTGGGTGCAGTTGCCGCAGGCGCACCGGCCCATGGCCGACTTGTCGGCCCCACCGCCCGCCGCCGCCCCAGAGGAACCGTTGGAGACGGAGCCGTCGATGTCCGCGCGTCCGCTCACCCTTCTCTATATAGAGGATAATCCGTCCAACCTGAGCCTCGTCGAGTTCGTGCTGGCGCAGCATCCGCAGGTGCGGCTGCTGACGGCGACGCGGGGCGCGGAAGGGGTGGAAATCGCGCGGCGGGAACAGCCGGACATGGTCCTGCTGGATCTGCACCTGCCCGACATGACGGGCTGGGACGTGCTGACCGACCTCCAGACCGACAAACGCACCCGGGCGATCCCCGTGGCCGGGATCAGCGCCGACGCCACCCGGAGCACCATTGCCCGGCTGCTCGACGCCGGGGCGTGCGCCTACCTGAGCAAGCCGCTCAACGTCGAACATTTCCTCAATACCCTGTCCGTGCTCAGCCAACCCGGGGAAGTCTAGCCGGAGCGTGGACCCTTCGCCGTACCCGAACCCGCCCATGATTGCCGAACCCACCCTCCACGCGATGAAAATCCTCATCGTGGACGACGAGCCTGCCAACCTCGCGCTGCTGCAATACATCCTGCTGGGCGCGGGGTTTCCAAACCTGCGGACCACGACCAACCCGCGCGAGGTGGAGGCGATCTACGGCGAATTTGCGCCGGACCTGATCCTGCTCGACCTGATGATGCCCGGGATCGACGGGTTCGAGGTGATGCGCCAACTGGGCGAACGGGTCCAGCCGGACGATTGCTTGCCGATCCTGGTGCTGACCGCCGACGTGAGCAGCGAGACCCGGTACCGCGCGCTGGGAGTGGGGGCGTCGGATTTTCTCACCAAGCCGTTCGACCCCGTCGAAGTGCTGTTGCGGATCAAGCACCTGTTGCAGATCCGCGCGCAGCATCAACAGCTGGCGCGGCAGAAGGACACGCTGGAGGAGACCGTCACCGCGCGCACCGGGGAACTGCGCACCACGCTGGGGCAACTGGAGGAGACAGTGGCCCGGTTGCGCGACACGCAGCAACAGGTGATCCAGCACGAACGCATGAGCGCGCTCGGGTCGATGGCGGCGGGGCTAGCGCACGATTTCAACAACGCGCTGTCGTTGATCCTGGGCTACAGCGAGTTGCTGCAAACCGACCTGAAGGGCAGCCCGTTCGAGGAACAGTCGGACGATTTTCTGGGCACGATCATGACCGCCGGGCAGGATGCCGCCAAGATGTTCAACCGGCTGCGGGATTTTTACCGGCCCTCGGACGGCGACGCCACGTTGTGCCCGGTGGAACTCAACGCGCTGGTGGAGCGGGCCGTGGCGTTGACGCGTCCGCGCTGGCACGGGCAGGCGCTGGGCCAGGGGGCG
>CAXSED010000213.1:0-4133 GCA_964236475.1 uncultured Chthoniobacterales bacterium
GGAAGCGCTTTTCTACTCGCTGGGCGGGATGCCCGCGAAGGAAACTATCGACTATCTCAACGCACAGTTCGGCTGGACGATGCCGGCGGAGGAAACCGCCGAGCGCAAGGAAGCGCGGTTCGGCGAGCTCATCCCGCAAGTGAAGCCGGTGACGGCGGTGGTCGATTTCATGCGCGGCGTATCGGGGCGATTCCCGCTGGCGGTGGCTTCCGGCGGACGCAAGGAATACGTGCTGGCGACGCTCGCAGCTCTGGGCATCCGCGAGCATTTCCAGGCCGTGGTGACGGTAGAAGACGTGGTGTATCCCAAGCCCGCGCCGGACACTTATCTGGAAGCTGCGCGACGGCTGGGCGTCGAACCGGCGGCCTGCCTGGTGTTCGAGGACACCCCGCTGGGTATCGCCGCCGCCACCGCCGCCGGGATGCAGAGCGTGCTGGTAGCCAGCGGTCCGGTGGTCACGCGAACCGCGTGAAGTGAATCAAGGGATGGACGTTCCGGCGTGGTGCCTTACAGTGGGCGTCTTATGCATGTGGAAATCATCAAGTGCATCGCCTACGGACCCATCAATCAGGAGGAGAACGTTTTCCTGCACCGCATCTTCGATCTGCCTTTCGCGCCGTTTGAGGGGCTGAAGGTGATCCAGGGCGATTGGTCCGAAGAGGTCGATAGCGTCGAATGGGACGTGGACGAGGCGTTTTTCACCTGCTGGACGGAGAACGACGAGACCTACCTCGGGCAATTCGTGGACGAGGACACCCTGCGTGCGTTGGTGGCCGAATACGTGGCCGCAGGCTGGGAGGAAAGCCCGCATGAAGAAGACCCGGATCGGTAACGCAGGTAGTGATGGCTCTCCGAGCCCCTCCATCTTTGTCTTTTCTCTGAAAAACTTCGGATGGCTCGGAGAGCTATTCCTACCTTAAAAAATTTAATCCGGGATCGTCACCTGAGCCGGAAACTCCGGGCAAAGGCGTGAATGTTCCAATGGACTGTTCGAGTTAAAAAACTGCATGTTCCCGCGTTCGTCACAGAGCCAGAATTCTTCGGCCCCGGCCTGGATGTAGAGCTGCCCCTTGTACATTTGCTCCTCTAGCATGTTGCTCGGCGAGATGATCTCCACGCAGATTTCTGGCGGCTAGCCCAAGAAATTTCGTGCGGCACTGCACGGCGGCGTGCAAAGGACGACCAGATTACGTCAGGCACTTTGGTATTTTCCGAAGTATCCACCCCGACTTCTGTGCCGCTGACACCATCGGGTCGTTGCACCTGAAGGAGATACGAAATTCGAGCTTGATGCTCTCCGTGACGATTTCTAACCGGACTCATTTCAATGTTGCCCCACTTGTTGAGTTCGATCTTGAAAGGCAAATCCTGCAGGATCGGGTTGTCAACGATTTCGGCCCAAGTCATACACCGAGCTTACAAAGCGAGCTTCAGCCCGGCAAGCACCATCCGGCTCACGGCTGGCCGATGGCGGCGTGGTATTCCTGCAACGTCTTGACGCTCAACCCCTTCGATTGCTGCGAGCGGATGCCGTTCACGCTCGCTGCTGCCGCGCTGAGCGTCGTCATGATCGGGATACGGTAAGTCACCGCCGCCCCACGTATTTTGACCTCGTCCTCGCGCGGCTTCTTACCGCTGGGCGTGTTGACGATGAATGAAATTTCGCCGTTCTTGATCATGTCCAGCACGTTCGGACGGCCTTCGTTGAGTTTGAAAAGCTTCTTCACCGGCACGCCCGCCGCCGTCAACGCCGCCGCCGTGCCGCTCGTCGCGTAAAGCTGGAATCCGAGCGACACGTACTCGCGCGCCAGACGGACGGCGGTCATCTTGTCGCCGTCCTTGACGCTGATGAACAGGTTGCCGCCCTTTGGCAGTGGGGACCCGGCGGCCATCTGCGATTTGGCGTAGGCCAGTCCGAGGTCGGCGTCGATGCCCATGACCTCGCCCGTCGATTTCATCTCTGGCCCGAGCGTAATATCCACTCCCGGAAAACGCATGAACGGAAACACCGCTTCCTTCACGGAAAAATGTTTGGGATGGACTTCCTCCGTAAAGCCGAGGTCCTTCAGCTTGCGCCCGGCCATCACCTTCGCCGCCAGTTTAGCCAGCGGTACGCCGATGGCTTTGCTGACGAATGGTGTCGTGCGCGAGGCACGCGGGTTGACCTCCAGTACGTAAACCGTCTCACCTTTGACGGCGAACTGCACGTTCATCAGGCCGCTGACCTTCAGTTCGCTGGCTAGTGCCTTCGTCGCGTCGGTGATAGACTGGCGCACCCCCTCCGACAGCGAAAACGAAGGGATCACGCACGCGCTGTCGCCCGAGTGAATACCCGCCTGCTCGATGTGCTCCATGATCGCGCCGAGCACGATGGTTTCGCCATCGCTCAGGCAATCGACATCGACCTCGGTGGCATCTTCCAGGAAGCGGTCCACCAGGATGGGCCGCTCCGGACTTGCCGAGATGGCGTTGGTCATGTACCGGCGCAAATCTTCCTCCACGTACACGATTTCCATCGCCCGCCCGCCCAGCACGAACGACGGACGTACCAGCACCGGGTAGCCGATTTTTTCCGCGATGGCGACGGCTTGGTCCGCGTTGATTGCCGTGCCGTTGGGCGGCTGGAGTAGGTCGAGCTTTTCCAGCAACGCCGCGAAGTGTTTCCGATCCTCGGCTTGCTCGATACTGGCGGGTTGCGTGCCGATGATGTTGACCCCGTTGGCCTGAAGCGCGGCGGCGAGGTTGAGCGGCGTCTGCCCGCCGAACTGCACGATGACGCCCCAGCATTTTTCCCGCTCGTAGATATTGAGCACGTCTTCAAGCGTCAGGGGCTCGAAATACAGCTTGTCGCTGGTGTCGTAGTCGGTAGAAACGGTCTCCGGGTTCGAGTTGACCATGATCGTCTCGAAACCTTCCTCCTTGAGCGCAAACGCCGCGTGACAGCAGCAGTAATCGAACTCGATGCCCTGGCCGATGCGGTTCGGGCCGCCGCCGAGGATCATCACCTTGCGCTTGTCGCCGCCGCGCGTTTCGTCCTCGTCGCCGTAGGTGGAATAATAATAGGGCGTGTACGCCTCGAACTCCGCCGCGCAGGTGTCCACCAACCGATAGGTCGGCACGAGGTTGCCGCCCTTGCGTTGGTTACGGATGTCGGCTTCGCTGAGCGCGCCGCCGGTCAGATAACTGAGTTGGCGGTCGGAAAACCCGAGCTTCTTTGCCCGGCGCAACGGGATAGACTCTGGCTTTTCGCGGTAGCGGAATTCCTCGTCCACGAGTTGCCGGATGTTGTGCAAAAACCACGGGTCGATGCTGGTCAGCGCATGGATTTCGTCCACCGTGAAACCGGCGATCAACGCGTGGCGGATCGAAAAAATGCGCTCGGCGTTGGGCACGCGCAGGCGTTGGGTCAGCGTGTCCCGGTCGTAGGAGCCATCGGGCAGGGTAGGGTATTGGTCCTTACCGTCCGCGCCGAGACCGAAGCGTCCCGTTTCCAGCGAGCGCAAGGCTTTCTGCAAAGCTTCCTTGAACGTGCGTCCGATGGCCATCGCCTCGCCGACACTTTTCATCTGCGTGGTGAGCACGGGGTCAGCCCCCGGAAATTTCTCGAAGGTGAAGCGCGGGATTTTGACCACGCAATAGTCGATGGTCGGCTCGAAGCTGGCGGGCGTCTCGCGGGTGATGTCGTTCTTCAACTCGTCGAGCGTGTAGCCGACGGCCAGCTTGGCGGCGATCTTGGCGATGGGGAACCCCGTCGCCTTCGACGCCAGCGCCGACGAACGCGACACGCGCGGGTTCATCTCGATGACGATCATGCGCCCGTTCTGCGGGTTGACAGCGAACTGGATGTTCGACCCGCCCGTCTCCACTCCGATCTCGCGGATCACCGCGAAGGACGCGTCGCGCATGATCTGGAACTCGCGGTCGCTGAGCGTCTGTGTCGGGGCGACGGTGATCGAATCTCCTGTATGGACGCCCATCGGATCGAAATTCTCGATGGAACAGACGAGCACGCAGTTGTCCGCGCGGTCCCGCATGACCTCCATTTCAAATTCCTTCCAGCCGAGGAGCGATTCCTCGACGAGCACTTCCTTGACCGGCGACAGGTCCAGCCCGCGCGTGACGATGGTGTCGAA
>CAXSED010000214.1:0-4033 GCA_964236475.1 uncultured Chthoniobacterales bacterium
TGTTTGTCACCTATCCCGGCGACGCCCAAACGCGCTTCGACCGCGAATATTATGTCAGCATGCATCTGCCGCTGGTGCAGGAAGCCTGGGGTCCGCACGGACTCGAAACCATCGCCGCGTTCTTTCCTTCCGGCGACGGCGCGGGCACCATCGCGGTGTGCGTCTGCGGCTTTCGGGACGAAGCGGCCATGCAGGCGGCGCTCGGCTCGCCGCAAACCCCGCGCGTGATGGCCGACGTGGCGCATTTCACCGACGCCAAGCCGTCCCAGAGCCGCGCGGTGCCGCTCTGAACTGGAGGCTCGCTCGTCTAACATCGGAAAAACTTTCCCAGACGCTCCCACGACCATGAGATTGCCACCGATTGCTCCACCCAACCTCTCCGAAGATCAACGCCCTCTTTATGAAAGCATCAAGGCGAATCTGGACGCGCACATGCACGGCTTCGTTTCCGCGCGGGCGGACGGCGCTCTGATCGGGCCGTTTACGCCGATGCTCCACTTTCCGCAGTACGGCGCGGCGGCGTGGGGCGTCAACACGGCGCTGGGCAAGGATTCCACCCTGCCCAAACGCGCGCACGAAGTCGCCATCCTGGTGACGGGTGCCCGCTTCAGTTCGCGCTACGAACTCTACGCCCACGAAAAAGTTGCCGCCGGGGTGGGACTGTCCGCTGCGGCCATCGCCACCATCGCCGCCGGTCAACGTCCGGCGGATTTGTCCGCCGAGGAAGGGGTGGCCTACGATGTCGCGGCGGTGCTTACGCGGGGAGGCCAGTTGCCGGAGTCAACCTATCAGCAAGCGTTGGCCGCGTTCGGACCGAAAGGAACGGCGGAGTTAATTTTTCTCGTCGGCTTCTACTGCCTGATCTCCGTCCTGCTGAACGGCTACGATATGTCGGTGCCGGGCAGCGAAGAAGGTCTGGAATAATCCGCCACGCTCGTTATTGCTGGGCCGACTTCTATCGACATGACGAAAGATTCCCTGATCGGACAACCTATCAGTCGCACGGATGGTTACCTCAAGGTCACCGGCCGCGCGCGCTACGCCGCCGAGTTCGCCCCTACCGGGATTGCCTACGCCGCCCTCGTCGAGAGCACGATCCCGTCGGGACGGATCATCGACATGGACACGTCCGCCGCCGAACGAGCGTCCGGGGTCCTGCTCGTGCTCACGCACCGGAACGCGGACAAGCTGCCTTATCTGCCCGCCAAGGAGCGTCCGGCGGTGGACCCGGTTTCCGGCGAGCAACTCCGGGTGTTGCAAGACGCGGACGTGAAGTTCAGTGGGCAACCCATCGGGCTGGTCGTAGCTGCGACCCGGATCGAAGCCGAACACGCCGCCTCGCTGGTCCGCGTCACTTACGACCGTGACCCGGCGCCGCTGACGCACTTCGATCCGGCACGCAGCCGCCCTACTTCCGAGGCGGCGGCGAAGAAGGGCCGGGGCCCGGAGACGAAGCAGGGCGACGCGGACGGCGCTCTCGCCACCGCAGCGATCCGGGTGGACCAGACTTACGTGCAGCCGCGCGAGCACCATAACGCCATGGAGCCACACGCCACCGTGGCGCATTGGGAAGGCGACCACCTGACGCTTTGGAGCAAGACGCAATGGGTGGGCAACGAGCGGGACGCCATCGCCCTCATCTTCGGCATCCCGTCCGAGCAGGTGCGGGTGATCAACCCTTTCGTGGGTGGCGCGTTCGGTTCGGCGTTGCGCACCTGGCCGCACGTGACCCTCGCCGCTCTCGGCGCTCGCCGCACCGGACGCCCGGTACAACTCGAACTGACACGGCGGCAGCTTTTCCAATCGGTCGGCTTTCGCCCGCGCACGGAGCAGCGTGTGGCCCTCGGCGCGGATCGCGGCGGCCAACTGGCGGCCCTGATCCAGGAGGCGGTCGGGCAAACGTCCACCTACGAGGAGTTCGCGGAAGCCACCCTCGACGTACCGGCGGTGACCTACGCCTGCCCCAACCGGCGCACGAGCTACCGACTGGTCGAGATGAACACCAACACGCCCTGCCCCATGCGTGGGCCAGGCCACGTGACCGGCCTGTTCGCCCAGGAGATGGCGATGGACGAGTTGGCCGAGACGTTGGGCCTGGACCCGCTGGAACTGCGTCTGCGCAACTACGCCGAGCGCGATTTTAAGAAGAACCTGCCCTGGTCGAGTAAGACGCTGCGCGAGTGTTACCGGCTGGGGGCCGAACGCTTCGGCTGGAGCCAGCGCACCTGCGAACCGCGCTCGATGCGTGCCGGACACGACCTGGTGGGGATGGGCATGGCGACCGCGCTCAACCCTGCCTCACGCTACGCTACCGAGGCTTCGGCCACGCTGTTCGCGGACGGCACGGTCGTGGTGCGCAGCGCGACCAGCGACATGGGACCGGGCACCTACACGTCCGCCACGCAGGTCGCCGCCGACACGCTCGGCCTGCCGCTGGAGCGGGTGCGCTTCGAGCTGGGCGACACGACCTTCCCGAAGGCGAAGGAACACGGCGGTTCCACCACGATGGCGAGCATCGGCAACGCGGTGCGCGCCGCCTGCCAGGCGTTGCAAACCAAGCTGGACGACCTCGCCCGGACCGAAGGCGGTAACTCCGGTGACTTGGTAGACTTGCTCCGCCGGGCGGGTCTCGCGCAACTCGACGCCCAGGGCAGCACCAAACCGGGCGACGAGCAGAAGACGCATTCGAGCTACGGATTCGGCGCGGTGTTCGCAGAGGTGCACGTGGACCCCGACCTCGGCACGATCCGCGTCGCCCGCATCATCGGCGCGTACGATGCTGGTCGCGTGATCAACCCGAAGCTCGCGCACAGCCAATGCATCGGCGGCATGGTGGGCGGCATGGGCATGGCGCTGTTTGAGGAAGGTCTTTGGGACCCGCGCAATGGCCGGGTAGTCAACGCCAGTCTGGCGGAGTACCACGTCCCGGCGTGCGCCGACGTGCTCGAATTGGACGCGCTGTTCGTCCCCGGCGAGGACACGATTATGAACCCGCTCGGCGTCAAAGGGCTGGCTGAACTCGGCCTGTGCGGCGTCGCTCCGGCCATCGCCAACGCGGTCTGGCACGCGACGGGCAAGCGGGTGCACGAGTTGCCGATCACGTTGGACAAGGTCCTTGGTATCGGGACGGTTTGAGGCTGGCACCCGGAAGGTCACACCAAATGAACGAAAATATGAACAACCAAACCCCTGCCACCCCTGGCCCCGACGACAGCCAACCGCACCACTTCTGGCTGGATGCGCCGACGAGAACGTCGCGGCGTGGACAGTTCTGGGTCCCCGGCGAGCGGGTCAGCGTGGACGGGAAGACGTACCAGCGCGGGCCGATGTTCGTGGCGTGGGAATCGCCGGAGCAGGTGACGCAGCCGCATCCCATCGTGCTAGTGCACGGCGGCGCGATGCAGGGCACCGAATGGCTCGACACCCCCGACGGTCGGCCCGGCTGGGCACAACGCCTCGTCGAGGCCGGGTACGCGGTCTTCGTTATAGATCGTCCGACGCAGGGCCGCTCACCCTTTCACCCCGATGTCATCGGCGCGATGGGGGTGCCCTTTCCTTATGAGGAAGGCGAAGAGGTTTTCTTTCCATCCAAGGTGGCGAAGACGCACACGCAGTTTCCCTTCGATCCGGGTGACGCCGCCGCGCTTGATGCGTTCATCGCACCGTTCGGACCACTGCCCGCCGACCTCGCGGCGTCGCAGGAGATGGACGCGGACCGGCTCGCCCGGTTGCTCGACCGGATCGGACCGGCAATCATCGTGACTCACTCAGCTTCCGGCTCCGCTGGCTGGCTCGTCGCCGACCGGCGTCCCCGGCTCGTTGCGGCCATTGTCACCGTCGAGCCGATGGGTCCCGCCTTTGCCAAGACGCCCAACATCGGCACGCTGGATTGGGGACTGACCGCCGCGCCGATCACCTATGATCCGCCCCGCGCCGACCCCGCCGAGGTTCGCGCCGCCGACCCGTCCTCCCTGCGGATTCCGGCGTTGGCGGGGGTCCCGGTGGCGGTGGTCAGCGGCGAAACTTCGGTCCA
>CAXSED010000215.1:0-3979 GCA_964236475.1 uncultured Chthoniobacterales bacterium
GGCGTGATTTCCACGGCGACCCATTTCCGGCTCAAGGCGTACAAGGAAAACGGCGTGCTGCTGGCGGGCGGCGAAAAGGTGGAACGGCTGGCGGTGTCGCCGTGAGTCTATCTTTTTAACGGATGGTTTCCACCTCGTAAGCGTCGAGGATCGTCGCCAACAGGCCCGGGAAACGGGTTTGGAGATCGTCGCGGCGCAGGAAATTGATGAGTTTCACGCCCCGGCGCTGGCTGAAGACCACGCCCGCTTTGCGCAGGATCTGGAAGTGCAACGAGCAGGTGGATTTGGGCATGACGAGACCGGCTTTGGTCATGGTGTCTACGCAGTTGATTCCGTCGTTCTCCGTCAGCAGAACGCGCACAAAAGCCAGCCGCACCGGGTCCGCCAGAGCGTGGAGAACGCCCGCCAGGGTGACTTGGGCAATGGGGGGATGATGGAGCGCGCGGATCGTTGAAGGATAAAGAAAGCGGTTGCGAATTCAACGGAATCATTGTTCGGTTTCGTTGAACTAACCAGAATCGCCCATGGAAAACCAATCCGAAGAACCGACCGACCACATCCTGACGACGCGCCAGGGTCATCCCATTTCCAACAACCAGTCTTCGCGCACCGTGGGCAACCGCGGCCCGGCCACGCTGGAGAACTACCAGTTCCTCGAAAAAATCAGTCACTTCGACCGCGAACGTACCCCGGAAAGGGTCGTCCACGCCCGGGGCTTCGTGGCCTACGGCGAGTTTGAAGCCACCGGCACCATCGGTGACGAACCCGTTAGCAAATATACCCGCGCCAAGTTATTCCAGGAAGCGGGCAAGAAAACGCCCATGGTCATCCGGTTTTCCACGGTGATCGGTGGCCGTGATTCCTCGGAAGTGGCTCGCGATCCGCGCGGTTTCGCGGTCAAGTTCTACACCGAGGACGGCAACTGGGACCTCGTCGGCAACAACCTGCCGGTGTTTTTTATCCGCGACGCCATCAAGTTCCCGGATGTCATTCATTCGCTCAAGCCCGACCCGGTGACGTTCCGGCAGGAAGCGAACCGGATTTTTGACTTCATGAGCCAGACGCCCGAGGCGCAGCACATGTTGACGTTTCTGTTCAGCCCGCGCGGTATCCCGCGTTCGTATCGGCATCAGGAAGGCTACGGCGTGAATACGTACAAGATGGTCAACGCGGACGGCCAGACGGTGATCGTGAAGTATCATTTCCACCCACGTGAGGGCGTGCATAGCTTCGTGGAGAGCGAGGCTAAGAAGGTGCAGGGCGAGGATCTCGGCAGCGCGTCGAAAGACCTGTTCGATTCCATCAAGAAGGGTGATTTTCCGCAGTGGGATATGTTCGTGCAGTTGATGAGCGACGACGAGCATCCCGAGTTGGATTGGGACCCGCTCGATGACACGAAGATCTGGCCGGAAGACCAGTTCCCGCTGCGCAAGGTGGGCACGATGACGCTCAACCGCAACGTGGAGAACTTCTTCGCCGAGAATGAGCAGATCGCTATGGGCACGGGCGTGCTGGTGGATGGGTTGGACTTCTCCGACGACAAGATGCTCGTGGGCCGGACGTTCTCGTACTCGGACACGCAGCGGCACCGCGTCGGCACGAACTATTTGCAGCTCAAGATCAACTCGCCGCAAGGCATTACGCACCCCGTCGCCACCAACCAGCGCGACGGCCAGATGGCCATCCACGTCGATACGGTCGGCCAGAATCCGCACGTGAATTACGAGCCGTCGATCCACGGCGGGCTAAAGGAGTCCGACCGGCATGATCCGATTCACCAGCCGGAGATTCACGGCAAGCTGACCCGCAGCGTCATCGACCGGCGCAATGATTATGCGCAGGCACGTGCCCGGTTTGTCACGATGAACGACTGGGAACGCGAGGACCTCGTGCTGAACATGGGCAACCTGCTCGGCCAGTGCGAGCGTGACGTGCAAGAGCGGATGCTCTGGCACTTCTTTCTGGTGCATGACGACTACGGCAGTGACGTGGGCAAGGCCATCGGCCTGACGGCCAAGGACGTGCGGCACTTGCAACCGTTGGCCAAGCAGGTATTGACCGACGAGGACAAACAGCGTCTCGAAAACCTCGGGGCGAACGGGGACCACATAGACAAGTCGAAGTACGGCAAGCACACCGGCTCGGTCGAAACCCATCCGGCGAAAGCCGAAGACCTGCTGATGATGGCGAAGCAGCCCGACCCACGCTACGCGAACAAGTAGTAAGCTGACAGCAAGCGTCGGCAGAAATTAGCCAAGAGGTGGCTGGTGCCCGGAAGGGATCGGCCACCTTTTCTTTGTCACTCCTGTCTTCCTGCAACGCCGCCGCGCGAGCGGTCAGATTACCTTTGATGAATTCGCCAGAGGGAATGAAACAACTCCCCAAATATTGATACTAAACCAACCAGCATAAAAAGTTGTGCGATGCCAACGCTCCGCACGTAGATTATCGGCAATCCCAAACGCCGTAGGCGTCAATAATCCGAAAGCATGAACCCGCCAGTGGAGATAAACATGACGGCGATAAATGTCGCGGTGAGCCACGGAAAATAGCCGGTGTACGTTGACACCAAGGTCATCAATCCGTAGAGAACGGCAATCATCAAAAGGGGCCCGATCATTCGACCTGACCAAGTGTCTACCAAGAGGGCTTTCTGTTCCGCCGATAATGTTTTCACCGCACGGATGGCAAGGAGCTGACCAGCTACTATCGACAGGATGAAAACAAGAAAGCCAAAGGTCATGATTTTTGTGTCTGGAAAATAGATTGCGCCGCTCGATCAACAACGATCTGGTGTCAATGCTTGGCGACGTAGAATTTGTACGTAGCGGTGTAGTCTACCCGTTTCTCCTGACCCACTTTCGTCGCATCCGCTGGGTCGGCGGGAATTTTACCGCCCACCGTCTCGACACGCTGGATGCTCTGCACCTTGCCCATGACTGTGCCGTTCCCTTGCGCGGCGTCGAGCAAGAGCCAGGGGACGCCTTTGCCGTCGGGTGCGTCGGCTTTGGCTTTTAGCTTACCGACCACCTTGCTGCCGTCCGTCAATTCCCACGTTGGCCCGGCGTAATGCCGCCCGACCTTCTGACCCTGTGCATCAAAGAGATCGGCTTCGGGTGCTTTGAAGACCCACTCGAATTTGGAGGGTTCGTTCGCTACCGCACGGCACTCGTAGATCTGCACGCCCTTGGCGGTGAGGGTCAGAGCAAGTGTCTGTGTCGGCGGAACGTCCAGACTGGAGGCGGACTCGGCGAACGTCGTCTGTGACGTGGCCAACCAGCAGAGGAAGACGAAGGCAAGGCGGACGGGCACGTTCATCCTACTTCAATACTCCCAGCGCCAGCCGGGTCAACTCCGCCGTGGACCAAGCCTGGAACGGGCAGCCTTTCGGCGCATAGGGTGGCTCGGCGTCGGTAATTTCGGGCAGATGATTCAGCCCGGCGGAATCGCGTAGCCCGGCCAGCAGCGAATCGACAAACCGGGCGCGCGCGTCGGCCCGGGCGGTTTTGCCGTCACCCTGCGTTCGCATCCATGCTTCCACGAACGGCCCCAACAGCCACGGCCAGACCGTTCCTTGGTGATACACGCTGTCCCGCTGCGACGGGTTGCCTTCGTAACGTGGCGCATAGCCCGGTTCACTGCGCGCAAGGGTGCGCAGCCCCATCGGCGTCAGCAGCTCGCGTTCGACGCACGCCACCGTCGCCTGTGCCTGCTCGGCGGGCAGCAGCACCAGAGGCAGGCCGCCGACCGCGAAAATCTGGTTGGGGCGCAGGCTCGCGTCGTTGCACCCGGGGGTGCCGTCCGCATCGACCACGTCGAAGAGGCAGCCGCGCGTCGGGTTCCAGAACTTGCGGGCGAAACTGGCCGTTCCCTGTTCGTAGAGATCGCGCCAACGCGGAGAATTGGCGGACATTAGGTAAAGCGCGTTGAGCCAGAGCGCCTGGATTTCCACGGCCTTGCCCGCGCGCGGGGTGATGGG
>CAXSED010000216.1:0-3907 GCA_964236475.1 uncultured Chthoniobacterales bacterium
CACGCTCCCACCGACGCCGACGATCTTGCCGCCAAGGTCCGCGCCGCCGTTGCCGATCCCGAGACCCGCGCGGACCTGACGCGGCGTGGGTTCGAGAACATCCGGCGTTTCTCCTGGGCAGAACACGCCCGGGTGCTCACCGAAATCTACGCCCAGCTCCACGCTGCGACCGGCGGCTCCGATTCCCGGTGAAACTTGCCCTTTCCATCCTCTGCGAAAACCCGGTGCACAAAACGGGGCTGACGACGCTCTTCGACGAGTTCGTGGCCCACGCGCTGCGGCTTTTTCCCGACGTGGACTGGCTGATCTTCGCCGGTCCCAACCAGACCTGGACGCTGGACAATCCGCGGGTGGAGGTCGTCCGCCGCTACCCGGCCAACGACCGACTCGGCCCCCGCCTATTCGCCGATCACTTCCTCGTCCCGGCGGCGGCCCGGCGGCACGGTGCGGCGGCACTGCTGACCGTCGGTTTCGCGCCGTTGCGCCGATGCCTGCCGACGATCATGCACCTGTTCTCGCTCCAGCATCTCGACCGCACCAACCGCGTGGGCCTCGTCCGGCGGCTGTATCGCGGGTTCGTCGTGGATCGCGGGGTGCGCATGGCGGAGGGGATTGTGACCAATTCCCAGTTTGCCGCCCGGCAAATTCTGGAAGTTTTCCCCGGCTGCCGCGACCGGCTAACCGTGAGTTACGAGGGACTCCAGCACGGGCAGTTCCATCCCGACGCCGCGCCCGGCGAGGCCGGTTTCCTCGCCGAAAAGCTCGGTCTCCTGCCGGGCTACCTGCTCTGGGTCAGCAACTTTTATCCCTATAAACAGGCCAACCTGCTGCTGTCGGCCTACGCCCGGTTGGACCCGGCGTTCCGCGCGCAGCACCCGCTGGTCATGGTCGGCGGCAACTGGCAGGGCGGCAAGGACACCGCCCGGACGCAGGCCGCCGCGCTCGGGATCGAGAACGATGTGCGCTTCCCCGGCTGGGTGGAGGACGCCTGGCTCGCGCCGCTGTACCGGCAGGCGCGCGCCTTCGTGCTGGCCAGCCGGGAGGAAACCTTCGGGCGCTGCGTCGTCGAGGCCATGGCGTGCGGGACGCCGTGCGTGGTCAACGACATTCCCATCATGCATGAGGTGACAGGCGAGCACGCGCTCATCGTCGATTTCCGGGACGGTGAGGCTGCCGCCGAAGCCCTGCGCGCCCTGCTCTCCGACGACTCCCGGCACGCCCGCCTGCGCGCCGACGGCATTGTTTGGGCCGCGCAATTCGACTTCGACCGGCTGGCGACCGAACGCATCGAAGCCATCCGAAAGGCGCTCGGCGACCATCGGCAGACCGGCGAAGCGGTCACGTCCTAGCATGATGAACAAGCTCAAACTGACGTTGCGCGCCGTGGTGCTCAGAGCGGCGCGGGGTTTCGGCTCGCCGGTGCGTGACGTACACACCGGGCAACTGCTAGGTCGCGCGCTGCTGGTTTCTTTCCGGGGCAAGGTTCACGTCATCGGCCTGGACGCGGCGGTGCGCCCGGTGTTCGTCCCGCAGGACCGGCTGACCTATTGGAAACAGGAACTCGGTTTCACGGCGCACCCGCCGCCGGATTTCCCCCATGAGCCGCGTCCTTAACCTGCTCGTGACCCACCAGCCCCCGGCGGCGATTACGCGGATGCTCGCCTGGTGGCGCGATTACTGTCCGGCGGACAATACCCTCGTGGCCTTCAACGGCGACGAGGCGGTGTTCAGGCAGATCGCCCACCCGCACAAGATCCGCGTCGAGGACGAACGCCTGCAAACGCGCCAGCACTCGCGGGAACGCCAGAGTTATTCGGGCATCTTCCGCGAGACGGCACGCTGGCTGGTGGACCGGGATTTCACGCACGTCCACTTCGCCGAGTACGACCAGGTGCCCATCGTGCCGGATCTCAACGCACGCCAACTCGCCCGGCTGGAAGAGGAACACGCCGACGTGCTGGCGTTCGAATTGGCGCGGGTGGACGAAACGAACCAGCCGCATTTTCTCTACCACGCGGGGCTGCCCGGTTTCGCGGATTTCTGGCGAGGGATCAGCGTGCGGCAGGATCGGACGACGGTGCTGTCGATGTTCGGCACGGGCTCGTTCTGGACGCGGGCGGCGTTCGACGCCGTCGCCGGGCAGCCGGAGCCGTTTCCGGTCTACCTGGAACTCTGGCTGCCGACGGTGGCGCACCATCTGGGTTACCGGCTGCGGGACTGGCGGGAGCAGGGCCGTTTCATCAGCAGCCTGGGTGATTTTTCGCGGCGTTTCGACGAGGCGCGGCAGGCCGGAGCCTGGACGGTCCATCCCGTGAAAACCTTGTGGAACGAATAAAGAACACGCGTTTCTTCCTGTCGATGGTCTCACCCTACCCTTTTCGCCGACGCCTCGTAAATTTCGTCGCGCGATTTGGTCAGGTCCCAATTTGGGTAATGTGCCCGTCCCTTTGATCAATGCCGGGCGGCGCTATTCGAGCGGATAACGCTCCGGGTGGAGTCCTTGCAGGATCAACCGGACCACGAAAAGCGGGTTGTAAACCAGGTATCGCCACGCCAGCCGCCGGGGTTCCTGCGTGAGCCGGAAAAACCACTCCATCCCGATTCGCTGCATCCACGCCGGGGACTGCCGAACGTGACCCGTCAGCAGGTCGAACGCCGCGCCAACCCCCAGGAAAATCTTGGCCTCGCGCAACACGGGCAGGTATTCGGCCATGAACTTTTCCTGCTTGGGCGTGCTGATCCCCACCCAGAAAAAATCCGGCTGCAACCCGGCCACGATCTCCTGCAAGTTTTCCCTCTCCCCCTCGTTGAGCGGACGGAACGGCGGGCAGTACGTGCCCACCACGCGCAGTCCGGGGAACCGGTTTTCCAGCGTGCGCCGCAGGTCGTCCGCCACGCCGGGCTTGCCGCCGTAGAGGAAATGCGTGAACCCGGCCTGGACCGAATGTTCGCAGAGGTTGAGCATCAGGTCCGGCCCGTAGACGCGGCCCATCTCGCGGTACCCGTGGCTTTTACCGATCCACACCATCGGCATCCCGTCGGGCGTGCAGAGCAGCGCGCGGTTGAGGATGGATTTGTAGCCCGGGTCGGCCTGCGCCTCGCTGACCGCGTGGACGTTGGTGACGGTCACGTAGCCGCGCCGCTTGTTGCGGACGGCGTCGAAGAGGATTTCCCGTGCCCGCGTCTGGTTGAGCACGCTGATGCCGACACCGAGGACGTTGACGCGGGCGGGCGAAGAGGATGGCGGCGGCATGAGGGATCAATAGCCGCACTTTCAATGCCGCGTCAAAATCGCCAGCGGAAAATCCGCAAGCACCCCAGCCAGTGGCAGCGCGGGATCGTCGGACTCTGGGATCGTGCGGCCCGTGAAAAGTTCGCGCCAGGAACCCGGAATTTCCGCTCCCAACGTGACCGTCGTGCCGTTCCAGCGGTCACCCACCGGAAAGCCCTCGCCCAGCCGGGACGTGACGCGCGGGACGATCACCACCACCGACTGGCCCTCGTGCTCGCGCACAAATGCCATCACGCTGTCCGCGTGCGGGCCGGAAACTTTCAGCGGGCGGTAGGTACCCTGGCCGAACAAATCCGGGTGCTCTTTGCGGTAGCGCAGGATCGCGCGCAGGACGAACAGTTTGACCAGGCCATCCGGCCAGTGGGCGAGCAGGTCGCCGGGCTGGCTGCCCGCGAGCGCGTCGAGTGCCTGTTTGCGCTGGGCGTAGTCCACCGGGCGGCGGTTGTCGGGATCGACGAGGCTGAAATCCCAGGTGTCACAGCCCTGGTAAATGTCCGGCACGCCGGGGACCGTCAATTTCAGGACGGTCTGCGAGAGGGAATTCATCGCGCCGAGACGGGCCACGGTTTCGGCCAGCGGCGCGAACGCTTCGACGAACGGGTTGCCCTCCGCGCC
>CAXSED010000217.1:0-3906 GCA_964236475.1 uncultured Chthoniobacterales bacterium
GCATCGAAATCACCAAGCGGCGCGTGCCCATCGGCGTCGTGGGCATCATCTACGAGTCCCGCCCGAACGTCACCAGCGACGCCGCCGTTCTCTGCACAAAAACCGGCAATGCCGCCATCCTGCGCGGCGGCAGCGAGGCCTTGCGCACCAACCTCGCCGTGGCCGCTGCCCTGCGCGAAGGGGCTGCGTCCGCCGGATTGCCCGCCAACTGCATTCAGCTCATCGCGTCTCCCGACCGCGAGGCCGTCCGTCTTCTCGCCGAGATGGACCGTTACGTCGATCTGCTCGTCCCACGCGGCGGCACGTCACTCATCGAAACCGTGGTCCGGCATGCGCGGATGCCCGTCATCAAGCACTACCACGGCGTTTGCATCCTCTATGTGGATCAGGCCGCCGACCCGGAAATGGCTGTGAAGATCGTCGTAGACGGCAAGTGCCAGCGTCCTGGCGTCTGCAACGCGCTGGAAACGATGCTCGTCCACCGGTCCATCGCCGCTGAATATCTCCCGCGAGCTGCCGCCGCTCTCTGGGAGCGCGGCGTCGAACTGCACGGCGACGACAGTACCCGCCGCCTGCTCGGCGACCACGTTCTCCCGGCCACCGCCGCCGACTGGACCACCGAATTTCTCGAACTCAAGCTCGCCGTCAAAATCGTGGACGACATCGACGAGGCCATCGCGCACATCGAGACTCACGGTTCGCACCACAGCGATGCCATCATCACCGCCGACCCTATCCGGGCCGAACAGTTCCTCAACGAGGTGGATTCCGCCACTGTTTACTGGAACGCCAGCACGCGTTTCACGGATGGCGGAGAGTTCGGTTTCGGCGCGGAAATCGGCATCAGCACAGACAAGCTCCACGCCCGCGGCCCGATGGGCTTGGAAGAACTGACCACCTACAAATACGTCATTCGTGGTAACGGGCAGGTGAGGGAGTGAGTCAGGCGCGGGTGGCGTTGAAATCACCCACGGCGGTGGACAACGCGGCGGCGTCGGCGGCGAGGCTGGCGGGGGTGATCTGGGTGATGCCCAGCGGCGTGGCGTAAGTGGTCAGGCCCGCCTCGCATTTCCCGGCGAGGATGAGCAGGGAGCCGGTGAGTTTCGGGAGAGGATTTTGCGCCATAAAGGGTCGGGATGGAGAGTGTTCCCCGGATTCAACCCGAATGGGGGTGGCAAACCAAGCCTTTTCCGCCGCGCCGAGCGTCGAAACCGTCAAAAACGACCCCCCGCCACGTTGCGGCGTCCCGATTGACGTCGAATCACCGCCCCGCAGCGCTGCGGCGAGTTAATTTACGCTAAATCGGAGGTCCGCCACGCTGCGGCAAGCCAAACGACGCTAAATCGGAGGCCCGCAGCGTTGCGGCGACACGTTTCACGCCGAATCGGTGATCTACCGTGTTGCGGCGAGCCGATTTATACTAAATCTAGGTTCAGAACGATGGTGCAACGTCATTGCCGTTTAGCACGCTGCCGAAGGAATTGCATCAGCCGACCATCATCGTGAAAGCCTGGAAAATGAGTTCCCAAGGCATGTGGCTCTGCTATCCAAAAGTAGCGGTCGTTCACATTGGATTGAAGCACCTTGAAAGAAAAGGGCCAGCCGCCGTAAGGAATCGTCAATTCGCCACAGTATACCGCTGAGCGAAATGGAGGCCTCGGTCCCGCTGCTATTGATGCTTCGGCCGAGCGGCACCAATGAAACAGATCAAGGAATTGATCATAATCAGCAGAGCCGCGCTTGAAGCTGGCGTGAACGCCATCAAGCGTGATCGAAAACTGCGGAGGCAATTCCGATGCGGAGGCTTGCGGGTCGAACAACGCCGAGAATCTGCTGTGCAAGCCACCTAGCAGGGTTAAGTCAGCCAAACTGATTAGAAACGGGCTCAGCACAAGGATGCCTGTAGCGATAACGAAACCGTAGAGAATTTTCGTTTTCACAGTCATGCGATGAAGCATCGTACTCAGCTACGCAAAGCAACATTTAAATATCAATCGAAGCGGATGGTGGCGGAGCGGCCGTGGGCGTCGAGGCCTTCGAGGGCGCTGAAGGCCTGGATCGTCGAAACGGATTGGCGCAGGCTCTTTTCGTCGAAACGGATCAGGCTCGTGCGCCGCTGGAACTGGTCCACCGTCAGCCCGGCGAAGCCTTTGCCTGCGCCGCCCGTTGGAGGGCGGTGTGACGCGCACTCGACAACGCAAACGGCGGAGCTTAGCATACGGCTCATGAGCCAGACGCTCCAATATCTCACCGACGAGCGCGGCGACCGCACCGCCGTGGTGCTGCCCATCGGCGATTATGAAAAATTGCTGGAGGATTTGGAAGACCTTGCGTTGGTCGCCGAACGCCGCGACGAGCCGGTGATCCCGCACGAGGCTTTCGTCGCCGACCTCCAGCGCGATGGAACCCTTTAGTATCCAGTGGCGCAACTCCACCAGGAAAGACGTTCGCAGTTTGCCGCGTCAGGAGGTGGCGCGCGTGATCGAGGCGGTCGGGCAACTGGCTACTGACCCTTTGCCGCATGGTTCGCAGAAGCTTTCCGGCTCCGAGCGCACCTATCGTATCCGCGTCGGCGACTACCGCGTTATTTACGAAGTCTTGACCGAGTCGCACATCGTCGAGATTCAACGGGTGCGCCACCGCAAGGATGTTTATCGCGGATGACCGTCAATCGAAGCGGATGGTGGCGGAGCGGCCGTGGGCGTCGAGGCCTTCGAGGGCGCTGAAGGCCTGGATCGTCGAAACGGATTGGCGCAGGCTCTTTTCGTCGAAACGGATCAGGCTCGTGCGCCGCTGGAACTGGTCCACCGTCAGCCCGGCGAAGCCTTTGCCCGCGCCGCCCGTCGGCAGCGTATGGCTGGGGCCCGCGAGGAAATCCCCCCCGGCCACCGGCGACCAGCCGCCCAGGAAGATCGCCCCCGCCGTGTGGACGCGCGCCGCCACGGCGTCGGGGTCGGCGGTGCAGACGGACAGGTGCTCGGGCGCGAAATCGTTGGCCAGCGCGATGGCCTGATCGAGGTTTTCCACCAGGCAGAAGAACGTGTCCTTTTCCAACACGGGGCCGAGTTGGGCCTGGCGGTGGAGTTGGGCGAGTTGGCGCCCTAGCGCGGCGCGGACGGCGTCGAGCAGCGGGGCGTGGTCGGTGACGAGGCCGATGACGCTGTTCGCACCGTGTTCGGCCTGGGCGAGCAGGTCGGCGGCGATCCATTCGGGGCGGCCGGTGCGGTCGGCGAGGACGAGGATTTCGCTCGGGCCGGGGAGTTGGTCCACGGACACGGGGCCGAACACCTGGCGTTTCGCCTCGATGACGTAGGCGTTGCCGGGGCCGAAGATTTTGACGACGGGCGCGATGGACTCCGTGCCGTAGGCGAGGGCGGCGATGGCCTGGGCGCCGCCGACCTTGTAGACCTCGGTGGCCCCGGCGAGTTCGAGCGCGCAGAGGAGCGCGGGGGCGACGTGGCCGTGGGCGTCGGCGGGGGTGGTGACGACGATCTCGGGGACGCGCGCGGCGGCGGCGAGGGTGACGGTCATCAACGCCGTGGAAACGAGCGGCGCGGTGCCGCCGGGGACGTAGACGCCGACGCGCGGGAAGGGATCGAAACGTTCGCCGACCTGGACGCCTTGGCGGTTGTGCAGGTGCCAGTCGTGGCGCAGGCCCTTGAGGGCGAAGGCGCGGATGTTTTCGTGCGCCTCGGCCATGGCGTGCTGGGTGCGGGCGTCGATGGCGCGGGCGGCGGCGGTGAATTCGTCGGCGGTGACGTGCAGGGACGCGCCGGGGGTGTGGGCGGGGCCGCCGAAGCGTGTGCCCAGCGTCCAGAGGGCGGCGTCGCCGGTGGCGCGGACCTCGGCGATGATCGCGGCGACGGCCTCGGCGACGTGCGGGGCGGGGGTGGCGCGGCGGTTGAG
>CAXSED010000218.1:0-3884 GCA_964236475.1 uncultured Chthoniobacterales bacterium
TGGTTGAGCTTGTTATCGTCGGGGTATTTCTTGAAGACCTGCTCGACGGTTTCCCAGGCCCCGGCGTAGTCGCCGTGCTTGGCGACCTCCTGGCTCTTGAGGATGGCCTCCTCGATGGTCTGCATGTCGCCGAGCACTTCCTTGAGCTGCGTCTGACGCTCGGGCGACATTGCCGTGGCCGCGATGTAGCGCATCCGGTCGTCGTAAATCTGGCGGTAGTTATGCTGGGAGCGGAGTTGGTCGAAATCCAGCAGCGCCTTCGATTGCACGTCGCTCTGGGAAAAAATCGACGTGCTCAGGTCGGCCAGCGCCGGGTTGCGCGGCCAGATTTCCGTGGCCTCTTTCAACTCGGCTTCGAGGGTGACGCGGTCGTTGCTGACGGCAGCGTTGCGGGCCTTGGCCAGATGCATCGCCGCGACGGTGCGCGCTGTTTCGATGGCCGCCATCGGCTTGGAATTGTCGAAATCCTTGGCGGTCGTTTCGAGTTGTTTGACCAGCTTTTCCGCCAGCGTGTAGTCCTTGACCTCCAGCACGGAGATAAGTTGGTTGCTTTTCTGTGTGAACAGGAGCGCCTGCCGTTTGTCGTCGCGCGAGAGGGTGCGCAGTTCCGGCATAAATTCGCCGACGACGAACGCTTCCGCCAGCCGCTTGGTCGCGCTTTCGAGTTCGTTCTTGCCGAGCAGGAACTTGTACGACTCGACGCCCTCGCGGGCGTCGCGCATCGCTTCCTTAGCGAGCGAATCGAGCACGCTGACCGTAGGCGGCATCCCGGTGGTCGTGTCGAACATTTTCTTAGCCTCGCCGTTGAGCTTGAGGGTGGTGTCGCCGTCGCCGAACACCGCGCGGTAAAACATCGTGCCCATGAGCACATGCTGGAACCGCCGCTGAATGAAAAACTGCACGACTAAAGCCTGGAACTCGATCTTGGTCTGGAGTTCGCTCAACTCGCGCTTGGCGAGGTTGGCCGAGCGCATACCCTGGATCTCGGCCATGCGCTTGACGTAGGGGTCCATCTCGATGGTCCGGCGCGTGGTCGCGTCCTTGTCGTAACGGGCCTGCTCGTTCTTGCCGACGGGCACCTCGGTGGCGTTGGTCTGGCTGGTGACGCGGGCGTTCCAGCGGACCCCCCGCGCCTCGTTGTCGAGCGACTGATTGGCTTGCAGCAGGCGGCCATCCTCGCGCCGGGCCTGCCACACGCTGTAAACGCTGCTGGCCAGCGCGTCGCTCAGGTTGGCGTCGATCTCGAAATTAGACGCCTCGGGCAGCAGCCGGAACGCCTCGTCGAGCGTCCCCGGGTTGATCTGGTAGGGCGACAACCGGGCCAGGATCGTCGTGATGATCTGGCGGTACTTGGCGGCGTCCGCGCCGGTCTCGGCCTCGGAATTGAGATACTTCTCGAACCGCGCGCTGAAAAGCCGATTGTTGTTGATGTTCCAGTGCTTGCCGTCCCAGCTCAGGACCTCGCTGCCGGGATCGAAAAACGGCGCGTCCTTGCCGAGAGTGGTATTGCCGTTGTTGCCGCCGTTGCCGTTGCTATTGCCGCCGCCGTTGGCCGGCGCAGAGGATTGCTGCGCGGGCGGCGCAGACTGGGTCTGCGTGTTGGACGGAGCGGGCGCGGGGGCCGGGGCGTCGGGCACCTGCGCCGGGAGGACGACCGCGCCGGACAGCAGGAAAACCGCCGGGAGGATGGATGGGAGCAGACGCTTCATGGAGGGAGAAATCACGAGGAGCTTTTTTTCATGTCCAACGCGCGGAGCAACCCGGCGTCGCCGACCTGCAAGCGGAAGATGTACTGCTGGCCTTTCTGGAGGTTAAGATAGCTCAAATCCTTCGGCACGAGCACCGGCAAAACGCCGCCGCCGCTGCCGTTGCCGTCACCGCTATCCCGGCCCGACACGTTGACGGAAAACAACCGCCCCTTCTCGCGCGAGTAGCCGAGGGATTGCGCGATGCTGCCGTGGATTTTGTAAACGTTGCCCTGGAGGCTATTGGCGTTGGTGAGGTACTCGTCGATGTCCAGTTCCTGGTCAGTGCGGAAGGGATCGCCGCCGGTGTTCTGCACCAGCACGCCCACGGCAGCCGCCAGCGCCAGCGCGCCGAGAATCAACGCGACCCACAACGGACGGATTTTCGAGTTCGCGCGGCGGGCCATGTCGGGGGGAGAGGAAACGGAGCGGTCCCGTGAAAATACAGCAGAAGCGTAGACACGCTACCCTGCGATTTCGTTCGGACGGGATTCGCCGTGCTGGCTCCCTGGGTGGATGGTGACCTCCGGGCACCATTGGTTCCCCTCGCGGCTCCGCCGCCTGAAATTCAAGACGGCTTTGCCGTAGTACAATCTAATGGTGCTAGGACGTCGCCATCCACCTTGACCCTTAGCGATGCTCGATTAACTCCCCGGCAGGGAAGCGCACCTTGGGCAGGCTGGCTGCGCCGTCGTCCGGCGCGCGGTGCCCCACCGTGGCGGCGACGACCGCAGCGTAACCTCGCGCGCCCAACCCGAGGATTTCAGTAAACTGGTCGGGCGAGAAACCCTCCATCGGGCAAACGTCAATGCTGGCCAGCGCGGCCACGGTCATCAACTGGCCCAGCGCGATGTACGCCTGTCGGGCGCACCATTCCTTGGCCATCACGTGGCGCGGGCCGTTGACCACGTCGCCCTTGATCACGTTGGCGAACCCATCGAGGCGGGCGCGTTCAACGCCGCGCACCTCGCCGATGCGCGCCATGTAGTGTTCCACGTCCTGGTCGGTCACGTCCGTACGGGCCGCGAAGACGACGACGTGCGAGCAATCGGTGAATTGCGACTGACCGTAGGCAGCGGGCTTGAGTTGCGCCTTGAGTGCCGGATCAGTGACCACGATGAACTTGTAAGGCTGCAATCCGTAAGACGACGGCGCGAGCACGAGCGCCTGTTCGAGCTTGGCCCATTCCTCGGCGGAAAGCTGGCGGGACGCGTCGAACTTCTTGGTGGCATACCGCCAATGGAGAGCGGCGAGGATGGCGTCGGTAGGCAAAAGCGGTTGGTCCATGGGCAGAAGCTTCAATGTTGAATCGTTTGGCAGCAAGGGCAATTTCGTTGCTTACGTCCCGAAGAAACGGTCCCCGGCGTCGCCCAGGCCCGGGACGATGTAGCCCTGGTCATTGAGCCGTTCGTCCACCGCCACCGTGTAGACCGGCACGTCCGGGTGTTGCGAATGGAAATGCTCGACCCCCGCCGGACAACTCACCAGACACAGGAAGCGGATGTGCCGCGCGCCCGCTTCCTGCAATGCCGTGACCGCCGCCGCCGCGCTGTGGCCGGTCGCCAGCATCGGGTCGAGCAGGATCACTTCCGACTCGCCAATGTCCGGCGGCACCTTGGCGTAATAGGTGACAGGCTTGAGCGTGCGTTCGTCGCGGTACATGCCGAGATGGGCGATCTGCGCGTCGGCCACGAGGTCGAACACTCCTTCGAGCAGGCCCAACCCGGCGCGCAGGATCGGCGCGAGCACCAAGGGACGCGCCAGCGCGACCGCCGGGCACGGAGCCAGCGGGGTCTGCACGGTGATCGGAGCGGTGGACACGTCGGCGGTGGCCTGGAAGAACATCAGCGCGGCGCATTCCCGCAGCGCGCGGCGGAAGTCCGGCGAGGAAGTCGTCTGTTCGCGCAGCACGCCAAGCTTCACCTGCACGAGAGGATGGTCGATGACGACGAGACGAGACATGGAAGAAAAGGATGAAGGATGAAAAGGGAAAGGGAAGCCGAGAAATTTAGGTCTTTTCCCTTGTTCCCAAGCTCCTGCTTGGGAACGCACTGGCTCGGGAAGCTCCTGCTTCCTTACGACGATTTCCAGACGAAGAGGGAGCTTCGCAGACAGACGGGCATTCCCAAGCGGAAGTTT
>CAXSED010000219.1:0-3799 GCA_964236475.1 uncultured Chthoniobacterales bacterium
CGCCCCCTGGCCCAGCGCCTGCCCGTGCCAGCGCGGACGCGTCAACGCCACGGCCTGTTCGACCAACCCGTTGATGTCCATCAACTGGCGCGACTTGCCCGCGTCTGCCGGACGATAGAATTCCCGCAGCCGGTTGAACATCTTGGCGGCATCCTGCGCGGCGGTGATGATCGTGCCCAACAACGGAGTCGCCATCCGCGCGCCATCGGGCCGCTGGAGGCTGCGCATGAGCATTTCGCTGTAGCCGAGGATCAACGACAGCACGTTGTTGAAATCGTGGGCGATGCCCGCCGTCATTGAGCCGAGCGCACTGAGGCGTTCCTGGGTGATGAGGTGGTTCTGCGCGTCGCGGAGTCGGGCCAGCGTTTCGCGCAGCTCCGCCGTGCGTTCGCGCACGCTGTCTTCGAGCAGCGTTTTCTGGTCGGAGAGTTGCAAATGCTGGTGGCGGGTCTTGAGCAGATTTTTGATGCGCAGAAGGACCTCGACCGGATCGAAGGGCTTGGTGAGGAAGTCCGTCGCGCCCGCCGAGAGCGCGCGGCGTTTAGTTTCCAGGCCGATGTCGGCGGTCAGCACCAGGATGGGAACACACTCGCCCGCCGCGATCTCGCCGGAAAGTTGTTTCATCACGCCGAATCCGTCGAGCAGCGGCATGTTCAAATCCAAAAGGATCAGGTCGGGCCGACGCTCCTGGCAGAGCGCGAGCACGCGGCGCGGATCGCTCGTGGAAACGAACTGCGAATAACCGCTGAATTGCAGCAGGTCTTCGAGCAGGGCGATGTTCACCGGCTCGTCGTCCACGATCAAAATCCGCATTCCCAACAGTGGTTCCTGATTCATAAAGCCTGAGTATGACGAAAGCGTTTGCAGTGGTCCGGGGTGGATGGCGACCTCCAAGCGACATTTGGTTGGCGCGTGCCCTCTCCATGGTGCCCGGAGATCGCCATCCACCCCGGACCACTGCAAAATGCACCCACGAAATGCGTGTTCATCCGGGAGAAACCTGGGGTTCAAGCAATTGGCGCAACAGACGCTGGAAGCGTTCGACTTCTAAGGGTTTGGTGAGGTAGGCGCGCGCTCCCGCCTTCATAAGTTTTTCGACCTGGCGCGGCGTGGCGTCGGCGCTGACGACCACGACCGGGATCGCCCGCGTCGCCTCGTCCGCTTGCAATGCCGCGAGCACGTCCCAGCCGGGCAGGTCGGGCAGGTGAAGGTCGAGCAGGATGAGGTCCGGCAAGTGCTGGCGCGCGAGGTCCAGCCCCAGGCCGCCCTGCATGGCGGTCATCAGCCGGATTTCGGGATGATCGGCCAGCAGGTGCTCGATCAGGGTCAGGTTGGAAAGGTTGTCCTCGATGTAGAGCACGTCGTGGACGCCCGCGAGCGATTCCATGCCGGTAGGCGTGCCGGTGACGCGCCCCTGGCGGGCGATGAGTTCGAGCTGGCTCTCGGCGCGCGGCAGCTCCACCCAGAAACGGGTACCCTCGCCGAGTTTGCTCTCGACGCCGACCTGCCCGCCCATCGCCTCGATGAGCCGCTTGGATAACGCCAGCCCCAGGCCCGTGCCCTGGATGGCGGAGTGCTCGGCCCCCAGGCGGTCGAACGCCACGAACAGCCGGGCCAGATTTTCCGGCGCGATGCCCACGCCGGTATCGGCCACGCTCAGGCGCAGGCGTCCGCCCTCGGTGGTCTCGAAGGTCAGTTGCACGTGCCCACCCTGACGGTTGTACTTCACGGCGTTGGAGAACAGGTTCAGGAGGACCTGCTTGAACCGCTGGCGGTCCGCCATGACGTGTCCCTGGTGCAGCGGGTGTTCGCCGGTGATGGTTTCCAGCGTCACGCCGCGCTCGTTGGCCAGCGGGCGGATGAGGTCGAGCGTTTCGGTGAGCGCGTCCGACACGCGCACGGGTTCGAGGGATAGTTCGACCCGCCCGGCCTCGATGCGCGCGATGTCGAGCACCTCGTTGATGAGGTCGAGCAAGTGCCGCCCGGCGTTGACGATGTGGCCGACGCGGTCGTTCTGCGCAGGGGCGAGTCCCTGCATCTGCAAAAGCTGGCCGAAGCCGAGAATCGCGTTGAGCGGGGTGCGCAACTCATGGCTCATGCGGGAAAGAAACTCGCTCTTGGCATTATTGGCGCGCTCGGCTTCCTCCTTGGCCGCGCGCATGGCCTCCTGCGCCTGCTTGCGCTGGGTGATGTCGCGCAGGTACGCGGTGAACAACGCCGGGCCATCGACCGGAATCTGCGTGACGGCGAGTTCCGCCGTGATGAGCGCGCCGGTGGCGTGGCGGGCGGGCAGTTCGATGCGCTCGCCGAGGTTCTTCGCGCTCACGCCGAGCACGTTGGGCACCAACTCGCTGAATGGCCGACCCAGCGCGGCGGCGCGTCCGTAGCCGAAGGTTTTTTCCGCCGCCGGGTTGAACTCCACGATCAGGTCGTCGTGGTCGATGGTGATGATGGGGTCGAGCGCGGTTTGCAGGATGGCGGCGTTGCGCGCCTCGCTCTTGCGCAGGGCCTGTTCGTCGCGCGCGCGGTCCATCGTGCTGGCGAGCACGTTGGCCACAGATTGGAGGAAATTGATGTCTTCCGGGTCGAATTGCCGGGGTTGCCGGGCGGCGATGCACAGCGCGCCCAACAGTTGGCCGCGCCCTTGGATCACCACGCTTAGGCTGCTGATGGCCCCGTTGCCCAGCCAGAGCGAACTGATCTTGCAACGGGTCGTGACGCGCAGGTCTTCAATGATGAGCGGCTGGCCTTCGAGGATGGTGTAACCGGCCAGCGATTCTGCCCCGGCGGGAAAAGTCGTGTCGGTGATGTTGCTGTCGAACCCGGCCCCGGCGCGGGCCACCAATTCCCGCCCACCGGGTAGCAACTCCGTAACGATGCACATTTCGACGCCCAGCGTGTTGATGACCCCGTTCGCCGCCGTTTGCGCGAGGCTGAGGTGGTTGCTGCTGGCAAGCGCGCTCTGGCCCAGCGCGGCCACGGCGGCGGCCTGCCGCGCGCGGTCCTCGATCTCCTGCTCGGCGCGTTTGCGCGTGGTGATGTCGAGCAGCAGGCCGTCCCAGAGCGTGGAACCGTCGGGCTGGCGTTCGGGCCGGGCGGTGCCTTGCAGCCAGCGGGTTTCGCGGAGGGTCCCGGTGATGTACCGGCCCTCCCAGGCCCAGGCCGCGCCGGAAAGTTTCGAGGCGTCGAGCGTGGTCAGAAACGCGCTGATGTCCTCCGGGTGGATCAGGTCGAGCAGCGTGCAGGCGTCCGGGCGCATGGTCGCTGGTTCCAGGCCGAAGAGTTCGCGACAACCCTCGCTGACGTACGGAAAACTCGCCGTGCCGTCCTCTTGCAGCAGGAGCTGATAGACCATGCCGGGCACGTTGGCGGTCATGCGGGCGATGCGCAGCTCGCTGCGGCGCAGGGCTTCCAACGCCGCGACTTGCACGTCGTTGGCGCGGGCGAGTTCGGCGGTGCGCTCGGCCACGCGGGCTTCGAGCTGTTCGTGGGTCTGCTGGAGGGCTTCCTCGGCGCGCTTGCGTTCGGTGATGTCGCGCACCAGGGCGAGCACCAGCTTCTGGCCCTCGGAGCGGAACACAGCGATGCGCGACTCGATGGGGAATGTCGTGCCGTCCTTGCGGCGCAGGGTGCCGTTGGTGGTGTTGGCCACGCCTGGCACCATGCTCTTCCAGCGGTCAGCCTGCTTTTCGGAGTCGAAGCCGGTGTCAACCTCCCGGGCGCAGAGGGCCAGCAGTTCGGTGCGCGTGTAGCCCAAGCTGTCGCACGCCTCCTGGTTCACGTCGATGAACTGGCCGGT
>CAXSED010000220.1:0-3769 GCA_964236475.1 uncultured Chthoniobacterales bacterium
GGCGTTCACGCTGGTACGCCAACCCGAAGGAGTACCCTGACTTCCTGCACGCGGACCTTAAAATTCGTCAGTACGTCAAGAAAAAGCTCCAGAGTGCTGCCGTGGCGAAGATCGTCATCGAACGTGCTTGGAACAGCCTGCGCGTGACCATCTTCACCGCCCGCCCTGGTATCGTCATCGGACGCAAGGGTGCGGAAATCGAGAAGATGACCGAGGACATCACCAAGATGTCGGGCGGCAAGTCCGTCAAAATCGACATCCAAGAGATCAAGACGCCGGAACTCGAAGCCCAACTCGTCGCCGAGAATATCGCCCTCCAGTTGGAGCGTCGTATCAGTTTCCGCCGTGCGATGAAGAAAGCGGTGGCCACGACGATGGATTTCGGCGCGCAGGGCATCAAGCTCCGCGTGGCGGGCCGTCTCAACGGCGCGGAAATTTCCCGCGCGGAACTCACCCGCGACGGCAAGACGCCGTTGCACACGCTCCGCGCTCACATCGACTACGGCTTCCACGAGGCGAACACCCTTTACGGCAAGATCGGCGTCAAATGCTGGATCTGTAAGCGCGAACTCGCCGCTGGCGAAACTGCCGAACAACAGAACGCTGCCGCCGCTGAAAACCGTCCCCGCGGCGGCGACCGTGGCCCTCGCGGCGGTGGTGACCGTGGCGGTCCCCGTGGTGGTGGCGGTGGAGGCTACCGTGGCCCGGATCGTCCAAACGACGGCGGTCACCGCGAAGTAGTGCCCGCTATCCCTGACACGGGTGCCGCCCTGCCTGCCGCAGCTTCGCCCGAAGTCCATACCGGCCAATCCATCGAGGCCACCGTGGCCTGAGCTAATCTTCACAGCCTTTAACTTCTTCTTTTTATGCCATTGATGCCCAAACGAGTGAAGCACCGCAAGATGCAGCGGGGCTCACGTGCCGGGACGGCGACGCGCAACGTGCGTATCGCGTTCGGTGAGTTCGCCCTTCAAACGCTGGAGCGAGCCTGGATCACCAACACCCAGATCGAAGCAGCCCGTGTTGCGCTCACCCGCAATATGAAGCGCAAAGGCAAGCTCTGGATCAAAATCTTCCCGGACAAGTCCGTAACCGCCCGCCCGCCGGAAACCCGCATGGGCAAAGGCAAAGGCCAGCCCGAAAAGTGGGTTGCCGTGGTTCGCCCCGGCAACATTCTGTTCGAGTTGGATGGAGTGCCCGAGTCCGTGGCCCGTGAGTCCCTGCGACTTGCCGCGACCAAGCTCCCGATCCGTACAAAGTTTTTGACCCGCCATCATGCCGCTGCTCCGACGACCGCCGAAAAGGCCGAGATGGACCCGCAGGTGAGCGATCATTCGCCTGCCACCGCGCAAGCCGCTACTTGAGCTGTTGACCACCATTATTATGAAGATCAAAGAGATCAAGGAAAAGAGCAGCGACGAGCTGGTTACTCAGAAGCGCACCCTGCGCCAGGAAACTTTCAACCTGCGCCTGCAACAGCAGGGTGGGCAGATGGAGCGCCCGAGCCGTCTCCGTGACATCCGCCGCGAGGTCGCGCGGATCGAAACCGTTCTTTCCGAACGCAAGAACAAGCAGACCGCTGCCGGAGTGTAAAGCGTCAACCGATCTAAAGTATGAGCGAAGAAACCTCCGTCAGTACCGAGACGCCCGCCACTGAAGGCGCGACGACTTCGACCCGCAACCTGCGTAAAACCCGCGTTGGCATCGTCGTGTCCAACAAAATGGCCAAGACCGCCGTGGTTGAGACCGTAACCCGCGTGCCGCATCCCAAGTTCCGCAAGATTGTCAAGCACTCGAAGAAATTCTACGCGCACGACGAAGAGGGCAAGGCCCAAGTCGGTGACCTCGTCCGCATCATGGAAACGCGCCCCCTGAGCAAGCTCAAGCGTTGGCGCTTGATCGAAGTGCTCAAACACTAAGCGTCCCCGCAGGTTCCTGCTCCGAACCATCCCAACCAAATTTCCGTCAACTTTTAAAGGAACCTCCTCTTATGCTCCAGATTCGTACCCGCATCGACGTGGCTGACAATTCCGGTGCCCGCATGGCCATGATGATCAACGTGATCGGCAAGGCCACCATGACCGCCGGGATTGGCGATGTCATCACCGCCCACGTCAAGGAAGCCACCCCGGGCGGCGCCGTGAAGAAGGGTGATGTGGTGCGCGCGGTCGTTGTGCGAACCAAGCAGCCCGTGGGCCGTCCAGACGGCAGTTACCTGCGCTTCGACAACAACGCTATTGTCATCATCGACAAGGACCTCAACCCGCGCGGCACCCGTATTTTCGGGCCTGTCGCCCGTGAATTGCGCGAGCGCAATTTCATGAAGATCGTATCCCTGGCCCCGGAGGTCCTCTAAGTTTATGGCTACTGCAACCGTTTCCGCCCGTAAGAAGACCCACGTCAAAAAAGGCGATCAGGTCAAGGTCATCTCCGGCAACCACAAGGGTGATGCTGGCCGGGTGATCCGCATCATCGGCAAGAAGGATCAGGTGATCGTCGAAGGCGTGCGCATGATCAAGAAGCACGTGCCCAAGAGCCAGGACCGTCCCCAGGGCGGCATCATTGAGCGCGAGGGTCCGATCCACATTTCCAACGTCAAGCTGGTTGAAGTCGCCAACACCGAGGAAAAGAAAGCCGGCAAGTCGAAGAAAGCTGCTTGACCGAATAGAAAAATAGGGCAGATTCCCTGCCCTCACTGACTGCCGCCGGTTGATAGTCGGCGGCGTATCTTTTATGGAAGTCGAACTTTACAAAGAATACAAAGAACGGGTCGTGCCTGCGCTTACGCAGAAGCACGGTTACAAGAACGTCCACCAGGTGCCCCGCCTGGAGAAAGTGGTCCTCAACGCTTGCGTCGGCTCCTCGCCGGACGTGAAGGCGGCGCTCGAAGAAGCGAAGAAGGAAATGACCACCATCACCGGCCAGAAGCCGATGGAGACGCGCGCTAAGAAGAGCATCGCCAATTTCAAGCTGCGCGAAAATCAGGCCATCGGCGCGAAGGTCACCCTGCGCGGTGCGACCATGTACGAGTTTCTGGAGCGTCTCATCAAGACGGCACTGCCCCGCATCCGCGATTTTCGCGGCGTTAGTGCCAAGGCATTCGACGGCAATGGCAATTACACGCTGGGCGTGACCGATCAGTCCATTTTTCCCGAGATCGAACTGGACAAGATCCAGCGCAATATCGGCTTCGACGTGTGCATCGTCACCAGTGCCAAGACGAATGAGGAAGCGAAGTCACTCCTCAACGAACTTGGGATGCCTTTCAGCGACCGTAAGAAACCTGTCTAATCTGCTTCGACCTTTTATTCTCATGAGTGCTTTGACAGATCCCATCGCCGATTTCCTGACCCGTCTGCGCAACGCGACTGCCGCGAAGAAGACGCAACTCTCGCTGCCTTTCTCGCGCATCAAGCTCGACATGGCCCGCGTGCTCAAGCAGGAAGGCTACATTTCCGAGTTTTCCGTGGACGGCGAGGCCGCTACCCACCAGATCCACATTTTGACCAAGTACGTGCAGCAGACCCCGGCGATCACCGGCCTCAAGCGCGTCAGCCGTCCCGGCTTGCGCCGGTACGTCGCGGCGGACGAAATTCCCCGCGTGCGCGGTGGTCAGGGCATCGCCATTTTGAGCACCCCGCGCGGCGTGCTCAGTGGCCGCGAAGCCAAACGGCAGAACGTCGGCGGCGAGCTGCTCGCCTACGTTTACTAAGCATTTTACCGAGGAAACACGTATGTCACGAATTGGTAATAAGAGCATCTACATCCC
>CAXSED010000221.1:0-3732 GCA_964236475.1 uncultured Chthoniobacterales bacterium
CTGCGCGCCGAAGAACAGCCAGTTGCCGCCCTTGGCCCCGGTGGCCTGCCGCTCTTGTAAAAACGCACGGAACGGCGCGATGCCCGTACCCGGGCCGACCATGATGACGGGCCGCGCCAGGTTTTCCGGCAGGCGGAAATGCTTGGCCTGCTGGATGAACACCGGGACTTTGGTGGTCTCCGTCACGCGATCAGCGAGGAACGTGGAACTGACGCCGTGGCGTTTCCGCCCGTGCGCGTCGTAGCGCAAGGTGTCCACAGTGAGGTGAACCTGCTCCGGGTGCGCCTTGAGGCTGGACGCGATGGAATACAGCCGGGGCTGGAGTTTGCGCAACAGCTTGACGAACTCGTTGGGAGTGAACCCGAGCTTGGGCGAGTCCAGCAGGAAGTCGATGATCTCGCGCCCGTAAAGATACTGATCCAGCTCCGTGCGGATGTTCGGGTCGAGGAGGTCGCGCAGGAAGGTGTCGGCGGAGTCGCGCTGGGAAATGGCCAGCAGGAATTCCTTGTGCGGCGCGCGGATCTGGTAGTCGTTGACCAACGCCTGCCGGACGGATTTTTTCGCCCCGTCGTGGCTGGTGACTTCTTCCTCGCCGTCGAAGCCGAGCGCGTCGAGGATTTCCTGCACCAGTTCCGGCGAATTGGCGGGCAGCAGACCCAGGGCGTCGCCGACCTCGTAGGTCAGGCCGGAATCCTTGAGACAGATTTCGTAATGGCGGGTGTCCTTGTCCGAGCCGTCCAGCGTGAGCTTGCGGCTGGCGAGGAGCCGGGCCGGGAACGGGTTGGTGCGGGAATACGCGGTGACCGGAGGTGCCGCCGCGACGGATGCGCCGTTTTGCGTGGGCACGAGTTGGCTGCGCACGGGCGCACCGGCCTTGACGAGGTCATCCGCGCCGGGGTCCAGGTGTTTGGCTTCGTCGTGATGGCCGATATCGCCGACGGGCGTTTCTTTTTTGTCGTCCGCGTCGTCGGGCTGTTGCAGGATGGGCAGCACCGCGTCCATCCACGCCTTGGCGGGTGCATCATAGTCGGTGTCGCAATCCTGCCGGGCCAGCACGCGTTTTGCGCCGAGGGCCAGGAGCCGCTCGTCGAGCTTGCGTCCGCAGCCGCAGAAGTCCTCGTAATTGTGGTCGCCGAGCGCGAGGATGGAGTAACGCAAGTTTTCCAAACGCGGGAAGCTGTCGCTGCCAATTTTGTCCATGAACCCGGCGGCGTTGTCGGGTGGGTCGCCCTCGCCCCAGGTGCTCGTGACGATGAGCAGGTTGGATTCCTTGGGCAGTTCGGAGGCGTCGTATTTCGCCATGTCGAGCAGCCGGGGTGTCAGCCCGCCCGATTTTTCGGCGGCGGCTCTCACCTTCTTGGCCAACCCTTCGGCGTTGCCGGTCTGGCTGCCGAAGAGCACGAGCACGGGCGCGGGCGGGGCGGCGAGCGCGGGGGCCGGAGCCTGGCCGAGCAGGGCTGCCGGGTTGGCGCTGGCGTCTGAAAACAGACCGGCTAGAAAACCGTTGAGCCACTGGCGTTGCTCCTCGCTGAAAGGCGCGGTGTCGGGAATGAAGGGCACTCGCCGCAGGGTGTTTGGTTCCATCGGTAGAAGGGGTTAGGTGCCGTGCAGAGCGGCGGCGGAAGCGGTGGTTTCCGCCGGTCGCCACGCTTCCACGCGCACGGGACAATATTTGAGTTCGGGTTGGTGGGATTCGGGACAGGCGATCTCGCTGGTCACTTCGTTGACCGCCACGCCGGGGGCAAAAAGGTCGTTCCAATGCATGGGAGCCCAGCAACAGCCCGGCTGACTGTTGGTGCTCGGGCGGGCGGGCAAGCGCAGTTCGCCCTGGCGCGAAACGATGCGCAGCAGGTCGCCTTCGCCGACGCCCAGAGCCGCGGCGTCCTCCGGGTGGAGTTCCAGAAAGGGGCCCGGGTTGAGCTTGTTGAGGCTCGGCACCTTGCCCGTTTTGGTGCGGGTGTGCCACTGGTGTGCGACGCGTCCGGTGAGCAGCACAAACGGGTAATCGTCGTCGGGCATCTCGGCGTTGGGCAGGTAGGGCCGCGCCCAGAACCGCGCTCGCCCATTGACGGTCGGAAATTGCAGCACGCCGTCCGGGGTGACGTAGCGGCGCTTGCCCTCCGTCGCGCCGCCCAGCGGCGAGAGCGGCCACGTTTTCGCGCCCTCCCGCGCCAGCCGGGCGTGGCTCATCCCGCGCACGTCGTAGCCGGTGCGCGGGTTGACGCTGCCGCGCACTTCGTCGAAAATCTCGCCTGCCTGCTGGTAGGGAAACGCGGCCTCGAAGCCCAGGCGCCGGGCGACCTCGCTGACCAGCCACCAATCCGGCTTGGCGTCCACCGGCGGCGGCACCGCGCGCGGGGTGAACGTCACCATGCGGCTGCTGTTGACCATCGTGCCGTCCGCCTCCGCCCACACGGCCCCGGGCAGGAGGATGTGCGCGTAACGGGAGGTTTCCGTGGGGTGATAGGCGTCCTGCACGACGACGAGTTCGGCCCGCTCCAACCCGCGCCGGACACCGGAGCGATTGGGCAAGGTAGCCACCGGGTTGCTACCGATGATCCACACGGCCTTGATGTCACCGCGCTCCAGCGCGTGGAAGAGCTCAACGGCTGGGGGGCCGGGCCGGGCGCGCAAGCTTCCGGCGGGCAGCTTCCACAACGCCTCGGTTTCCGCCCGGTCCTGCGCCACATGCACGCTGCGTTGCCCCGGCAGGCCGCCGCTCATGTAGCCGACCTCGCGCCCGCCCATCGCGTTGGGTTGGCCGGTGAGGGAAAACGGTCCGCTGCCGGGTTGGCCGATCTGGCCGGTGGCGAGATGCAGGTTGCAGATGGCGTTGACGTTCCAGGTGCCCCGCGCGCTCTGGTTGAGGCCCATCGTCCAGAACGACATCCAGCGCGGGCAGTCCGCCAGGATTTTTGCCCCGACGATGAGGTCGTCCACGGGCAGGCCGGTGATTTCGGCCACGCGGGCGGGCGGGTAGGCGTCGATCACTTCGCCCATGCCTCCCCACCCATCGGTGTATCGGGCGATGAAATCGTGATCGACCCGGCCCATCTTCACCAGCAGGTGCAGCCAGCCGTTGAGCAGGGCGAGGTCCGTGCCGGGACGCAACGGCAGGTAGAGCGTCGCCCCGGCGGCGGTGGCGGTGCGGCGCGGGTCCACCACGATCAGTTTCGCCCCGGCAGCGACCCTTCGGCGCATCCGCTGGTGCAGGATCGGGTGGCAGTCGGCCATGTTCGAGCCGATGACTAGGAAGCCATCCGCGTGCTCGAAATCCTCGTAGTGCCCGGGCGGGCCGTCCGCGCCGAGCGAGAGCTTGTAGCCGCTGGCCGCGCTGGCCATGCACAGGCGCGAGTTACTGTCGATGTTGTTGGTGCGCAGGAACCCCTTGGTCAGCTTGTTGGCGACGTACTGCGTTTCGGTCGAAAGCTGGCCGGAAATGTACAGCGCGACGGCGTCCGGCCCGTGGGCGTCGATGATCCGCCGGAAGCCGTCCGCCACTGCCTGCACCGCCACGTCGAGCGGCACCCGCTCGAACGCGTTGTCCGGGCGGCGTCGTTGCGCGTGGGCGAGGCGGTCGGCGGTGTGGATGGTCTGGTGGACCGTGCTGCCCTTGGTGCAGAGACTGCCGAAGTTAGCGGGATGGTCCTTGTCGCCGCTGACGCGGGTGACGCGCCCGTTCTCGACGTGCAAAACCATCCCGCAACCGACCCCGCAGTACGGGCAGACGGT
>CAXSED010000222.1:0-3638 GCA_964236475.1 uncultured Chthoniobacterales bacterium
GGCGAGTCATCCACCTGAGCTACTTCAAGGAGATGAGCCAGCGCGAGATTGCCTCCCGCACCGGGATTCCGTTGGGTACGATCAAGACGCGGCTCGACCTGGCGTTGCGTAAACTCATGCAGAAGTCGATGCCCTTCCGCGAGGAGATGTGCCACGTCCATTGAACCGCAGGAGGACAGATCTCATCAGCCGGTCGAGTTTCCGGGCGGGAGTTGCAAGGATACCAGCGCAAGAAGCATTGGCGTTGGACTCCCGGGGCAATCTTCCGTCTGCTATGGCCGGTGGAGGTGAATTCGCCAAAGATTTCTTCGGGCAGAGCCGTCTTTCTGCACATCGGGGTCCGATAGTACAGCAACGCTGACGTGGACAATGGTTGTCCGCTCTGGCGATTGTAACCTAAAAAAACTCCGTTCCTATGCTCTGGACCATCTTTGTCGTACTGCTCGTTCTCTGGCTTCTGGGATTTTCGCTGCACATTGGCGCAGGTCTCATTCACCTCCTTCTCGTGGTCGCCGTCATCGTGCTCGTCATCCAGTTGGTGACTGGACGGCGTCCTGGGATCTAGTTCGCTCGTTGCGTCGCGCACGGTAAGCGACACTCTGTCTGTGCGCTCCCCGCTGCCAGCACCGCATTCCCGCCCGCTGCCCTACGGGGCGTTGGTAGGGATCGTGGCGGTACTTTACTTCGCCAAAGAGGTTCTAATCCCTTTGGCACTGGCGATCCTGTTCAGTTTTTTGCTCGGCCCGGTCGTTCGCCGCGTGGAAAGGACCGGCCTCTGGCGGGTGCCGTCCGTCTTGGTGGTGACCGCCGCCTTCTTTGGAATTTTCGCGGCGGTCGGCTGGATCACGTCCCATCAAGTGATGGGCCTGGCCGAAAAACTGCCCGCTTACCAAGATAACATCCAGCACAAGCTCCAAGACTTGCGCGGACACGGCGGTGCCATCAAGACCGCCGCCACGGTGTTGGCCAACATCGAGAAGAAGTCGGAAGCGCCTGCTGCCACGCCTGGGCTTGGCGTGGTATCCATTCCCGCGCTGCTTTCCGCGCAATCGGCGGCGGAACCGGAAAGGCCGCCGCTGCCTGTCCGGGTCGTCGTGCCGCCCGCGACTGCGCCGGAGTTTTTGCGCAACTGGTTTGGCACGCTGTTGACTCCCGTGGGCACGGCGTTCGTGGTCATCATTTTCACCATTTTCATGCTGATCCAACGGGAGGACCTGCGCGACCGTTTGCTCCATTTGACCGGCCCGGAACGCCTGCCGATCACCACGCAGGCGGTCGATGAGGCCGGGCAGCGCGTGAGTCGGTATCTGCTCATGCAGGTGACGGTCAACGTGGTGTTTGGAGCGGGAATCACGCTCGGCCTGTTTTTTATCGGCGTGCCTGCCCCGGCTTTGTGGGGAATTCTGGCGGCTTCGCTGCGGTTCGTGCCGTACGTGGGGGTCTGGATCAGCGCGGCGGGTCCGCTGGCGTTGGCGATGGGAGCGTTCGCGTCCTCTTGGCCTGCGGCCATGACGCTCGGGTTGTTCGTGGCCCTCGAACTCGTCACGGGCAACGCGCTCGAGCCGTGGCTCTACGGGACGAGTACAGGCATGTCGCCGGTGGCGATTGTCGTGGCGGCGACGTTCTGGACATGGCTCTGGGGCGGGATGGGGCTGCTGCTGTCCACGCCGCTGACGGTGTGCATCGTGGTGCTGGGACGTTACGTGCCGCAATTGGAATTTCTGCACACGCTCTTGGGCGACGAGCCGGTGCTGCCGCAGGACGCGCGGCTGTACCAACGCCTGCTCGCGGCGGATCAGGAGGAAATCTCCCAGCTCGTCGACGAATATCTGGCGGAGCATCCGGTCGCGGAGTTTTACGACAGCGTCCTTATTCCCACGCTCAACCAAGCACAGACCGATGCTCAGCAAGGCAGCCTCGGCGAAGACCGACAGGACTTCATTCTCCAGACCACGCACACTCTGGTCGCTGAATTGCGTGAACGTCCGACGGTGGAACTGATTCCCAAGGCTGCCGTCAAAGCTGTCGCTGAAAGCGCGGGTGCCACACCCGACAAGGCCGTTTCGGCATTGCCAGCCGTGGCGGCGCACGCGGAAGATTTGCCACTCCGCGTGCTGATCCTGCCGGTGAAAAATGCGGCAGATGAATTGGCAGGTGAGATGCTCTCGCATCTGCTCACCCTCGGTGGCGTCGGCAGCAAAGTGCTCTCCTACAAGGTTCTGGCCAACGAGGCGGTGGACACCTTCGCCGCGTGTGAGGCCGACATCGTCTGCCTTTCGCTGGTGCGGCCCTTTGCCGTGATGCAGGCGCGCTATCTTGCCAAGCGGATGCGCACGCGGTATCCGCAGTTGAAGATCGTCATCGGTCTGTGGGACACGAAGCGGCCCGCCGTTGGCTCGCGCCGCAATCTGCAAACGGTGCATGCCGATTGGGTCGCGGAGTCTTTGGGGGATGCGATCACCCAAATCTGCCCGCTGGTCCATTGCCTCCCGAATCCAGCTTTGGAACCGACCCCGGAAGACGCGGTGCGCACCGTGTCCGAACAATAAGTCAGGTTTTACCTGCGGACGGCAAGTGTCTGTCTTGGTGCACTCGCCCCACAACCGGAAGGGCCGGTCTGTAAAACGTGCTCTAGTAATAGATTGTTCTTGCTACAGCACGCAGAAATACTACATTTACTACAAACCAATGCCTGTGTCCTCCTCCAACCAATCGCACGTCTACGACGAGAGCAAGATCAAGACGCTTTCCTCGCTCGAACACATCCGTGCCCGCACCGGGATGTATATTGGCCGGATCGGCGACGGCACCCATTACGACGACGGCGTTTACGTGCTGCTCAAGGAGGTCATTGATAACGCCATCGACGAGTTCATCATGGGCCACGGCAACGAGGTGCACATCTCGATCAATGGCATGGATGTGACCGTGCGCGACCATGGGCGCGGCATCCCGCTGGGCAAGGTGGTCGAATGCGTTTCGCGTATCAACACCGGCGCGAAGTATAACGACGACGTGTTCCAGTTCAGCGTCGGCCTGAACGGCGTCGGCACGAAGGCGGTTAACGCGTTGTCGAAGGCGTTCGCGGTGGCGAGCTTCCGCGACGGGAAGTTTGCGCGGGCCAACTTCGAGCGAGGCGTCCTGATCCAGGAAAAAAAGGGCGCGGACAAGGCGGGCGAACATGACGGCACTCTCATTGAGTTCTCGCCCGACCCGGAAATCTTCAAGCGGTCGGAGTTCAAAGCCGAACACGTCACCCGCCGGCTGCGGATGTACACCTATCTGAACGCTGGGTTGAAAATCCGGTACAACGGCACGCTCTACCACTCCAAGAACGGCCTGCTCGATCTGCTCGACGAGGATACCGACAACCAGCAGGACGCGCTCTATGCCCCGCTGCACCACCGGGAAAGGACCCTCGAACTCGCGCTGACGCACACGCAGCGTTTCAACGAGACGCATTATTCGTTCGTCAACGGCCAGTTCACCAGCGACGGCGGCACCCACCTGAGCGCGTTCCGCGAAGGCATTCTCAAGGCGGTCAACGATTTCACCAAGAAGAAGTACGAGGGCGACGACGTGCGCGAAGGCCTGGTCGGGGCGTTCGCCATCCGGCTCAAGGACCCGGTGTTCGAGTC
>CAXSED010000223.1:0-3535 GCA_964236475.1 uncultured Chthoniobacterales bacterium
TGCCCATGCTCACCTGCTTACCAGACGCCGCGCGCTCAATCGACTATAAACTCTATTGCATTTGGTTGCACCGCGTCGATTTGCTTCCGCAACGCCACTTCGCATTGGTCCACGAATTTATTATTTTTCCATCCAGATGAAGGACCCGTACTTTTGTTTCCTTCTCTGACGCCAAACAGCGCGTTGGTAAAAAACAGTCTTCTGTTTGGATTTCGGCGAGACCGAGAAGGCGGCTTAACTGCCTCACTATTGAGGAGTTGTCATCGTTGCTATTGTTTTGTATTAACGATTTTAGGGATTCTTCATCACCCCCAATCCTACCCGACAAACATGAAGTCGCGGCGGACGGAAACATGCACGTCATCCGTGTGTAAGGACCCGGAGGCAACTGGGATGAACCCGCGTCCGGCGACCGGAATGCCAGAGAGCTTTTGAAGCATCTTGGCAGGGAACAACGGCGGATCGCCAAAGCACTCGATGCATTCTTGGTAGAGCTCGAGGGCGTTCATGGAATTGTCCGGTCAACTCACTCGAACCACTTATTTAGAGGCAACTGTTGGGCAATCGCGCACACCGTGAAGTGACGATCAGATTGCAGATGCAGAGTATTTAACTCGTCCTGCTCCATGACACCGCCCGTGCTGCCAGTCAGATCCTCCTGCCAAAGCCAGACGGAGTTATCCGGCCCACTGCCGTCTGGCAAGGCTGTGAGATCGCTACAAAAAATTACTTTGGGGCCCGTGCGCTGCGCGTAGTCTGGGTGCATCCAGTCGCCCATCGGTCGGGCACTCTGGTATAGCGGCATTGTGGTTCTTGGATTTCTGGGGGTCGCGCGTGAGCTGTCCAACCGCGGCAAGACCCGCCCGGACAACAGCCCCCAACGCACCGTGGAAAATGACATGGGTCAAGCCATCCTCCCAATTGAGCTTGAGAGGACGGATCGTGGCATACAACGCGCGGATCAGTCCCAATCGCAGTTGTCCTTGAGCAACTCGACGTAGAGACGATTCAGGCGGCCGGTGGCCTTGATGTCGAATGCATTTTCGCGGATCTGCTTGACCGTGGTGATGCCAGTCAGCGGCAGGAAATAGCCGAAATGGTCGGGAAATTCCGCGTACGGGCAAACACTGACGAGGTCCTCGTCCGCGACGTTTTCCGCTTCGAAGGTTTTTCCGTCGGTAGCGAGGATGAATTTGGCCTTGTGTCGAACAGTGGCCGGACTCTGCCGCAAGGCAGCCAGAGTGGCCGTTACGGTGCCCTCCGGGCAGGTTTTGAGATGGATGTTGTTGCGTTGGAGCACCCCGCCCGGCAGGTCGGATTGGTTGGAGGTGCCACTTTTCAGCCGCTTGAAGATGGTTTCCTTGTTCCCAAACGCTTCCAAAAAGGCAAAAGGGAAGGATTCGGCGTCGAAGGGCTCAGCGGCGAGCTTGGAAACGGCTTCCTCGATTTCGACGGCGTTCACACCGGTGGCTGACGTGCCCCAACGGCCGAAAAAACCTGTGACAAAGGCGAGAACCCCTGAGCCGGTGCCCAAAGCAGAATCGGCAGACAGCCCTCTCCCTCGACGGGATCAGGTAAGCAGGCAACATTTTGGCTCGACGATGAAGACCGCGCCATTTTCCACGAGACGGGCATGTTCCTCTACAGCCTGGGCATCAAGCCCAGCCACAACTTGGTGTTCAGGGCGGCGATACGCATGGTTCCCCGGGACCACTGGCTGGTGGCGAAGGTGCGGGAACTCATCGAGAAGGATGGCCGCAAAGTGCGGCACCAAAAGAAATGAAGATAACCCGTATGCTAATAGGCTATCGGGGGCGTCTTGTCGTTGGCGGGTCGTGCGGGCCAAGCCATCCGTTTCATAGACTATGGCGATTATCCCAGCACGTCAAAATGAACCTTAAGACTTGCTTCCACCGGGATTTGATCCGCGCTTTGCTGAACCTATTCAGCAGAGTCTAAATCGTCTTCGCTCCTTGAGGCGATTCGAGCAGCTAGGCCAACGTCTTTGTCTTCTAGGTCACGAAGATGCTGGGCCAAGCACTTTTTCCAAGTATTCTCGTACTCAACTTCTAGCTGATGCCGATCAACTCCTAGCTTCTCTGCGAGCGCGTATAGTTGATCCTGAGGGACGAGAAATTGCGCGTCCAGTTTCCACTGATTGTAGGCGCTCCTCTCCGACGCCTCTCGATCCACTTGCACAAACTCATGGATGACTTCACCTGCCGATGCCAGTTCTCGACGCAACCGCGCTACTTCGTTTCGCAGCTTGCTAATTTCCTCGTTTTCCATGGTATTATGCGACGTGCAAGTAATACAAATTCTGGTCGGTGGTGGCGAGTTGTACTGTCATTTGCAGTCCTGCTGACAACCACCATTCTGTTAAAAGCCGCCATCCAAATCGCAAGCGCGAATCCGGAGGATAGGGCGAAATTGCCACTCTTCCTTCGTCCACTCCTTTGCATACATGGTGTCTGCAAAAAATCGCAGATTGGTAAATCGCTGTATGGAGCCAGAATTTTGCCGGTTCCGATAATACTGGGAGCAGTTGCCCTCTTAAAAGAGACTGGGCACCGTTTATATATTCTTGCGCGACCTCAGAAAATGTCTCCAACACGGCGACGCGCGCGGCATGGCGTTCGTCTTCGTCCAAATATGGGTCTTTGCTCGTTTTTGCATCTGGAACCCAATCCGTTGGAGGAATTGATTCAGCCAAGCGCCGCAAAAATTGGGCGGTATCAAGCCATTTGTCAGCATCATTTTTCTGAAGATCAACCTGTGGCATAGTCGTATTTATGGACAAAAAACCAACCTCTCCAAAGAAGTCGGGCGCGGCATTCCTGCCCGCTCGTGGACCAAAATCCAAGCCTGAACCCGTGGCGGATAAGGGCTTCTTTGACCGCCTGATTAAGAAGGCTTCACGCCCAACCGGGAAACCAGATGGGGAAACATCGGCGTCTCCGAACGGCGGCGATTGAATCGGAAGGCAAATTCATCCGCATACGCCTGCAAATGCTTTTTGCTCACATGATGATGCGTCCCGTCAATCGACCGTTTCATCTGGCTCCAAAACCCTTCGATGTTTTGCATGTGAACGTCGCCTTTCGTCCATTGCTCATTGCCGTGGTTCACCGTGTCGTGCGAGTAGCCAGCCGCTTCCAAGCCGTTGTACGCGCCGTATTCGTCCGTGTCGATCTTGGCAGTCTTATCGGCAGCAAGGGCGATAACGGCTTCCACGGTCGCAACGTCCGTGCGTTCCACGACAACCGGCAGGACGTTGCCCCCACGCTCCAAAGCAGCTACCACGGCGGTTTTACCAGCAGCCCCACGACCGCGCTTACCCTTGCGCTTCCCGCCAACATAAGTTTCGTCCACCTCGACGTTCCCGAACATGTAGGGAAGCTCTTCCCCCATCAGTTCGCGGATTTGGTGGCACATACGCCACGCGCACTTGTACGTGACGCCGACCTGCCGTTCCACTTCCTTAGAGACTGTCTAAAAAGTAGGTCTTGCGCTGATTTTCCGCTGTGGCAGGCGT
>CAXSED010000224.1:0-3515 GCA_964236475.1 uncultured Chthoniobacterales bacterium
CCACGGTTTCGGCCAGCGGCGCGAACGCTTCGACGAACGGGTTGCCCTCCGCGCCGCCCCGCCGCAGCAACGCGGTGATGAAGTTGCGCACCCCTTCGTCCCACGCCTCGTTGGGCTGGACCCACGAGCTGTTGACCTTGGCCTCCTTGATCGCCTTGGTCATGTAATCCTGGATGCGCGCGATGTATTCCGCGTGCTCTTGGTCGCTGAGCGCGTCGAAAACCGAGTGCGTCGTGGCGGCGTCACTCGTCGGCGCGGGGTCCTTGCCCTTCGCGCCAACGGGCCAAGTGCTGAGCAGAATCTGGTAGAGGAGGTATTCCTCGTTGGCGTCGGGAGCCTGCGAGTTTTCACCTTCGATGGTGGCCCGGTGCGCGGAGTTCATCTTGCTCCACGTTTGCAGCGAGTCGCGCCATTTGTCGGGGAATTCCGACAGGGCCAAGACCCTCGCGCGGGTATCTTCGGCGCGTTTGGTGTCGTGCGTGGAGGTCGCCAGCATCGTATGTGGCCAATGACGCGCATTGTGGACGCAGGTGGCGTGAAACTCCGCCGGGGTGATGCCGAAATGCCCCGGCTCGCCGCCGACCTCGTTGAGCGCGGCCAGCCGGTTGAAGATGTAGAACGCCGTGTCTTCCAACCCTTTGGCCATGATCGGCCCGGTGGTCTGCTGGAACTTCATGACAAAATGCTCGTGTTCCTTGATGCCTTCGGCGTCCAGGTCCGCCGGGAAGCGGAAGAGCAGGATGTCGCGCAGGAAATCGAAGATCGACGCCTCGATGCCGGGGTTCTGCCGTTTGGCGAGCGCAACGGCGCGGTTGACCACGGCGCGGTCCTCGGCCTGCGGCGGGTGTCCGTGTTCGAGATAGGTGCGGTAAACCGGGAAACACGCGATCACCTCGCGCACCGCGCCGGTCAGCGCGTTGAGCGTGAAATCGCGGTACAGCCGGTTGCGTTCGCTCAGCCGGTTGAGGATCGACGCCAGCACATTCACGTCGTTGGCCAGCGATAAACGCATGACCAGCCGCTTCTTCTCGTAAGTGAGCGTCGGAAAATGGACGTGCCGCCCGATGAAACGCTGGTACGTCTCGGAGAACGATTGCTCGGCCTCGCTGTTGACGAGCAGTTGCGTGACGTGAGTCGTGAAATCGTAGCCGGTCGTGCCGTGGATCGGCCAGTCCTCGCGCAACTGTTCGTCGCCGGAGAGAATCTTCTCCGCGAGCAAGTAGATACCGCGACCATCGTCAGGGAGCGTCTGGTGGCGCACGCGCGCGCAGGCTTCCTGCAACTCGGCGAAATATCGGCGCGGATCGTACAGGCCGTCCGGGTGGTCGATGCGCAGGCCGGTGACTTTTTCGTCGGCGATCAGGGTGAGGAGGAATTTGTGGACGGCGTCGAAAACGGCGGGCATTTCGACGCGGATGGCCGCGAGCTGGTTGATGTCGAAAAACCGGCGGTAATTGATCTCTTCCGCCGCGACGCGCCAGAAGCTCAGCCGGTAGGCCTGGGCCTCAATGAGATGGTCCAGCCGGTCGAAGCTGCGCGGATCGCCCGGCTTGCCCTGGAGGGCGGCCATCACGCGGGTGATGGCGGCGGTTACCTCGGAATATTCGGCGCAGAGTTCCCGTAACCGTTCCTTGGCGACCTCCTTTTCCCGGGCGCGCTCCATGATCTGCGCGGGATCGGTGATCGTGCGCGCGGGCATGTTTTCCAGTTGCGTCATGATGCTCTGCAACCGCACGAAGGCGCGCACGTTGTCGGGCAGACTGACCGTGCCGATGTCCAGCATGAGCGGCGCGTCCGGCTCCTTGAGTTCCTCCAGCACCAGTTGCAGTACCTGATTATAGGAACGCGGGTTGATGGGCAGACGGTTCTCGAAGTAGCACAGGAAAAATGCGCCGTGCTCGAATTCCAAGGAGAGTTCGCCGCGTTCCAGGACGCGCCCGTACTGGTCGCCGAGGATGGGCAGGAGCACCCTGTTTTCCAGTTCGCGCTTGAGCGGATGCCAGTCGATGTCGAAACACGGTGCGGCGAGCGAACTCGGCCCGTTTTCGAGCACGTCCATCCACCACTGGTTGGTGACGACGCCGATGCCCATGTGGTTGGGCACGAAATCGGTCAGCAATCCCATCCCGTGCTTTTTGAGTTCGGCGACCAGCGCGTCGAAATCCTCGGGCGTGCCGATCTCGGGGTTGAGATGGTTATGATCAACGATGTCGTAGCCGTGCGTGCTACCGGGGCTGGCCTGAAAAAACGGCGAAGTGTAGAGGTCGCTGATGCCCAGGGCGGCAAGGTAGGGGACGATTTCGCGCGCTTGGTTGAAGGTGAAATCTTTATGAAGCTGGACGCGGTAGGTCGCCGTGGGAATACGCGGCGTGGCCGTAGAAGACGGAGTGGACATAGGAAAATGGAGGGGAAATTACAGTCTTATCAGCGAAGACGGTCAATCGCAGCATTCAGAAAAACTTCTGTCGTCCAGAGCAGAGTGTAACGGAGCCGAAGGAGCTTCTGACTGCCGGTGGACACGTCGATTCGCTGCCGCGAGCCGGAAGTTCCTTCGGCTCCGTTACACTCCACCCAGATGACAGAGTTAGAGAAAGCGAAAGTCCATTCCCTCCAGAGATTGAAGTTTCAAACCTTTGCCTTGAGCACCAGCAACTCGGGCCGCTCGAAACGCATCGTGCGCGTCTCCTCATTGTAAGCCGTGGACCCACTGCCGCCGAAACGCGCCTCGTTGCTCGAAAAAAGCAGCCGAAAATGCGGCCCTTCGTCGATGCCCATCTCGCCGGTGCTGCCGCCCGTCAGGCTGAAGACCACCATGCACATTTCTCCGGCGTGCGGTTCGGTGTAGACGATGGCCACCGCCTCCCCACCCAACGCCACGGCCTGCCAATCGGCACGCCCGCGCCGACGCAGCGCCGGTTCCACGCGCCGCAACCGCAGAGCTTCCGTGTAGAGCGCGAGCGTCGTGGCGTGCAGTCCTTCGCCGCGCTCGGCCCAGTTCAGCTTGGAAGCGTTGAACGTCGATTCCGCCTGCGGGTCGGGGATGCGCTTGATGCTCTCCTCGTCCGCAAACGCCGCAAACCCCTTGAACTCCTTGCGGCGGCCTTCCGTCACCAATCGACCCAGTTCCGCGTTGTGATCGGTGAAATACAGAAACGGCGTCGAGGCCGCCCATTCCTGCCCCTGAAAAATCAGCGGCGTGTACGGCACCAGACACAGCAGCGCGCTGGCCGCCCGGTACGCTTCCGGGCTGCACGACACGGTCAGCCGCTCGCCGAACGCCCGGTTGCCCACCTGATCGTGGTTGGAAATGCAGTAGCAAAACGCGTGCGGCGGCAACTGCGCACAGGGCGTCCCGCGCGCCGTGCCGTGGTTGCCCGACTCCTGCCCCCGGTAATGCCAGCCGTTGGCCAGCGTGTCGGCCAGTTCCTCGGTCTCCCCCGTGAAATCGCGCAGGTACGATTCGCGCTCGCCGGTCAGCGCGACGCGCACGCTGTGGTGGAAATCATCCGCCCACA
>CAXSED010000225.1:0-3499 GCA_964236475.1 uncultured Chthoniobacterales bacterium
GATGGCCTGCTTCAGCTACATCGAGGGCTGGTACAACCCGGTCAGGCTGCACTCGGCCCTGGGATACCGCTCGCCGATGGCCTACGAAGCCATAATGCAAACAGCAGAAGCCGACACGTAGCTCCCAAGTCCACAAACTGTCCACAAGAACGGGGCACCCTCAGCCCCGTGATGACTTGGCGCTCAATCGCTATGCAATCAGTCGGGCTATAGCGGCGGCGGGCCTCTTTTTCGGCACTTGGCGCGCTGTAGCTCTTGGTCACTTGGCCGTAGCCAACAAATTTCGATTCGGTCAAGCCTCCTAGGCACAACCCATGGGGCAGCAGATATCCCAACCTGAGCTATCTGTAGGAGCCATTAGCTTGATTACATCATATAGACCAATAAGTAACACAGGCCTAAGAAGTGACATCCAAATCACTAATGTTCTGTTTTACTTTCAAGGACATCAAGTAACTAGCAATAAATTGCAATACAATACTACATTACTTATAAGTAAATAGTTTACTTGGTTTCAATTGAGATTTCATTAGCTTTGTCAGAAAAACCGCGAAAAGAAAATTCTTCCATTTATTTTACTTTTTGTAAACTGAATCAAGGCGACAATTTGTCTCAGGCGCCTATCAAGCAAAATGCTTTATCTTACAGTCTTAACAGGAGCACATCGTGAGAAGTAGATGATAAGATTTGTCGGCGCTCATGACAATACGAATAAATATATAGTACCTAAAATATTTAGAAGATCTTTTCGATGTGTATAAACCCTAGCGGCATAATTTTTGTCTGATCAAGTATAAGTTGTGATTGGTCAGATTTTTGATTTGTGTATCGAAAAGCTAAACTCTAGTAGGAGACACCGTGATGGCCGTTGGCGACACACTGAATCTTGCCGGTTACAAGTTGACTTTCGATGACGAATTCAACACATTTAGCTCCAATGGGCCGTCAAACTATCAGGTATCCGGCGAGACAAGCGGTACTTGGGACACGGATTATTCTTACGGTGAGCGTAAGCTCAACGACGAGACAGAACTGTATTCGGACCCCTCCATAGGAGTGAACCCAGAGTCCGCTTCGGGGGGCGTGCTCAACATCACGGCTGCACCCTCGACCAACCTGACCGCGAGCGAGGGGCAGCCTTACACGTCCGGTGCAATAACTACCTACCACTCGTTCAACCAGGAATACGGCTACTTTGAGATGAGGGCGGAGCTGCCGCAGGGACAGGGTTTCTGGCCCGCGTTCTGGCTCCTGGCCCAGAACCACACCTACCCGCCGGAACTGGATGCCATGGAGTCGTTCGGCGGCGCGGACGGATCGAACCAGGGCGGCGCGTATTCCATCCATAACGGATTGGTCACGAGCGACTCCGCCAACCCGAACACGGGAGGCTGGAACAGCACGAACGGCGCCAACCTCTACAACCAGTACAACACATTCGGTGTGCAGTGGACGCCGACTGTCATCAACTTCTTCTTCAACGGCGTCGAGTACGCTAGCGAGGCCACGCCAGCCGACTTCCATCAGAAGATGTACTTGCTCGCCAACTTGGCGGTCGGCGGCAACTGGCCGGGCACGGCCGTCGGCGAGACCGGCGACATGAAAGTCGATTATATCCGGGCGTTCTCGAACGACGGTTCCAACCCCGCGGTCGTCCAGCAGACGATATCCTCGCCAGACGGGCGCGGTTACAACTTCTACGGCGCCACCGACGCCAACGGCAATGGTGCGTTGGGTGGCACGGACCTGCCTCCCCTGCCGTCCACCGCACCGGTAACCGTCAGCACGGGCGGCGGTAACGACACCATCGTCCTGTCACTTTCCGAGGACGCCTACCAGGGCGACGCGCAGTTCACCGTGAGCGTCGACGGCCACCAGATTGGCGGCACGCAAACGGTGACCGCGTCCCACGCCGACGGGCAGACTCAGACGTTCAGCCTGGGCGGGAATTTCGCGCCCGGCCAGCACACCCTGAGCGTCAACTTGCTCAACGGTTCCTCGAACGGCAAGCAGGGACCGAACCTCTACGTCGCCGGGGCCACCAACGACGGCGTGGCCATCGGCTCCACCACGGAATTGACGGCTGCAGGCAGCACCAGCGTGTCGTTCGCTGGCAGCACGGGCGCACCGGTGACGCTGGGTTCCGGCCCCGACACCCTGGCCATCTCGGTCGCGAGCGACGTCTGGAACGGCTACGCCGAGTTCAACCTCTACGTCGACGGCCAGCAGATGGGCGGCACGCAAACGGCGGCCGCCGTCCAGGGCAGCGGCACGCAGATTTTCGACGTGAAGGGCACTTTCGGCCCCGGGACGCACACCGCCTATGTCGATTACATCAACGACGCCGACGGCTACCAGGGTCCCGGCACCGACCGCAACCTTTACGTGGACGGAGCCACCATTGACGGCCAGTCCGTCGCGAATTCCACCATAGCCATGAACAACGGCGGCATCCAGGAGTTCACCTTCACCGGTCAGGCGTCTTCCGCGCCGGTTCCCACGGCTCCCGTCGTCGCTCCCGTGCAGGCCCCCGTCGTCTCCCCGTCCCCGACCGTCCCCGTCGTGCCCGCGACCCTCGTCCTGGGTTCCGGCAACGACACCATCGCGCTGTCGGTATCCGAGGACGCCTACCAGGGGGATGCTCAGTTCACCGTGAGCGTGGACGGCAAGCAGGTGGGTGGCACCCTGACCGCGCAGGCGTCCCACGCCGCGGGCCAGGACCAGATGGTCGACGTCGAAGGCAACTTCGGCGCGGGCACCCACGCCGTGGCCGTCGACTTCCTCAACGACGCTTACGGCGGAACCGCCGCCGCCGACCGCAACCTCTACGTCGACGGGGCGAGTTACGACGGCACGGCAGCAGCGGGAGCCAAGCTCGCGCTGATGGCCGGGGGATCTCAATCCTTGACCGTGGGCACCGCCATGCCCGCCTCGGTCACCGTGGGTTCCGGTTCCGACACCGTCGATCTCAAGGTATCCGAGGACGCTTTTCAAGGCGACGCCCAGTTCACGGTCAGCGTGGACGGCAAGCAGATTGGCGGCACGCAGATGGCGCAGGCAACCCATGCCGACGGACAGACGCAGGACTTCATGGTCGAAGGTAACTTTGGCTCAGGCATCCACACGGTCGGCGTAAATTTCCTCAACGACCTATACACCCCGGACGTAGGCGACCGGAACCTCTACGTCACAAGCGCCAGCTACGACGGCGCGGTGACCGCGAACGGGGCCCTGACGCTTATGAGCGGTGGAACCCAATCAGTGTCGGTCGGAACCGCTGCGACCGGCGCATCCATCGGAGGAACGGCGTCGGGCCTGCCCGTGGCCGTGAACCCGCAGCCTCCAATAGCGCCAGTGACTCCTACGACTCCAACCTCTCCCATGCCGGTCATTCCGCCATCCACGACCGTTCCCGTCATCCCCACGACGCTGACGATCGGCTCCGGTTCGGACACGATTGACCTCAGGATGTCCGAGGATGCCTTCCAGGGAGATGCCC
>CAXSED010000226.1:0-1344 GCA_964236475.1 uncultured Chthoniobacterales bacterium
GCAATCGAAAGCGGCTTAATCTTGTCGATCCGCTGAGCGGCTTCGCTGAGCGGGATGGTGTTCGCCACGACCAGTTCGACCAGAGGCGATTTACTGATGTTATCAATTGCCGGGCCGGACAGCACCGCGTGCGAGGCGCAGGCGTAGACCCGGGTCGCTCCCTGGGCAAGCAGCGCGTCGACCGTTTTGACGAGCGTGCCGGCCGTGTCGACGATGTCGTCGAGGATGAGGCAGGTTCTCCCCCGAACGTCGCCGATGACGTTCATGACCTCAGTGACGTTGATGTCCGTGCGACGCTTATCGACGATGGCGAGCGGCACGTCGAGCTTCTTGGCAAAGAACCTGGCTCGCTCCACGCCGCCGGCGTCCGGGCTAACGACGGTGAGATCCGGCAAGTTAAGCTTGCGGAAGTAGTCGACCAGCACGGGGCTGGCAAACAGGTGATCGACCGGAATGTTGAAGAAACCCTGGATTTGCGCTGCATGCAGATCCACCAGCAGGGCGCGGTTGGCACCGGCGGTGGTGAGCAGATCGGCCACAAGCTTGGACGAGATGGCGACACGCGGACGATCCTTGCGATCCTGCCGGGCGTAGCCGTAGTAAGGGATCACGACGGTGATGCGCGCGGCCGACGCTCGCTTGAGCGCATCGATCATGATCAGAAGCTCCACCAGATGCTGATCGACGGGGCGGCAGGTCGGTTGAATGACAAAGACATCCGCGCCACGCACATTCTCGAGCAACTGGAAATAAATTTCGCCGTCCGCGAAACGCTGCATCTTGGTTTGACCCAGCGGCACGCCGACAAACTGACAGACTTCTTCGGCAAGCGGGATGTTGGCTAAGCCGGAGAAGATCTTGAAGCGCTTCGCCTCGCTGAGCCGGCCGGAGCGTTTTCGTTCCGGGGCAGCTTTCGCTGGAGGTATGGGAGAGATTGCCGGCGCGGCCGAGGAGCGTTGGTTCATCTCGTCGTCGCGCGCCAAATCAGGGAAAAGAACCGCAGTCGTGTCTGCTTGCGTCACGCTTGAAAACTCCTCAGGTTGGTTGACCTTACGGCGATTCCTACTGCTTCCGTTTGTGGCGCGGCCAGGTTCGGCGGCGTTTGCTCCACAATCCGTCTGGTTCTGCTCACGCTCTTCCGTGAGCTTGCTGCTTACTTCGGTCCGTCGCGGCTGGACGGTTTTGCCAGGCCGCTCAAAAGAAATAAACCCTGGTTCCTGCTTCGGGCGAGGCCTGCTGAGCCTGCGCCCCGATCGATCCTTTGGCTGGGCGACTAGGATTCGAACCTAGATAAAGTGCTCCAAAGGCACCTGACCTACCATTGATCGATCGCCCAATCCCATT
>CAXSED010000226.1:1444-3469 GCA_964236475.1 uncultured Chthoniobacterales bacterium
AGATCTTCCTCGACTCCGCTCCGCTCTTTCGAAAAAGTGGGGTAACGTTGCTTACCGGCAGGCCGCTGCAGGTTCTCAGGGCTGGTCTGTTCGGTGAAAACACCAGGAACAGAACTCGGATCGGGGTTGATACCGGAGGCGCCGTATGCTCGGTCGTCTCCGGAGTGCAGGAGAATCGACGCGTAAATGCGGCTCAACTCAGTCAGAGTATCGCGGATTGGCGAACTTTGCAAGCCGTCCGCCGACGGCGTGACGAGGCGGTCCCACTCGCGGAAGGCATTTGGCGTGGACACCCCGATTGTCGGCAGCGCCAAGACGCATGGAATCTGCGCACCTCCGGCGTAGGTCATGTCGGGGACACCAATGACTTTCTGCCCGCGGTCCCATCCCAGCACCGATCCGCCCACCAGAAACAGCGGCACATCCGAGCCAACCTCGGCGGCCAGCGCCAGGCGATCTTCTGGCGCGATCCTGAGCGGCAACTCCCGTTCGAGTCCGATCAAGGCGGCCGCCGCATTTGCCGAACCCGCTCCCATGCCGCCCTGGATGGGAAGGTTCTTCGCGATGTGCACGTCGACCTCCGCGGCCACGCCGCAATGGCGCAGGGCTCGGTCAACCATGCGCCACGCCGTGTTGCGTGCGTCGGTGGGCACGCGAAAGTCGCTCGAGGTGAGGCGGATGCGGGTCTCCGCGGCGGGCTTCGCCGAGACTGAAACCACGTCGTGCAGCGCCACGGTTTGATAAAGCGTGACAAGGGAGTGAAAGCCGTCCGGTCGCGGCGGGCCGATGGCCAGGCCCAGGTTGATCTTCGAAAACGAGCGGACGCGGGTGGCCATCCATCTATTTTAGAGTTCGCGGAGGCTGGCGCTTACTCGTACTTGAGCGTCTCGACCGGATCGAGCGAAGCCGCGCGATTGGCTGGCCGCGTGCCGAAGACGATTCCTACGATGACCGAAGTGGATAAGGCGATCAGTGCGGACCACCAGGGCGGAGGCGGAATGGTAAATGGGCTGAAGAAGGAGACGACCAGCGGAATTCCGAGCCCGATCAACGTGCCGACGATGCCGCCCGAGAGCGAAAGGAAGACCGCTTCGGTGAGGAACTGCAGACGGATCTCGCGACTGGTTGCGCCCAGGGCCTTGCGAATGCCGATCTCGCGAATGCGGAACTCCACATTGGCCAGCATCGAGTTCATGATGCCAACGCCCGAGACCAGCAACGTGAAGAAGGCCGCGACCAGCAGAACGACAGTCAGCATGTAGGCGATCTGCCCCATGACGTTGAGCACCTGCGTGAGCGTAAACGCGTTGTAGACGCTCGTTGACCGATGCCGGCTGCGAATAACCGCCAGGATACGGTCGCGCGCAATGGGCACATCCGTGGCATTTGCAACCGTGAAGAAGATCTGCTTCACCGTGTCGGTGCCCTGGAAGTAGCGTGCCACGGGGTACGGAATCAGCATGGTCTGGTTCGAGATCTCCGACTGGCCGAAAGTCTCGGTGCTCTCCTTGAAGACGCCGATGATGACGAACGGAATGCCGGACACGGAGATGCTCTTGCCGATCGCCTCATCGGGCGAGGTGTAGAGTTCGTTGGCGAATGTGTTGACGATGACGGCGACCTTGGTGTGTGCGGAGGAATCCTGCTCGTCGAAGAAGCGGCCAGCGACGATCTTCAGGTTGCGCACGGTCCTGTATTGCGGCGAAACGCCCAGCAGCATGGTGTCCTTGGCGACCCCGCTGCCGATCGAAATGCGATCGTGAAACTCGAGCATGGGGGAGGCGGCAACGATGCCGGGAACCTGGTCGAGCACCGCAGCCATGTCTTCGCGGGTCATGGAATCCGGCGTACTGGTGTTCTCCGGGCCTGCCACCGTCCCGCCCACGTATTGCATTTCGATCATGTTGGGGCCTATGCCCGAGATCAGGTCGAGCGCGTACTTGCGCCCGGTGAGGCCAACTGCCACCACGAGAATGATGGACGCCGAGCCGATGACCATGCCCAGCATGGTGAGCAGAAAGCGGA
>CAXSED010000227.1:0-3399 GCA_964236475.1 uncultured Chthoniobacterales bacterium
CGAAGAGGATGACGTGGCCGTTGACGTGCCGGGCCGCGCGCCCCGCCGTCTGGATGAGCGAGGTCTGGCTGCGCAAATAGCCCTCCTTGTCCGCGTCGAGGATGCACACCAGCGATACTTCCGGCAAGTCGAGGCCCTCGCGCAAAAGGTTGATGCCCACCAGCACGTCGAACTCTCCCGCCCGTAACCCACGCAGAATTTCGACGCGTTCAATCGTGTCGATGTCACTGTGCAGGTAGCGCACTTTCAGGTTCACGTCCTTGAGGTAATCAGTGAGGTCTTCCGCCGTGCGCTTGGTCAGCGTGGTGACGAGAATCCGCTCGCCCGCCTCAATGCGTTGGCGGCAGGCTTCGATGGTTTCGTCGATCTGGTTCTTGAGCGGACGAACCGTGATGTGTGGGTCCAATAGCCCGGTAGGCCGGATGATCTGCTCGACGATCAGGGGCTGGCCGGGCACGAACACGTCGAAGCTGTCGGCGATGTCGCTCTTGGCGTGACGGTCCTCGTAGCTGTTGTCGTCCGTTTTCGCCGGAACCTCGCCGTTGGCAACGGGAGTCGCATGCTGGCGGATGATTTTGAGGTTCGGGCGAGGAACGGGCGGAGCCTGTTCACGCGGCGGCACAGCGTTGTAGACGCCGCGATCCTCCGCCACCAACGCCACGCCGGGCAACCGGGCGGGCGTCGTCTCACCCTCGCCGATGGCGGCGGCGGCTTCGCGCGGGTGGGGGACGTAGCTTTTGTTGCCGACCACGCTGTTGTTCATCTCGAACTGCGCGGGCGTGGCGCTGATGTAGAGGCACTGGCGCTGGTGGGCCATGAATTCCGGGAATTTGAGGGGCCGGTTGTCCATTGCGCTCGGCAGCCGGAACCCATAATCGACGAGCACGCTCTTGCGTGAACGGTCGCCCTCGTACATGCCGCCGATCTGCGGGATGGAAGCGTGGCTTTCGTCCACGACCAGCAGGAAATCGTCCGGGAAAAAGTCGATCAGGGTGTACGGCGTGGAGTTCGCCGGACGCCCGCTGAGATGCCGCGTATAGTTCTCGATGCCCGAGCAGAAACCCATCTCCTGAAGCATCTCCAGGTCGTACTCGGTGCGCATCTTCAGTCGCTGGGCTTCGAGCAGTTTGCCTTGAGTCTCAAATTCCGCGATCCGCTGGTCCAACTCCGTGCGGATCGTCAGCTGCGCGCGCCGCAGTTTGTCGTGCGGCGTGACGAACTGCTTGGCCGGGAAAATGGTCAGCCCGGGGACGCTCTTATCCACCTTGCCGGTCAGCGGATCGAACAGGCTGATGCGGTCGATCTCGTCGCCGAAGAACTCCACCCGGATGCCCACCTCGTCCTCGTTGGCCGAGCAGACTTCGATGACGTCGCCGCGTACCCGGAACTTGCCGCGCGTGAACGCGATGTCGTTGCGCTCGTAGAGCATGTCCACCAGCTTCGCCAGGAACGCCTCGCGGGTGATCTGCTGCCCGACGCTGATGGGCGTCAGCATGGCGCGGTAATCCTCCGGCGAGCCGAGGCCGTAGATACAGCTCACGCTCGAAACCACGATCACGTCCTTGCGGGAAAGCAGCGCGCTGGTGGTCGAAAGACGCAGCCGTTCGATCTCCTGATTGATCGACGAATCTTTCTCGATGTAGGTGTCGGTGCGCGGAATGTACGCTTCGGGCTGGTAGTAGTCGAAATACGAAACGAAATACTCGACCGCGTTGTTGGGGAAGAACTGCTTGAACTCGCTGTAAAGCTGCGCGGCGAGCGTCTTGTTGTGCGAGATGACAAGGGTCGGCTTGCCGAGATTGCGGATGACGTTGGCGGCGGTGAACGTCTTACCGGAACCTGTCACGCCGAGCAGCGTCTGGTGGCGGTTGCCCGCCTTCAAACTCTTGGTCAGCTTAGCAATCGCCTGGGCTTGGTCGCCGCACGGTTCGTACTCGGAGGCGAGCTGAAATTCCATAGCCTGCAGCTTACCACTCCAAGCCCCGGCGGGCAACCGCCGGGCAGCGATAACGCCCGAAAGAAGGGTTTATTTCACGCGGGTCCGTTTCTATGGGCGAACCTCAATAGGAATCCGCTTCCTTGCGTTCGTCCTGCATGGCTTTGGCGGCGGCGTGGGCGCGGTTCATGGCCTCCTTGTACTGGCTGTGCACCGAGGCGGGCGTCCCCGCCGGCTGCCCGGCCACGGCGGGATCGGCCGGGTCCGTCGGGATCACTTCCGTCTGCGGCTGAGAATGGAAAAACAACAGGTAGCACACGGCTACCGTCATGAGGAGCATGACGACACGAAGAGCTTGCATACCTATCGAAATGGAGCAAACGGCACGCCACGGTTCGCCACCCGAGCCATTTTCCAGTGGACTTGCAACCTCCCCCATCCGAGAGAGAACCAAGACGAACCAACCAAGCGATTCCCTAGAAATCCCCGTGATGCCGGAGGTGACGCGCCTCCCGCCTTCTCCCCTGCCAAATCATCCATGAAGCTGCGCCACCTTTCCCACGACAGCGCCGAACTCGACTCCCTCCTGCACGCCACGCACGGCGACCCGTTTGCTTTCCTCGGGCCGCACCAGATCCACGAAAACTGGGTCGTGCGGATTTTCGCGCCGGATGCGCACGAGATCGCCGTGGTCGATGCCCGGCAGCCCGCGACGGTGCTGGCCGCCGCCGACAAGGTGGATGATCGCGGGTTTTTCGAGGCGGTGCTGCCGGACGCTCCCGAACGGCCTGATTACCGGCTGCGCTTCACCGATGCCACCGGGCAGGAAACCGTCCTGGCTGACCCGTATTCCTTCGGCCCTATCCTCGGCGAACTCGACCTGCACCTCTTCGCCGAAGGCAACCACCATCGTCTGTACGAACGGCTGGGCGCGCATCTGAAAGAGGTGGGCGGCGTGCGCGGCTGCACCTTCGCCGTCTGGGCGCCGAACGCCCGGCGGGTTAGCGTGGTCGGCGATTTTAACCGCTGGGATGGCCGGGTTTACCCGATGCGCAAACTGCTCGGCAGTGGCGTATGGGAAATCTTCCTGCCCGGCGTCGAGGAGGGAACGCATTACAAATTCGAGGTGCTCGGACCGCAGGGCGGCATCCAGCTCAAGAGCGATCCGTTCGCTTTTTATAATCAACACGGGATCAAAACCAGCTCCTTGGTCTGGGATCTCAGCCGCTACGCCTGGAGCGACGGCGAATGGATGCAAACCCGCCGGGAGAAAAACTGGCAGCACGAGCCGGTCAGCGTTTACGAGGTCCACCTCGGCAGTTGGAAGCGCAAGCCGGAGGATGACAACCGCTCCCTGAGCTACCGTGAACTGGCTGACGACCTGTTGGATTACGTGATCGAAATGGGCTTTACCCACCTCGAACTGATGCCCGTCGCCGAGCATCCGTTCGACGGAAGCTGGG
>CAXSED010000228.1:0-3398 GCA_964236475.1 uncultured Chthoniobacterales bacterium
ATCAAGGTCACGCTCGAACGGCTCTGGCGCACCGGCGAAATCCTCCTGCGCAAGCCCGAGGTCGCCGCCGAACGGCGCAACCTGATGTTTTACTTCACGGAGGTTTTTCCCCGCGCCCTGCCGGAACTGGACCGGCGTCTGCAACAGGCTTGGATCGACACCGGGTTCGATCCGGCGCTGCTCGGCGACGGGCGCGCCCTGCCGCGTCTCCGGTTCGGGACCTGGGTCGGCGGCGACCGCGACGGGCATCCGCTCGTCACGGCGGACACTACCCGCGAAACGCTGGCGGAACTCCGTGCGGGCGGCCTGCTCGTGCTGACCCGCCAGCTCACCCACCTGGCCAGCCGTCTGTGTTTATCACAGCACGTCCAGACGCCGCCTGCGTCGTTCTCGTCGCGCTTGGAGCGTCTCATGTACGAGGCGGGCGACCGCGCGCAGGCCGTCCTCCACGACGCTCCCGAGGAGCCGTGGAAACGCTATGTGCGCTTGCTACTGCTCAAATTGCCCGCCGGGGACGCGCCCCAGGCCGGGAAGGTGTACGCGCGCGCCGCTGAACTGACTACCGATCTGGAATCGCTCTACGCGTCGCTCGTCGAGGTGGGTGCCGGGCGCATCGCCGCCCGCGACGTGATGCCGGTCATCCGCGCCGTGGATGCGTTCGGCTTTCACCTCGCCACGCTCGACATCCGCCAGAATTCCCGCTTTCACGACAAGGCACTCGGGCAGTTGATGATATTGGCGGGTCATCCCGGCGAAGCGTTTGCCGACTGGGACGAGACACGCCGATTGGAGTTTATCGAGGTGGAACTGCTTTCCCCGCGCCCATTCGCTCATTCCGGTGCGTCCGCCGGGCCGGAAGCGGACGCCGTGCTTTCTTGTTACCGCCTGCTCGTGGAGCAGTACGATACCCACGGCCCGGGCGGGCTGGGAGCACTGATTGTGAGCATGACCCGCCAGCTCAGCGATTTGCTGGTCGTTTACCTGCTTGCCCGGGAAGCCGGGCTGGCGCTGAGCACGCCGGACGGCCTGATCTGCCGCCTGCCGGTGACGCCGCTTTTCGAGACCGCCGAGGACCTCGAAGGCGCGCCCGCCATCATGCGCGCCTTTCTGGCGCATCCGGTGACGCAGCGTAGCCTGCGCGCCATGAGCGCCCCCGAAGCGACACCGGTGCAGCAAATCATGATCGGCTACAGCGACAGCAACAAGGAAAGCGGCATCCTGGCGAGCCAGTGGGCGCTCCACCGGGCGCAGTCGGCCTTGACGGCCATCGGGCAGGATGCCGGGGTGCGCATCCGGTTTTTCCATGGGCGCGGCGGGACGATCAGCCGGGGTGCCGGTCCGACGCACCGTTTCCTCGACGCGCTGCCGCCGGGCAGCGTCAGCGGCGATTTGCGCCTGACCGAGCAGGGCGAAACCATCGCGCAGAAATATGCCAACGGTACGACGGCCAGTTTCAATCTCGAACTCCTCCTCGCGGGCACGGCCAGCACCTCGTTGCGCCCGTCGGTCACCCCACCGTTGGCAGGGCGGATGGAACCGGCGGTGAACATGCTCGTGGCGGCGAGCCGCCAGGTCTACGAAGGCCTGCTCCGCGAGCCGGACTTCATGGAATTCTACAGCCAGGCTACGCCCATCGACGCGCTGGAACAAAGCTCCATCGGCTCGCGTCCCTCGCGGCGCACCGGCCAGCGCACGTTGGCCGATCTACGCGCGATCCCCTGGGTGTTCAGTTGGAACCAGGCCCGGTTTTATCTGCCGGGGTGGTACGGGGTGGGCAGTGCGCTCAGCCAATTGCGCGACCACGACGCCGGGGCGTTCGGCGACTTGAAAGACTGTCTGAACGGCGGTTGGCCGTTCCTGCGTTATGTCCTGATGAACGTGGAAACCAATCTCGCCAGCGCCGACCGCGAGATCATGTCGCACTACGCCGGGTTAGTCACGAACGACGCGGTGCGTGCGGCTTTCCTCGGGCGGATCATGGAAGAGTTCGAGCGGACCAACGCCCTGCTGACGGAATGCTTTGGCCGCTCGACGATGGATCGCCGACCCCGCGCCGCGAAAACTCTCCGCCTCCGTGCCGATGCCCTCCGGGTGCTCCACGAGCAGCAGATCGACCTCCTGAGCCGTTGGCGCGCGTCACAAAAAGCCGGGGACGAAGCGGCGACCAAACAGATGCTCCCCGAGCTGATGCTTTCGATCAACGCCATCGCCAGCGGTCTGCGGACCACCGGCTAGCCAACGTTTAGTACCGATCCGGCGACGCCCACTCCTCGCCGCTTTCCGGGGCGTTCGCTACCGGGGTCGTGCCAAGTGAGCCAGTAGTCTCTGGGTGGTCGGGCATCCGGGTGGGCCGCACCTGGTCCAATTCGCCCGGATGAATCCACCCCCGACCATAAAATTCGCGGTCCTCGGGAGTCATCTCCGAGCATCCGCACAAGGCTGCTATCGGGGCGATCAACAACAGAAAGAGAAGCGCGCGTTTCATGGGAGGGAAAGGATTCACTCAACATCCCGCAAAATGCCTGGCGAAGCAAGGCGCAACCCGGCCAAGCAAGGTCCCGGCTTTTCTGGTATCTTGTCGTACCGGATGGAACCAACCCGCCTGACCGTTTCTCAACCGCTTGCCGAGGTGTCCGGCCTCGGGCCAGTGCGCCTGAAGGCCCTGGAACGCCTGGGCCTGTCCACGGTCGGCGATCTGCTGACGCACTACCCGCGCCGCTATGAGGACCGGCGTCACTTCGAGCATTTCCCCAACGCCGCCACCGACACGCCGGTTTGCGTCTGCGGGGTCGTTGTCTCCACGGCCACCAAACGCTTGGGCGGACGCCGACAGATGTTCGAGGCCACGCTCCAGGAAGTCGAACGCCACGCCCTCAGCTCGCTCCTGACAATCCGGTGGTTCAACACTTGGTACGTCCAGAAAATTTTCGCGGCAGGCCAGCGGGTCGTCGTGTACGGCAAGCCCAAAGCCAAGGGCACGCAGATGTTCATCGACCACCCGGAGTTCGAGATCATCGAGAACGAGGAAGACGAGGACAGTCTCATCCATCTCAAGCGTATCACCCCGATTCACGCCTCGACGGAAGGTCTTAGCCAGCGCGCCTTGCGCACGATCATTTACGGGGTTCTCCTGATCACCGATTTCGATGGCCTCGAAACGCCGCTTCCCGCCGGGCTCGACCCGCTCACCCGCGCGGAGGCCCTGCGCGCCATCCATTTTCCCGGGGACGACAACCAGCGCGAAAAAGCCCGGCGGCATCTGGTCCTGAGCGAATTTTTTGCCCTCCAGATGCTCGTCAATGCCCGGCGCGCAAAAACGATCTCGCGTCCCGGCGAGTCCCATTGCGGCCCCGGCAAGCTGCTCGACCGCTTCCACGATTCGCTGCCCTTCGCGCTGA
>CAXSED010000229.1:0-3364 GCA_964236475.1 uncultured Chthoniobacterales bacterium
CTGCCCTTACTGCCGCCTCCACCTTCTCTCCAACCAACTAACGGAGTAGTACTAGAACGACGCGGTGACCGCCTGATCGGCGCGCAGGACGGATTGCTGCCGGAAACGGGTCTTGTATTCGGCACGGATCTCCTGCACGTAACGATCCTTCTCGGGCGTGGGAGCGTGCAGGAGGATCAACACGCAAGAATCTTCTTTCGTGACGATGCCCGAGGGGTTTTGCCACTGGCCGTGGGTGGCATACCACGTCAGGCCGTCGGGGAAACGCGGAGTGACGACTTCCGCGAGGAAATGATCCCAATCGACGGGCGAAACGCGCCCGAAGAAAAGTTCGGTGCGGACGAGCGGCACCGGGGCATCCGACGCCGAGAGCGGCGCGGGCACCGCCGGGGCGGCAGACGGCGGCGGGGATTGCGCCCCGGCCACCACGAGGAAACCCAGCGTCAGAATCGCCAAGAAAGGCAGCACGTTTTTCATCCGGGCAGCGTAGAAAAATTTCGGGGGCCATGGGAAGCGGAATTCGCCTGCCGACGCGCCGCTTTTGCCGTAAAGTCGTGCGTGGACGGTCGCACCGCTTTCAACCAACTGCTGCAACAGCCCGGCCCCGTGCTGGCGCTCGCGCCGATGCAGGAGGTGACCGACCTGCCCTTCTGGCGGCTGATGACCGCTTACGGTGGGGCGGACGTTTATTTCACCGAATATTTCCGCGTGTACGCCACGTCGCGGCTGGACCGGCACATCCTGGCGTCGATCACGGAAAACCCCACGGGAAGGCCGGTGATCGCGCAAATGATCGGCAACGACATCCCGCATCTGGTGCGCACCGCCCGGGAGTTGCAGCGGCACGCGGTCGCCGCCGTGGACTTGAACCTGGGCTGTCCCGCGCCGGTCGTTTACCGGAAGTGCGCCGGGGGTGGTCTGTTGCGCGAGCCGAAAAAGGTGGATGCCATCTTGGGAGCATTGCGCGACGCGCTGGAAATCCCGTTCACGGTGAAGACGCGCCTGGGGTTTGGGGATGCCGGGGTTTTCGAGGAATTGCTGCCCATTTTCGCGCGGCACGGGATCGACCTGCTCACCGTGCACGGACGCACGGTCGCGGGAGGGTACCGCAGCGAGGTGGATTACGCGTCCATCGCGCGGGCGGTGGCGGCGTTGCCCTGCCCGGTGCTAGCCAACGGCAACGTGTACTCGGCGCGCAAGGGTGCCGAGGTGCTGCGCCAGACCGGCGCGCGGGGGTTGATGATCGGACGCGGGGCGATCCGCAACCCGTGGATTTTCGAGCAAACGCGGCGGTTGCTACGCGGCGAGGCCGCCCTGTCCCTGCCCCGGGGACGCGATGTGCTGGGTTACGTGCAAACGCTTTATGACTCGGTTTGCACCCCGGGAATGCAAGGCCCGGCGCCCGTGCAGAAGATGAAGCGTTATATGAATTTTCTGGGGTTGGGTGTGGAGGGAACCGGAGAGTTTTTGCACGAGATTCGCCGGGTGCAAACGACCGCCGATTTCTTCGCGGTATGCGCGCGGTTCCTGGCCCATGACGACCCGATGCCGCTGGAGCCTTTTCCGTTGGTCCTAAAGCCAACGGACGTGCTGGCAGGCGAGCATCTTTGAACCGAACGCAAGCCAGTGGCCACGCGACACAATAATGAACGACCGGGTGGGCCAGAACCTAAAAAGAGGAAAGCGGTTAAAAATGTCCTGATTTTGCTATCAGGAGTATGTCGGGTGAGATGCCCTGCGGTTTACTAAAGGTAAAGGAGGTCGGTCAAGATACGCGAAACTTGCAGTCACCATCCATCACATAAAAGCGGCCTCGTTCGTGATCAGCAAGCTCGCGAACTTTGCGGGAAGTGACTTTCGCACTTGCGCTCGCAAAAACAAGGTGCGACAATAAAAACAGTCTGTTACCAACTTCCATTGCAGATATAAAACGTTGCTGCACAAAGACTAATCCAGCGTAGCTCAGTGGTAGAGCGGGCGACTGTTAATCGCCTGGTCGTAGGTTCGAATCCTACCGCTGGAGCCATTTCGGCCATTGTGCCCCCCCCGTGCCAGCAAGTGCTAAATCGTGCCTTGCATCCTCATTTTGAGGGGTTTCCGTATCAAAGTTAGTGCTTGCTGGTGTGCCATGCTGCGCCAGCTTGTGACCGCTTGAGTCTGGGGTTTGTGCGTCTATTTGTGCGTCAGAAATGGCAGCCATCGGCCCAATCAGGGTCTGGCCGTTTGGCGTGACTGTGAAGCACGGGAGTTTCGATATCGCTTCACCTGTACAGAGCATCCCTGCGTCGGTGTATGTCTTCATCGTCAAGCGTAGATCGCTGTGGCGAAGAAGTTCCATCGCCTCCCGTGGCTGCACTCCCGCTTTCGTCAAATTGGTTGCGAAAGTATAACGTAGAGCATGGAAATCTGCCTTCCGATTGAGTGCATCAGCGTAGGGGATACCAGCACGCGCCAAATCGCTCTTGAATACCCACATGCCCGGAAAACGACTGTCACTGAAAACCTTTACCCCAACCAAGTCTCCTGTCGGTTTGATGGCCCGAAGCTCATCAGCAAGTTGACGGTGTAAGCGGATCGTCGCGTCCCGCTTGTTTTTCGTGGTGGAAGAACGAACCGTTAAATACGGATCAGTGCTGTCAAGATACGTGTCGCTCCATTCAAGTTGCTTGAGTTCATTACGGCGCAGGCCGGTGAACAAAGCCATCAAGTACGATGCTTTTCGAGGTCCAGATACTGCCAGCAATTTGCCAACTTCATCGGCGTTCAACGCACGTCGTTTTCGCACTTCTTCTCCGCGCGTTTCAGCTTTATCGACTTTTTGTAGCGGATTGGCGGCAATACGCTCTGCTTTCAGCATCCATTTGAGGAAAACAGTACAAGCGTCTAAATATTCGTTCAGCGTTTTGGGAGCTACTTTTTGCCGTCTGCGCCAATTCATAAAACTATCGGGCGAAATATCACATGGCCGTTTCCACGAACAACCGCTGAACACTTTAGATAGCCTTTTCTCAAGGTTGTAGATGTATTTAGCGGATCGTTTGCGCGCGCCAATTTCTGACAGAAAATCTCGCGTATGGACCTCCAAAGCTGTCTGCAAAGCTTGTCTCTGTAACCTCGGTGCAATCAAGCCTTCCTTTTCTTGCTGTAACTCCAGAATCAAAGCATCAAGCCGCTTCTTAGCTATTTGCTTGTCAGAGGTGTTAAGCGCAAGCGATACTATTTTACTTTGTCCATCCAAGCAGTAACGGCCACGATAAAGTTTGGACGTTATCCTTTTGCCATTTACTATTCTCTTTGGCTTAAATATATTAGAGTTTATAGTCGATTGAGCGCGCGGCGTCTGGTAAGCAGGTGAGCATGGGCA
>CAXSED010000230.1:0-3085 GCA_964236475.1 uncultured Chthoniobacterales bacterium
TCATCAAAGCAGCGAACATCGTGTTCTTCGTCTTTTTGGCCGGCGGGGCTTTTACCGTGGTGGACAAAACCGGCGCGTTGCGCGCGGCGATCAACGGGTTGGCCGACCGGCTCCAGAACCATCGCCGCTTGGTGATCCCGGTAGTCTGCACGGTGTTCGCCCTCGGCGGCGCGCTGGAAAACTTGCAGGAGGAAATCATCGCCATGGTGCCCGTCCTGCTGCTCCTTTGCCGACGGCTGGGGCTTGATCCGCTGACAGCGGCGGCGATGAGCATCGGGGCGGCTTCGGTCGGCTCGGCCTTCAGCCCGGCGAACCCGTTCCAAGCGGTGCTCGCGCAAAAAATCGCCGAACTGCCCAGGCTCTCGGCGTGGCCGTACCGGACGGCCTTCCTGCTGCCTGCCGTGGGCATCTGGATTTGGGGCACGCAACGCTACGCGAACCGCGTTCAACTCGCCGGGTTATCCGATGCCGACACCCCGGCCCCCGTCGCCGATTCCCAACCACCAGCCAACATCCCCGGTGTGCGCACCACGATCATCCTCGTCTTGGTCGGGGCGGCGTTCGCCGCATTCATCTACGGCGTGCTCGCTCTAGGCTGGGATTTCGAGGAACTGGCGGCGGTGTTTTTCGTGATGGGCCTTGCCGCCGGGTTGATCGGGCGGCTCGGCCTGAGCGGCACCGCGGAAGCCTTCGTGGAAGGCTTCCAGTCGATGGCCTTCGCGGCGTTGCTCATCGGTTTCGCGCGGGCGATCTACGTCGTGCTTGAGAACGGCCAAGTCGTGGACACCATCGTCGCCGCGCTGTTTACGCCGTTGGGGCATCTGCCGGTCGGCTGGTCGGCGGCGGGGATGATGGGCGTGCAAACGCTGCTGTACTTTCCGGTGCCCAGCGTCGTTGGCCAGGCGGTGCTGACCTTGCCGGTGCTCATCCCACTGGCGGACCTGCTCGGGCTGTCGCGTCAGGTCGTCGTGCTGGCTTACCAATACGGGGCGGGTTTGTGCGAACTGCTCACGCCGACCAACGGCGCGCTCATGGCGATCCTCGGCGCGTCGCGGGTCCGGTACGAAGACTGGCTGCGGTTTGCCATCCCGCTGTGGGCGGCGTTGGCGGCGTTGGGGCTGGGGGCGGTGCTGCTTGGCATCGGGATCGGGCTGCGCTGATCTTTGCTACGCCCGTCAGCGTGCGGAGCCGTCGCGCACCGAACCTGCTGGATAATCCCTCCAAATGAAGCGTTGCTTTTCCCTCTGCCTGTTCGCGCCGCTGGTCTGGGCGCTGACTTCCACCCCGCCAGCCGCCGCGCAGATTCCCGCGCCGGTCACCACCGGCGTGCCCGACTACAAAGCCGATGGCATGACCGACCAGCCGTTCACCGTGGAGATCCTCGGCGCGCGCCGCTCGGTCAGCAACGTGCTGCTGGTACGGCTGGCGTTGACCAACCGGGGCACCGCGCCGCTCCATCCGCACCAGGATTTCGCGGGGGACAGCAACCCGACCGACGACAACCGCATTTCCGCGCTGTTCGCCCTTGATCCAAACGGACGCAAAAAATACGGCGTCATCCGCGACAGCCGTAACCAGCCGCTCTGCGGTCAGGTTGTCCCACCGCTCCAACCCGGCGAGCACCGCGTGCTGGACGCCCAGCTCCTCGCCCCGCCGGACACCACGAGCGCGGTGGACGTGTACTTCCCCAAGGCCACGCCGATCCTCGGCGTGCCCATCGGTCTGCCGCAGGCGGGTGAACCGCTGTCGGGCGGCGCGGGAATCGTCGCGCCGACCGGGGCCGCGCTCCCGGCCACCGCTGCACCCATTGCCCCGACCTCCTCTATCGACCAGCCGACTTCCAACAACCTACCCAACGTTTACACGAACCAGGCCAATGCCACCGCGCCGGGCAAAGGCATCGGCTCGGTCCAAAGCTCCAACTCGGACACGCCCTTCACCGTCGAAGTGCTCGGCCTCAAGGGCTCGAAACTGCGTCTTGCCGTGACCAACAACGGCAGCGGCAGCCTCGACGCCGCTGGCCAATTTACCGGCGGGGTCGGCACCAGTTCCGACGACCGTTCGATTTCCGGCCTGTACCTCATCGACCCGGTGAGCAAACAGCGTTTCAACGTGACCGCCGCCCCCAAAATCGACCCCGTCCTCGGACCCGGCGAGCGCCGCGTGCTCGAAGCGTTGTTCCCGCCGATCCCGGCCTCCGTCAAGAGTGTCTACGTGTATTTCCCGCACGCGACGCCCATCGCCGACGTGCCCGTCACACCCTGATCGTCGCGGCTTCCGCCCAGCGCACCGGCACCCGGGGCGAGGAGATCGTCTGGAACTCTGCCAGCGCGGCCTGAACGGATGCGGGCCGGTCTTCGGGCCGACGGCTGAGCAGACGCATCACCCAGGCGCTCAGCGCGGGTGGGAGGTCTTCCCGCAGCAGGTCGAGCCGGGTCGGGCAACCGGCGAGGTGGCTGGTGATGATCTCGCCGGTGTTCGTGCCCCGGAAGGCGTCCAGGCCGGTGAGCGCGTAATAAAAGATGCAGCAAGAGTCCGGCCTGGTGGGCGGCGGCGAGACCTTCGAGCGTCTGGCGGGCGAGCAACAGAAAATCCGCCAGCGGAAACGCCCCGCGCGCCCCGACGGCGTCCAGCGTTTCGCCGCCGACCAGTTCCATGATGAGAAACGGGCCGTGGGCGTCGGTGCCGAAGTCGTATACCGTCACCACGTTGGGATGCTGGACCGTGGCGAGATGCACCCCCTCGCGCCAGGCTTGTTCGCGCGGGGTGCGCTCGCGGGCATGCTGGGTGCCCGACAGCCGCTTGAGCGCGACATGGCGGCGCAGGCGCGTGTCGAACGCGAGAAAAACCTCGCCCAGTCCGCCCCTGCCCAAGCTGCGCTCAATGCGGTAGCGCGGGATGGAGGCGGAAGGGGAGTGCACGAGAAAAGTCAGCCCGGTCGGTCTTGTAGGAGCCGCCGGACACATTCTTCCACTAGCAGGACGTGTGCTTGCACCCGGCGCTCGAGGCTGAACTCGCTCGGCGTCTCGAACGTGATGCCGTGCGGCGCATGGCTCTGGTAAAGTGGGAGGGCCTCGGGACAAAA
>CAXSED010000231.1:0-3053 GCA_964236475.1 uncultured Chthoniobacterales bacterium
TCCCACGCGCTGCGCCGACAGCCGAAGTACGCCACGATCACGCCCAGCGCGACGTGCGCCATCAGCACGAAGAAACACGTTTGCACCGCCGCCAGATCGGTCTTCGTGGTCTGGACGATCAGGTCGTAAAAACGCGTGTCGCGCAGCGTCTGGATCGTGCCCGCCCAGCTCCAGTACGCAGCGATGAAGGGCCGCGTCAGATGCATCGCCCAGTCCGGCAACGCCAGCACCGCCCCCGAGAGCGGCAACTGGAACCCGACGAAATAAATGGAAATCAGCGACGCCTGCGAGGGCGTGCGCGCCAGACTCGAAAACGCCAGACATACCGCCGTCAGCGCAGCGTTCGCCAGCCAGAGCAGCGCGATTTGCCCGAAGATATCCCCCGGAAATCCACACACCAGATGGACGAAGAGCACCATCCAGAACGATTGCGCCGTCACCAGCAACGCCAGGAACGCGCTCTTGGCTGCAACGTAGCTGCCGCTCGACAACCCGGCCAGTTTCTCGCTCTCGAAAAGGAGTCGTTCCCCGGCGATTTCTAGCGCGGAGTTGTTCGATCCCATCAGCGCGAGCAGGATGATCTGGAAAAGCAACAAGCCGCTGACCAGCCCGCCGACCTCGAACGACTGCTTCATGTAACTGGCGGTTTCGCGCAGTTGCTCGACGACAGAAAGATTGTTTTGCAGCGACAAATTGTGGATCGACGGCAACCCCTTGAGCGCGAAGATCACCACCAAGCACGGGAAACCCAGGATCAACGCCAGTTGCAGGCCGAGTTGCGTGCGGTCGCGCGTGAACAGGCGTAGCCGCCGCTCGAAAAGCACGCCGAATTGTTCCAACGCGCCCGGCGTGACGCCGGTTTCGCGGTCCTCTTTTTTGTCCTCGTTCCCGGAGGGGGCCTCCTCTTGCGGGTCTTTATCGGTGGGCAAAGCGGCGTCCTCATCCGCGACGAACCCCGGGCTTTCGTCGCCCCGTGCCTCGGGGGCTGCGGCGCGGTCTTCGACGTGGCGAGTGGCGTCCTGAAAAGCGCGCTGCTCCGCCAGCAAACCCTCAAATGGGCCGGGCGCGGGCGTCGATTCCTGAGCGGGTGCGGGTTCCACGTCGCCCATGAGCGTGGCGAACTCCGGCCCGTGCTTGTGCCAGGACCGCTGCCACTCTTCCGCCTTGCGCTGGCCCAACCGGGCGAAAATGTCTTCCGGCGCATCCACTCGGAAATAGTGCGCCAGATACTCCGGCGAACCATGGTAAACCACGACGCCCTGGTAGAGCACGAGGATCACGTCGTAGAGCGGCAAATCCGCGAGGCTGTGCGTGACGTTGACGACGATGCGCCGCCCGCCGTCGTCCGCGCGCGAAAGCTCGTGAAGCAGGGTCAGAATCTCGTGCGCGCTGCCCGGGTCGAGGCCGCTGGTCACCTCGTCGCACAACAGCAGCGAGGGCGAGGAAACCATCTCGATGGCCAGGGACAACCGTCGCCGCTGGCCGCCGCTGAGCACGCGCGCCTGCCGGTCGGCGAGCGCGGCGAGGCCGGTCGTGGCAAGGAGGGTGTCCACGCGTTCGGCGCGGGTCTCGGGGTCCAGCCCGGCGACGCGCAGACGCGCGGCGTACCCGACGCATTCGCGCACGGTGAGCAGGTCGTGCGCGAGGCTGAACTGCGGCACGTAGCCGAGTTCGTGCGGGGGCAGGTCGCCTTCGAGGGCGAGGTCGCGTCCGTCCCAGCGCACCGCGCCCCGAGTCGGGTCGAGCAACCCGGCGATGAGTTTCAGCAGGGTGGATTTGCCACAGCCCGATGGCCCGACGACGCCGACGAGCTGCCCGCGCCGCATCCGCAGCGACACGTCGTCGAGCAGTTTGCGCGGGGCGTCGTTCTCCTCGGTGGTTTCGCCGATTTCGAGGCTGATTTCTTCGAGCGACAGCATCGCTTCATTCTAAGAGACACTGCTTGGGAATAGAAGGTAAAATTTGCGATTCCCAGGTGGATGGCGACCTCCGGGCGCCATTTTGCTGGCGAGCGTGCTCCCCATGGTGCCCGGAGGTCGCCATCCACCTTTGCCCTCGGGCGGTTCCGCGTTAAATTACAGGGTGCTTCCCCTCCCCCCCACCCGCCGCCGTCCGTTGTCCGCCCGCCGCCCCTGGCTGCTCGTCGGCGTGCCCGTGGGGTTGCTGCTAGGCGTGGTGGGCGCGCTGTTCGGCCTGCGGATGTGGGTCTACGGCTACCTACGCGGCGAAGCGTTCCGGCGGCAGCTCGACGAACACGCTTCCAACGCTCTGCACGCCGAGGGACGCTTCGACCCGTTGCAGTGGCAGGACACGGAGGTTTACACAGAGGCGTTCGACGCTACCGGCGGCCCGGGCAGTCCGCTGGCGCGGCTCAGCGCCGAGCAGATCCGCGCCCGGCTCGACCTCGGCGCGGTCTGGCACCACGCCTGGCGGGTGGACTCCATCGAACTGACCAAATTCTCCGCCACGCTGCCCAGCGGCCACGCCGCTGCCTCCGCCCGCCGGGAACTCCCCGCCAACGAGCAGCCTCCTTCCGCCGTCACCACGCCGCCCGAAAAAAACCCCGGTTTTCTTGCCGGACTGCTGCCCAACCGCTTCGAGATCGGTGAGGTTCGGGTGAGTGACTTTTCGCTCGCCTGGAACACGGACCATCCCGCCGACGCCGGGCGTCTGCGCGGCGTGGTTTTGAAGGCGCGCCCGCTCACCGCCGACAACCGTTCCTGGCAGATCGACGGTCACGACGGCGAGTTGGCGCAGGCGTATTTTCCCGCGTTGCGGCTCACCGGGTTCAACGTGAAAACGACGCCGCACGAGGTGTTCATCACCCGGGCGGAGGGTCAGGCGGACGTGGGCGGGCACATCGAGCTTTCCGGGCGACAGGCGCTCGACGGCGACCGCACGCTCGACCTGCGCGTGGATTTCGACGGCCTGCCCGCCGGGGAATTCCTGCCGCCGGACTGGCGCGCGCGGCTCAAGGGGTCAGCCAAGGGCACGGTCCACGTCACCAATTCCGCCGACCAACCCGGCGGCGGGCGGGCCGTGGGGCACGTCGA
>CAXSED010000232.1:0-2747 GCA_964236475.1 uncultured Chthoniobacterales bacterium
TGTTCGGCCAAGGCAAGGACCACGTCGGTTTTTGAAAGGCTGCCGACGAGGGTGCGGTCCGTGAAATTGCTCGTGACGGGCAGGCGTTCGCCGTCGTGGCGGGAAAAGACGTTGAGCGCGTCGGTGAGCGATTCTTCCACGCTGACCGAAGGGAACTTTTCGTGCATGATGTCCCGGGCAATGACGATGCTCGCCAGTTCGGGGTCGTTGAGATAGCTCTTCACGTCGTGCAGGGAGATGGCTCCCTTGAACTTCTTGCCCTCGCCGACCACGTAGAGGTAATTGAAACGGTTGGTAAGGAAATTCTCGGCGATGACGGTGAAACGCGAGATTTCCGGCACGGCCACCGGGTCCTTTTTCATGAGGTCGGCCACGCGCAGGGCAGCGAGTTGCTGGCGCACGAACGCCGCGCCCTTGCGCTTGAGCGATTCGCTGTAGATGGAAGCCGGTTCGACCGCGCTCGCCGTGTAGTGGGCGATGACGCAGGCGAGCATCAACGGCAGGATAATGCCGTAATCGAGCGTCATTTCAAAGAGCATGATGATCGCCATGATGGGCGCATGCGTCGTGGCGGCGAGCAGCGCGCCCATGCCGACCAAAATGAACACGCTGACCACCGGCGGCGTGCCCGGCCAGAGCGCGCGCACGCCCAGCCCAAACAGGTAGCCGATGCTCGCCCCGGCGAAGAGCGTGGGCGTGAAGACACCGCCGACCGCGCCGCTGCCAAACGTCGCGGCGGTGGCCACAAGCTTGAACACCAGCACGGCCAGCACCGTTTGCCAAACCCAGTGGGCGTGGAGCAGGGCGTTGACGACGCTGTAGCCGTTGCCGCAGACCTCGGGATAGACGATGGCCAGCGCGCCGACGATAGCTCCGCCGAGCGCGAGCCGGGCGTAGGGCGGCAGCTTGGTGGCGGCGAAGAGGCGTTCGCTCGCGCGTAGGCCCCGCAGAAACCAGGGCGCGGCGAGGCCGGCCATCAGCCCGAGCAACAGGTGGGGGAGAATTTCCCAGTTGGACGATAACTTGACCAGCGGCATCGAAATCTCGTACATCGGGTCCGTGCCGAGAAACTGGCGCACCGTCAGCGTGGCAATGACCGAGGAAAACACCAGCGGCCCGAAGCTCTCCATCGACAGGGTGCCGAGGACGATCTCCGCCACGAACAGCGCGCCGCCGATGGGGGCATTGTAAGCGGACGCGATGCCGCCCGCCGCGCCGCACGCCACCAGCAGACGCAGCCGGGCGGTGGGCATCCCGATCCAGCGGCCCACGAGCGACGCCAGGACGGCGGCGAGTTGCACCAGGGGACCCTCGCGCCCGATGGAACCGCCTGACGAGATGGTAAACGCCGCCGACGCGCATTTGACGAAGCTCGACCGGGCCGAGAGCATCCCCTGGCCGAGCACGATGGCCTCCATGTAGTCGGTGCTGCTTTTCTGGCGGTTGAGCCGCGCGCCCAGAAACAGCGTCAGCCCGGCGAGCGTGCCGCCGACCGTGGGCACGACGACGCGTTGCCAGTGGGGGAGCTGGGAGAACGTAGCGACGTACTCAGTGGTGTGCCGGGTGAACAGCCAGAGCAGGCCCTCCGTGAGCTTGCGAAAGGCGACCGAGGAAACACCGCCCAGAAAACCGACGACCCCGGCCCAGAAAAGCGTCGTCTGGGTTTCGTTGTGATGCGCGAACTCGGACACCCAGATCCGCGCCTTGAGCAGGGGCAGCAGCCAACGGCGGGCGGCGGGGGCGGCGGGAGTGGCGTCCATGCGAGGGAGGATCAACCGCCGGACTGGAGGACATGCAGGAAGGCGTCGGCATCGGGCGCAGCCATGAGTTGGGTGCGGACCGCCTCGTTTTTAAGCAGGCGCGCCAGCCGGGCGACCAGCGCGAGGTACTGCGCGGCGCGGTCGGGCGGCGCGCCGATGACGAAGAAAAAGTGGATGCGCTCGTCCGCGCCCTGGAACGGGACGCCCGGCGTGCTGCGGCCAATGGCCATGACGATCTCGCGGACCTGTTCGGTGCGGGCGTGGGGAAACGCGACTCCATAGCCGATGGCGGTGGGGCTGAGCTTTTCGCGTTCGAGGATTTCGGCGGCGAGCTGGTCGGCGTTGAGTACCTGGGGATTTCCGACCAGCAGGGCGGTGACGGCGCGGATGGCGGCGTCCTCGTTGTCGGCTTCGAGAGAAAGCGTCACCTGCGAAGGCGAGAGCAGATCGGAAAAGGCAAAGGTCATGGCTACAGCCGTCGGTGGCGGGAAAGGAGAGCGGCGCAGCGCGGGTCCACCGGAAGCGCCTTCCCTTGGCGCAGGTTTCGTTCCCCTGCCTGAACAAAGCCGCATTTCCCTGTGTAGGCAAGGGCCGGGGCCGGAATCGCCGGTGCACATTTGCCTTGCAATTTGGGCGTGGCGAAGGGACAGAAAAGGGCGCGATGACTCTCTCCCGGAAAATCCTGAAAACTTTTGAATGGCGCACGTATTCCCGACTGGGCGCCGTGCTGGGCGCGGGCAAGCTCAAGGATCGCGTGCTGAACTGGCGGCATCGCCGCGAGCAGAAGCGGATCGTCGCGCGGCGGCAATCGCTCACCGTGGAAAATTTGCTGCGCGGGATTCCGGCGGGCGAGTTGGAAAAGGTGCAGGCGCTCAGCGCGCGGGAGAACCTAGAGGACGTATTTTGGACGAAGTACCTCGACGTGCAAAAGTGGCTGACCCTGAACATCCGCTACGCCAAGGAGTTGGGGCTGGTCGAGAAACCGCC
>CAXSED010000233.1:0-2731 GCA_964236475.1 uncultured Chthoniobacterales bacterium
GACCACCGGCGACAAACGCCAGGACCTGAGCCTGACGCACCTCGCCCCCGGCGGCCACGGCTACGTCGCCAGCGCCACCGTGGACGGCAGCGCGGCGGTCTCCTCGCCGCCGCTGGTGGGCAAGGTCGATCCGGGATTGTTCACCAAAGAACTAGAAACCGAACTGTTGGCCGGGACGATCCAGGTCGCGGTCCACAGCCTCAAAGACCTCCCCACGGTCATGCCCGCCGGGCTGAAACTCGTCGCTGTCCTGCCCCGCGCCAACACCGAAGACGTGCTCATTTTCAAGGAGCCGTTCGCCAGCTTCGACGCCCTGCCCCGTGGCGCGACGCTGGCGACCAGCAGCCTGCGGCGGCAGCGGCAGCTTCAGTGGCGTCGGCCCGATCTGCGCGTCAGCGAGATTCGCGGCAACGTCGGCACGCGCCTGCGCAAGCTCACCGAACACCCGGACTGGGTGGGCCTCGTCCTTGCCCGCGCTGGATTGGAACGTCTCGGCTACACCGACGCCATGCAAACCGGCGTGCTCGAAACCGGGGATGCCCATTTCGCGCTGGAAATCCTCGGCCCCGGCCAGATGATGCCCGCCGTCGGCCAGGGAGCCATCGGGTTGCAATGCCGCGCCGACGACACCAAAACCCTCGCCGTCCTCGCCGCGATCAACGACGCCCAAACCTGGGCCGCCGTGACCGCCGAGCGTGCCTTGCTCAGCCTGTTGGGCGGTGGCTGCCAGATGCCGCTGGGCGTGAACACGATCTTCTACCCCGAGCGCAGGCAGATGCGCCTCCAAGCCGTCCTCTTCGACACCGGCGGCGCGGCCATGCCCACCTTCGGCGAGACCGTCTGGTCGATGGACGACCCGCAGGGATTGGCCGCGAAGGTTGCTCCGCAGCTTCTATACAATGATCTTGTAGACTCCACGTTTACCGGGCTGCGTGCTTGCCCTTAAAAAAGGCGAACAACTCTGAAAAGCGTAAAGTACGGTTTTCGCCCCGTTGGCTCAAATCTTTGAGATCCTTTCGGACCTGACGCCTGACCTTTACATTCTCGATCAAAAATTCTTGACGGGTCTTGGTACGCGCTTCGAGGGAAGAGGCCTGCCCAGCCGATCTACCAAGTAGGTCACCGGTCTTTTTTTGCACCATCGGGGCTGTGGAATAGTTAGACCGGCTCATGTGACAAGGTTTTTGATTATGCTCGTACTATGCTCCATGTTGATCCGTTTTCGAACGGTTTCAAAAGATATTCGTAACGTGATCGGCTCAACTCGGAGAAATGGTTCCTTTTTGAGCATTTGATGCTGAGGACAAACGGAACGCGATTGAGATGCCGATGGGCAATGGGATAGCAAATCATCGAGCCGTCTGGCAGCGGACTCGCGTCAGGAGCTACAGCATAACGCGCGCCCTTCTTTTTACGCCATTCCACGTCAATGTTTGGAATGATGATCGATCTGCGTGCTTTCGCGGCGACCGAGAAAGCGCAATGATCGACCTGCAAGTAATTAAGTTGGGTCATCGGGCCGAAATCTGCCGGACGAAAACCTGCAAAACTCTCGACATAACGAGGTCCCATCTTCGCGAGGACGATTTTCAGCTCCACACGCGGATCATTGATATCCGTGAGCAACAGCACATATAACTTGTCGAGGAGGAGACGAATTTGTTCCTCCGGTTGGATCACCCGATAGAACACGTCAACGATTCGACAATTTGCGCCGGTTTTCTGCAATTCCACGGCTATTTCACCCAAACGTTCCATTTTTGTGCCCACCGTTTCATCGAGGTGCCTGAGCAATTGACCCAGCTCTGCCGCGTTTGGTTCGGAATACCGTCGCAAATTTTCGATGTGCGGCTGCATTGCATAATTGACTACCAGCAAGATAATTGTCCAAGCAAGACATAAATCCGTGACGTATGGATGGGCATTGAAATAATCCCTCAATCCATGCAATTGAACATCTAACACTGGCAGATTTTGAATCTGTGTCGTTGCCAAAAGGAGCGAGGGCGACACGGCGATGAGTGGTCCAAACAACTTCGTTAGCAAACGCGAATTAAAAAACTTCCGCTCAATACCTATGAGTACCTGTCTGAACATGAAGGGGGCGATTAGCCCATGCATGAGTAGGCCTTGTCAATGATGAAGCGATGTCTCAAGCTTTAGAATCTTGACTATCTCTCGCGTTAGCCGGTTGTCGTCTTGGACAGGGTGAACGATGTTCCGGCTGCATGAGCAAGAAGGATAAAACTCTCCCGAAACCGATTGGCGTCTGTTATCTCGTCGGGGCGGGGCCGGGGGATTTGGGACTGGTGACGCTACGGGCGAAGGAGTGCATCGAACAGGCCGAAGTTCTGGTTTATGACTACCTGTGCAATCCGGACATGCTCGCGTGGGCACCGAAAGATGCAGAAGTGATTTATGCGGGCAAGAAGGCGGGTGCGCACACGTTGCGCCAAGAGGAGACCAATGCGTTGCTCGTCGAGAAGACTCGGGCGGGCAAGCGCGTCGTCAGGTTGAAGGGTGGTGATCCGTTCGTGTTCGGGCGGGGTGGCGAGGAGGCGTTGGCGTTGGCCGAAGCGGGGTTGAAGTTTGAGGTTGTGCCTGGCGTTTCATCCACGGTGGCGGGACCGGCTTATGCAGGGATTCCGGTGACGCAGCGCGGACACGTCTCGCAGTTGACGATTTTCACCGGCCACGAGGACCCCGAAAAAGGCGGCAGCGCCGTGGATTT
>CAXSED010000234.1:0-2726 GCA_964236475.1 uncultured Chthoniobacterales bacterium
CCGCCCGGCTGATCGAGCTTTTCAAGATGCAGAAAATCCCCGACGAGGGCTGCTGGTTCGTCCAGACCTACCGCAGCGCGGAAACGATCCAGCCCGGCGCATTGCCCCCGCGCTACGGGACCGCACACCCGACCGGCACGGCCATCTACGCGCTGGAAACCCGCGAGAATTTCTCCGCCCTGCACCGGCTGGAAACCGACGAGGTTTACCACTGGTACGCCGGCAGCGCGTTGGAAATGCTCCTTCTCCACCCCGACGGCCACGGCGAAACACTCATTCTTGGCCCAAACGTTTTCCGGGGCGAACGCCCGCAGATCGTGATCCCGCACGGGGTCTGGCAGGGGTCGCGTCCCGTGGAGTCGGCGGGGCCGGATGCCTACACATTTTTCGGCACGACGGTCTCGCCAGGATTCGAGTACGGCGATTTCCGTCTGGGCAACCGGGCGGAACTGCTGAAAGCGTTCCCGTCGTGCGCGGCGCAGATCAGCGCGCTGACGCGGGAGGCAAAATAACTTTTCAACGCTTCGCTGCCCGCCGACACCCTTGCAGGAGGGTGAGTCCGCCCGCCCCGGCCACGAGGTAGACCCACGTCCCCGGCTCGGGGGTCTGGGCCGCGCCGATGGCGATGAAATCGCCCGCAGGCTGCAAGGTGCCGCTCGGGTTGGCGGTGTTGAGGATACTCACGTTGTCCGTCTCAAAAGCCGCGCTGGTATTCTGACCGAAAACGATGGTGTCGAAAGTCGTCCCGGCGACGCCGAACAGGTCGATGTAAGCGTAGGGTTCCGACGTGTTGAAGTTGGCTCCCGGTTCGCCGTAATAGCCCGATTTACTGACCGTCCGTCCCGTGATGTCCTTGAGCGGGTTGGAGTTGAGAGTGTTGATCAAGGAGCCCGTCGTGTAAGTGCCCAGCAACGTATTCCCGTTGTAGAGCGAAAAGGAATTATTGGCATCGCCCGAGTAGAAGCTGAAGCCGATGTAGGAGACCGGCGAAGAGAGCTTGAGCGAGATGGTTTGCGTAATGCTCGGGTGCGCCTTGTCCGCGCCGATCGACAGATAATCCCCCTGGTCCGTGCCGCCATATTTTCCGTTCGAGATCGTCGGATAAACCGTATCGTTTGCCCCGGCGGTGAAATCGTCGTTCAGCGTGGACGAATGGTAAGTGCCAGTGATCGTCTGCACTGGCCCGCTGAAGGTCTCGGTCAGGTAGTCGGGCGTGGTGCCGTCGCTGTACATCATGCCGCTGGTTTCCGCGCTCTGCACGCCGGGACCGGAGATGTAGGCATTGACCTGGGCGTCTGCCCGGACGGCGCACACCACGCAAGCGACGATGGTAAAAACGGTGAGAGACAGGATATTTTTCATGAATCGACGGAGGTCGGTCCATGAAAAGCAAGCGCGGTGCCAACGCGTCTGATCCGAATCTACCGGGTAGAAAGGCTCCGGCCCACCGGCTCGCCCTCGACCTGTGACACGGGCAACCCGCCGGGCGGCAGCCGTCTGCCTCCGGTCTCCTGAAAATGACGCCAGCAGGCCACCCCCAGAAACACGGCGTCGAGCACAAGCAACGTCGCCACGTAGCCCTCGCCGCCCACGCCCCGTCCGTAGCTGTGCAGCCCCTTGCCCAGCACGAAATTTACCCCGTACCAAGCCATCACCACGGCGGCAAAACACACCACGCTCGCCACCGCCAGCCCGAACTGCCCCCACCACCCTGCGATCCGCCCATGGATCGCCACGATGTAACACAGCAGCGTGATGAACGCCCAGGTTTCCTTCGGGTCCCAGCCCCAAAACCGGCCCCAAGAATAATTCGCCCACACCGCACCGAGAATCGTGCCTACCGTGATGAGCAACACGCCCAGTTGCATCACCCGGTACAACCAGAAATGCAGGGTGCTTTCCGCCCGTGCCGCCGCCGGGTTGACGATGTAGCGCACCAGCAGAAGGTGCCCGAAAGCCATCGCCAAGGCGAACGCGCCGTAGCTGGCGGTTTCGGTCAAGACGTGCGTCGTCAGCCAGAAATTATCCCGCAGCACGGGCCGCAACGGTTCGATGGTGCCCGGGACCGCCACGGGCAGTTGCTGCACCAGTAACAACAGCAGGCAACCGACGGGCAGCGCGGCCACCAAGTACGTCGTGCCCCGGTAAACCGCGAAAAACACGAACCCGAGTGCCGTCACCACGAAGGCGACCCAGATCATCGACTCGTACATGTTCGTCACCGGCGGACGGCCCGCGACCACCGAGCGCAACCCGATGCCGACCGCGTGCATGACCAGCCCGGCCAAGCCGATGCCCAGCCCCGCCCAGCGCAGGGAACGCCAGTTCCCGGCGGCGGCCAGCCCCAGGGCAATCGCCCCGACGCCGTAGAGGATCGTTGCCCAAGGGAACGCGCCCAGGTGGTTGTAGGTGTATTCGAGCGACAGGGCGGAATCGGCGGGATAGCGCGCCGGGTTGAGCGCGCGCAGGCTGCCGCGCAACTCCCGCGCGTGCAGATTGAACTGATAGCCGTCGCCCGCCTGGTACGCCCGGAGCGTCTCACCGAGCGCGACCTCTACCAGCCCGAAACGCTCGGGACCGTAGGCCGTCTTCGCATCGTCGGAGGGCGTCAGCCAAGCGGTACGGCGCGCGGCGGCAGCGGGGGTTTCGGCGGTCGGCGCGGGAGCCGACGGCGTGGCCGAGGGCGGACGCGGCACGACGAGAAAAGCTTCCCCGGTCAGCAGCGT
>CAXSED010000235.1:0-2698 GCA_964236475.1 uncultured Chthoniobacterales bacterium
GAACGGGAACCAGCGTGCCCTCGAAGAACCCCACGCGAGCGACTCAGGGCCTAACTAGTAGTGGACGAACGAAAGTCGCCGAACAAGGCGAACGTTGTTCGCCTAATACGGTTTCTATGTATAGATAGCCGGTCCCCCGAATCGTGCTAAAAAAGAGCCGAATGCTCAAGCGTGATCTTCCAAGGTCAAATATAGATAGCATCAGGCTTCGCCGAGGTCTTTCCGGTTACCATGCCCGGATAAAAAAACCTGGGGTTCGCAGTACAAACCGCGTCGAGCGCAATTTCGCCGCATCGTGCGCTGACTTAACCCCTGGTGGTCGCGGCGTCTGCTCTCACTTCGCCCCGAGGCCCAGCAGCACCACCGGCACCGTCTTGAGCAGAATCTTGATGTCCAGCCAGAGCGACCAATTGTCGATATACTTGAGGTCGAGCTTCACCCAATCTTGAAAATTTTTGATCTCGTTGCGCCCGCTGATCTGCCACAAGCACGTCAGCCCCGGAGGCACACTCAGCCGCCGCCGCTGCGCCGTCGTCTCGAACTTCTCCACCTCGTAGAGCGGCAGCGGGCGCGGCCCCACCAGGCTCATCTCGCCGCGCAGCACGTTGAGCAGTTGCGGCAGCTCGTCGATGCTCGTCTTCCGCAGGAAACGCCCGAGCGGCGTCACCCGGGGGTCTGACTCGACCTTGAACACCGGCCCGCTCATCTGGTTGAACACTTGCAACTCCGCCTGGCGCATCTCGGCGTCGGTGGTCATGCTGCGGAACTTGAGCATCGTAAACGGCCGCCCGTGCCGCCCGCCGCGCCCCTGCCGGAAGAAAATCGGCCCGGGCGAGGTGAACTTGACGAGGAGCGCCACCAGCAGGAACAGCCAGGAAAAGAGCGTCAGCCCGACCAACGCGCCGACGATGTCGATGGTGCGTTTGCCCAACAGCGACCACGAGGCGTCGGGCGTCGAGCGGAACACCAGCATGGGCCGGTCGCCGATGGTCTCGAACGTGGGCCGGGCGATGGCCGTCTTGACGAAATCCGCCACCAGCCACGCCTCCACGCCCTCCGTCTCGCAGGCATAAATCGCTTCCTGGATCGTCAACAAATGGCTGTGCGCGGCGGAAAAAATGACCCGGCTGATGGCATGGCGGTGCAGGGACTCGACGAGGTAGGCAATCGGCTGCCGCTCGATGTCGATGCGCTCGACCACCTCGATGTGAATGAGTTGCTCGGACGTGAGCGAATCCATGAGTTGATCCATGTCCTCCGGCAGTCCGGCCAGCAGCACCGGCTCGCGCAGCAGCCCGCGCGCGGCCAGTCGCCGGGCGTAGACGAGCAGGATGCGGTCTTTGACCAGCAGCAGCCCCACACCGATGAGCACGAAGAGGATCAGCACTGAACGTGACGGCAGCGCCACGCGCAGAAACATCACGCACAGGCCCACGAGCAACGCCAGGCCCACCAGCGCGCGGCCCAGTTGGACCAGGGTGCGCCCCATCTGCTTCTGGAGCGGGTGCTCGTAGAACCCCTGCAACTCCAGCATCAGCGGACCGCAGGGCATGATGACCACGATCATCCACAGGAACTCCTTAAAGAGCGGAATCGGCTCGACGTTGAACCAGCCCGTGCCCTCGACCCGCAGGGCGTAGCTGCCCCAAAACGCGAGCACCAACAGCACCGCGTCGATGATCTGCTGGATTTGCTGGTTGATTTCTTGCTTGCGGCGAAGCATTGCGGGAAAAGAGCGGTCTGGCAGGTCGGACGCGGACGGCAACTGGAACCTTGACTGAAAGTGGAGCGTTTGCAAAGCACATCCCATGCTGACCCTCACCCGGGGAACCGTCCCCGGGTGGTCGCCGCCGTGTGGTCGGAAGCGACGCTCCGTGCGGCGCAGGCGTTGACGATGCACGGCGCGCCGGACGTGCTGGAGCTGCGCGTCGATGCGTTTGCGGCGGACCCGTCCCGGCTCGACGCGCTGGCCGCCCGGGCGGCGCGTTCCCTGATCGTGACGGTGCGCCACCCCGCCGAGGGCGGTCTGGCCGCCGCGCTGGACCTCCCGGCGCGCCGGCGGCTCTACGAGCGGTTCCTGCCGGTGGCGGCCTGGGTAGACATCGAGTTGCGTTCGCTCCGCCCGCTGGCTGCCATCGCGGCGCAGGCCCGGGGCCGGGGCGTCAAGCTCATCGCCTCGTTTCACGATTTCCAGGGCACGCCGTCCCTCCGACGGCTGCGGACCCTCGCGGACCGGGCGGCAGCGGCAGGGGCGGACGTGTGTAAAATCGCCACGACCACCCGCACTCCGGGCGACTTGGCGCGGCTGCTCGACCTGCTCGAATGCCATCACGGCGTCGGGGCGCTGCCGCTGGCGGTGATGGGCATGGGGTCGCTGGGCAAGGCGTCGCGTCCGGCGCTGGCGGCGTCGGGGTCCGTGCTCAACTACGGCTACCTCGGCGGCGGCGCGCAGGTGCCCGGCCAGTGGCCCGCCGCCCGGCTGCGCGAGCGGATCGACGAACTCTCAACCGATGAAACCTAGCCAGCCGCGCGGGGCTCTCTGCCCGCAGCCTTCATCTTTTCCCCGATGGCAGGCGTATTGTCTCCCGTCCAAGATTTCCGCCGCCCGCCATGCCGAAGCCGCCCCGCCAAAAATCCATGCCTGAAGACCTTGCCATTGAGCTGCCCGCCCAGGTGCCCGTGATGGTGCTGCCCGGTG
>CAXSED010000236.1:0-2622 GCA_964236475.1 uncultured Chthoniobacterales bacterium
TCATCGTCACCCACCATCTCAAAATCAAGCAGGCAACAATCGCTTAAACACTACCCGCTTTACCGCTGTCGCAACTTCGGCAGAGAAAAGTGTCGACTCCGTTGATTGCATTGTTGTGCTCCACCTTGGCGACCGATCCGGCGAAGCGTCCGGCGTCCGCAAGGGAGCTGTTGGCGAGACTGGAAGGCTGTCGCCCTCGACGGAAATGGTTGGCGGTCGCCATCAGCTTGACTGCCGCCCTGGCCGTCGTGGGAAGCGTGTGCTTCGTGCTCCGGGGGCAGACGCCCGCCCGACTCCCCGTGCGTGACAAATCCATCGCAGTGCTTTCATTCGACGCTTTTTCCAAGGACGATGACAGCGCGCTTTTCGCGGGCAGCATACAGGATGAGGTTCTCACCGATCTGTCGCGGGTCGCCAGTCTAACGGTGATCTCGCGCACTTCGACTCTGCCATTCCGCCACCCCGCCCGGCGCAACGTTCCCGCGATTGGCCGGGCACTCGGCGTGGCCTACGTTGTCGAGGGCAGCGTGCAGCGTGCGGACGGGAGAATCCGGGTGACAGCGCAGTTGATCGACACGCGCACCGATACCCACGTTTGGGCCGAGCATTATGACCGGAATTTTTCGGACGTCTTCGCTATCCAGACCGAGATCGCGCAAGCGGTGGCTACGCAGCTCCAAGCCATCGTTTCTCCGCAAGAGCAAACCGCGATGGCCGAGGTTCTCACGCACGACGAACAGGCCTACCAGCTTTACCTGCGCGCCCGGGTGCGATCCGACGACCCGGCCCTTCTTAGTCTCCCGGCGGAAAACGCCCGCACCATCGAACTCTTGCGGCAAGCCACGGCGCGCGACCCAGATTTCGCGCGGGCGTTCACCCTGATGGCGGAGGTACAGGCCCTGACCTAGGTTCAAACCACTGTCCCCGCTGACGGGGAGCAAGTGCGCGTCTACGCCGAGACCGTCGCGCGTTTGCGCCCGGGCTCGGGGGACGCCTCCGTGGCGATGGCGACCTACGATTATGAGGTTCGCCGCGATTACGGGCGCGCCCACGAAGAGTTCGTTGCCGTCGTGCGGCAGTTGCCCAGCGACGCGCGCGCCTACCACTACCTAGCCTTAATCGAGCGCCGCCAAGGCCGCTGGGAAGAAGCGGTTGAGCACGACCGTCACGCCCGCGAGCTTGACCCGGAGAACGATTTTTATGTGAAGACTTCCTTCACTCTGTTGTATGGCCTGCGGCGTTTCCCCGAAATGCTGACGTTGATTGATAGACGCCTAGCCTCGCATCCGGCAATGATCCAGTTGCATGTCTGCAAGGCGTCCATCCTGCTCGACTGGAAGGCGGACACCCGCGCCGCGCGCGCGGAGCTGGTCCTTCTCCCCGCCGAGGCGGCGCACGAAGGCCCGGCGACCGAACAACGGTTGCTCTGCGATTACTACGAGCGTGATTTCGCCGCCGCCGTCCGCGATCTGGCAGCCTGTCCGGCGGACGAGCTTTTCGACCAGCCCCGGGGGTTGGAGGAAGGAAATCTCGCCCGCCGCCGGGGCAATGCTGAAGCGGCGACCATCATCTACGCTGCGGTTCGCCAGGCGATGGAAGCCGAGGCAAGCCGAAACCCCAAGAATTTTGGCAAGCTTGGTTCACTGGCAGAGTTGGACGCCCACCTCGGCCATCGGGAAATTGCCTTGGAGGAAGGACACCGAATGCTATCCCTCGTGGCCCCGGGAGACACGCTGGATACTCCCGACGTTACCTACCAGTGGGCGCGGATACTCGTTTTCGCGGGTGAACCGGACGAAGCGATTCGGGTGCTGCAATCCGTCTGTGGTCAGCCCTTTGGTTCCGTCACTTATGGCGATCTGTATGCAAACCCGGATTGGGACCCGCTGCGTGGCGATCCCCGCTTCGACACGTTGGTTGCATCGCTTGATCCGAGATAGTCGACGAACGAAGAAGTTTGCAGATTTATTTGGCGAGGCTAATCCCGCTGTCGGATGGTTTCGGTTGCGTGGAGCAGGAGTTGACGGGAAGCTGATCGGTCGGGCAGACCGCCTCGACATCAATTCCGGCCTTACTCGAACCACAGCGTCGCCGTAGATGTACCGCTAATTTTAGGACGTTTGAAGGCGAGCCCCTCGTTGTCAGACACGTATTTTCGGTAGTGGCACCTTGGTAAATGACAGTAGCAGGATCATCGGCGATGCTCGGCGATGGCAAGGATGCTTCTGGCCACTTGGGTTAGCCTGATATTGTGCGTGGGCGACATCGCTTTTTACAGTTCGCAGTTGCCATCGTACCAGTGGGTGCAAACAGGTATCCGGGTGGTTGGTTCATAGATCGTGGCCATCGCGTTGTTGATGCTGACGTTCGCGCTCCGGCACTAACCATTACCGGTGAAGCGGCCACTCCTTCGTTCGATTGCGTCCACGGTCACTTGCAATTCGATAGATCCTTCACGATCTGAACGTAATCCTTGAGCGGTCGGGAGGCGTTGTCAGCGCGCCAAGCGACAGTCGACTCGCGTTGCAGGGGTGGCGAGAGGGGCCTAAAGACGACGCCGTCGTGCGGCAGTTCCACGACCTGCTCGGGCAGCAACGCCACGCCCAGCCCGCCCGCGACAAA
>CAXSED010000237.1:0-2529 GCA_964236475.1 uncultured Chthoniobacterales bacterium
GGAAAAATGGACGCTTCTCATCCCGGTCAACTCCTGCTCGTCGGTCTGCCCGGCCCGGCGCTCGATGCCGCCACCGCCGCCACCCTGCGCCGCGTGCAGCCCGGGGGTTATATCCTCTTTACCCGCAACATCGTCGATGCGTCCGGCTTGCGGAAACTGCTCGATGATCTGCGCGACCTTTCCGACGCGGAACCCATCATCACCATCGACCAGGAAGGCGGGCGCGTTTCCCGGCTCAAGGCCATCGGCAGCGAGCCGCCCGGGGCCACGCAACTCCGCGCGCTCGACGACGCCGCGCTCGTCACGCGCCACGGCGAGCTGACCGCCCGGCTGCTGCGGCTCTTCGGGTTCAACCTGGACCTGTGCCCGGTGCTCGACATTTGTCTGAACGGCGACGAGACCGTGGACAACTCCCTGCGCGGGCGGTGCTACGGCGTCGACGTGGAACAGGTCGTGCGGCTGGCGGGAGCGTTCAACAAGGCGTTGCGCGCAGGAGGGATCGCCAGTTGCGGCAAACATTTCCCCGGTTACACCGCTGCCCGGCAGGACGCCCACCACGAGTTGCCCGTCATCCACCGCACCCGCGCCGAACTCGACGCCGAGGAACTCGCGCCGTTCCGCGCGCTGGCGGGCGAGTTGGACAGCGTCATGGTTTGCCACGCGCATTATCCCTGCCTCGATCCCGACCAGGCGCTCCCGGCCTCGCTTTCGCACAACGTCATCACCGGGCTGCTGCGCGGGGAACTCGGGTTCCGGGGGCTGGCCATGACCGACGATCTCGACATGGGCGCGATTCTCAACGGCTACAGTTTGGAGCAAACGCTGCACCTGGCGCTGGCCGCCGGGGCGGACATGGCGATGATCTGCCATCGGGTCGAGCAATTGGAAAACGCGCGCACTTTTCTGGAAACCGCGCCCGCCACGCATCTCGACCGCGCGCTGGCCGCCGTGGCCGCCGCCCGGGCGCGCCTAGCCCCGCCGGTCGCTCGTTTCACCGAGGACGCTTTCCTAGAAATCGACGCGGAGGTGTGGCAACTGCGGGTGGACGTGATGGGCGAGCGGGCCGCGTCCCACCGTGCCCCCGAGGATGGCAAACGCTCGCCAGTGGAAATTTATTGATCCGCCGGGGCGTGCGCCGGGACGCTGGCGGCGAGATTTTCGTTGCGTGGGAATCGGCGAACCTGATACACGCAGAAGTTCCACGCTCTGACCCGTTTCCATTCCGTCCCATGCTGCTTCTCCGCTTGCAACCGCTCCGCCGACCATTGGCTGCCGCCGTGCTTCTCGCCGTCGTTTGGCCATTCCTCTCGCTGTTTGCCGGGTCCCAGCCGAACAACGCGCTCGAACCGATGGACGCGGCGGACCCATCCGAATCCACCGGCTCAGCGGCCAGTGCCACGCCCGCGAGCAGTCCAACACCGGCGGAAGCTGTGACCGTCAGCTATTCCGGGACCATCCGGCGCACCCCAGCCGGAGGCGACCCGGTGGTCAGCGGCTACCTGAGCCTGGCCATCTCACCGCTCGGCAAGATTACCGGCTCGATCACTTGGCACGATCCCACCCAGGCCGTCAAAATCACCGGCAAGCAGGACCCGGATACCAAGCAGGGTAACCTTGTCATCCGGGACGCGAACGGCGTCCGGGTGCCCGATGCTCCGCGTCTACCTTTTCGCATCAACAAGAAAAACCGGCTGGTGGGCAGCGGCGTCCTGGCCAGCGGGGACGGTGCCAGTTTCCGGCTCAATCGTGAAGCCACTTCCACGGGCGACGGCAGCGCGGGCGGAGCCACCTTGAGCCTCGGCGGGGCCACGTACAGCGGCGCGTCCACCGTGACGATCAACCCCGGGACTCTCCTCAACGACCCGGGCGTCGGCAGCGTGTCGGCGACCAATTTTCCCGGCCTCCCGGACACCGTGTCCACCGGCTCGTTGGCGGTCGGCACTTTCACTCCCGGCGCGACGGGAATCCTCAACCTGACCGGGGGAACCACGATCACCGTCACCAGCGACGCGAGCGGCTCTCCCACGATTGTCGCTGACGGGAGCCTGCTTCTCGGCAATCTGATCCTGCTCCTCGGCCCGATCACCTCCACGACGGGAACCGACGGATCTATTACCTACACGGGCACCTATTCTTCGGGCGCAGCCGGGACGGTGATCGTCAGCAGCACGGTCAACGGGGGATAATCTGCCACCGGCTATCCGCTGGTGCCGCCGGGCAGCGAACGCGTGTCGCCCCGGAAATTGACGAAGGCCAGGTAGCCCAGGAAAAACGGCAGGTACGGCTGGTGAAACTTGGTGTACGACAGAACGGCGCACACCACCGCACACACTCCGCCGATGCTCCGCGTGACGATTAGCAGCCGGGGGCCGAGCACGTCGCGCAAGACCTGCCCGCCGTCGAGCGGCAGGATCGGCAGCAGGTTGAACACCGTCCAGACCCCGTTGGTGAAAACGAGGTCCTCCATCGCTTCGGGGACGACGAGGCTGGTCATCGGCCCGGAGTCCACCCAGTCCCCCGCGCCGGTCG
>CAXSED010000238.1:0-2423 GCA_964236475.1 uncultured Chthoniobacterales bacterium
CGCCTTCCAGGTGGCGGTGGTGGGAAGCTGGTGGGCGCTCTCGGGCTGGATTTTCCTGGGGACATTGGTGTTCATTTCCCTCGGGTTCTTCATGGCGGCGGTCAGCAAGAACGAGGAAAGCTGCATCGCCATCGGCAACATCATCAATCTGCCGATGATCCTGCTTTCGGGCGTCTTTTTCCCCGTCAATCACCTGTCGCGGGTGTTCGATTACATCCTGCCGCTGATCCCGCTCAACTATCTGGGCGACGCGATGCGTCAGACGATGGTGGACGCCATCCCGATCCACTCCGCGATGCTCAATGCCACCGTGCTAGGGGCATGGGTGGTGGTGATGACGGGTCTGTCCGTGCGGTTTTTCGATTGGGATAGCCGGTAGGATACCCTACAAGCTAGGATACTTCCGTCGCCAGCCGGGCAAATACCACAGCATCAACAACGGCTGACCGAGCGAACGCCACGTCACCCAAAGAAAATCCCTTACCCCACGGACCTTGCGCAGCCCGTGGAGATAAATCCGCAAATAAGCCATGGGCCGCGGGCCGATCTGCCCCACCTTGACTCCGCGTTTCTGCGCCAGGTAAAACGCGGACTCCTGCGAACGCGCCGCCTTGAACAACGACGCCACCGGACGCGGCGGATGATCCACCACCGCTTCCGGCACGAAAGGATAAACTTCCCCGCGATCATCCAGTCGCAGGCGGAAATCCACGTCCTCCATCACCGGATAAGGCGGGAATTTTTCGTCAAACCCACCCATTTCCTGGTAGAGCCGCCGCTCGATAGCAAAATTGCACGACCACAACAGGCCCCCCTCCTCGTTGATCGGCGCGGTGAACCGCAAATCCATCGGCTGACCACCGTTGTCACTGATGGTCTTGCCCTCGAATACGTGCGGCGTGCTGCGGTCCCCGCGCTGGTCGATTTTGGCGGCAAATGCTGCCAGCCAGCCTGCTTCCGGCAGACAGTCATCATCGGTAAACGCCAGCCACTCGCCCCGCGCCTCGGCGGCGCCTCGGTTGCGATTGGGGCCGGGACCTCGCCTCGGACCAGCCAGCCAGCGCGCCCAGGGATAAGTGTTTTCGACCAGCAAACGCGCGTTGTCGGCGTCCGGCCCGTCGTCAGCCACGATCACTTCGTACTCGTTGGCCGGGAGCGTTTGCGATCCGGGCATGAGCCGGTTCAGACAGCGTGCCAATGCGTCGTTGCGCCGACAGGTCGGGATGACGACAGAAAATTTGGGCGTGGCGGCGGGCTGGCGGTCGGACATGGACGCGGGAAAAAGCGGACCTACACTCTAAGAGAAGTCCACTCACTTCAGCAAGAAGTGATCCTCCGCTGACCGCCCGCTTGGTTTCCGGCGTCTGTTCAGGAGCGCGAGCGCGAGTGCTGCACCACCGAGCCGTGTTCGTTGAACAGGCGGCTCCACACGGCACCCAGCCGATGCCGCAGCCGGGGCTGACGCTTGGCGTTCGCCGCCATGCGCCGACCTAGTTCGAGGGCCACCGCAGGATCAGAGGTCAACGTATTAATCATCATATTTTCCGGGATCGTTTAGCTAATAAGTACGCACCAACGGTGCCCCTCGATGGTGAAAACCAAAAAAATCCGGCATTCCCCCGATGTTTATGATACCGGCAGGCTTCCTTTCTTGACACCGGGGACTGCCAATGTTCCTTTTCATGGGCGCGGTTCATTTTCATGAAAATGCGCTGTTTTTGCTGCCCTGAAAACTTTTTCGCGTTCATGCCAACCAATAAATTCCCTGCGCAGGCCGAGTTGATCGAGCGTGTCAAGGCGATCCTGAACGTGTCGGACGAGGCGTTGGCCGTCGAGGTGGGTGTCCGTCCGGAAACCTTGCAGAAATACGCCGCCGGGTACCAAAAAGCGGGCGGCAAGCTCATGCAGATCATCGCCCGGTTGCCAGAAATGCGCCGCGCTCAACCTGCCCCGGCATTTGCCGCCGCCGTCGCAGCTAACGCGTCGGTTGCGCCCGAGCCGCCTTCCGCGCAGGATCAACTCAAAGCGGTGCTCAACGAGGGCACACTCGACGAAGTACGCCTGCTGCGGCAGGTCATCGGGACGATCTTTCGCCAGATCACGGAACGCCGTCGCCCCGCCGCGCTGGCCGACCGCGCCCGCCGCGTGGCGCTTTTCGAAGGACGCCCCCGGTTGCTGCCCGCGTTGGGCTACGTCCCCGCCGGGGTGCCGCAGGCGGCGGTCGAGCAGCAGGCCGACCAGTTCATCGTGGTCCCGGCGGACGAGTATCCCGAAGCAGAGTACGCGCTCAAAGTGCAGGGGGATTCCATGGTGGACGCCGACCTGCACCACGGCGACTGGGTGCTCATGACCAGCCGACGCGAGCCGCGCGAGGGCAGCGTCGTCGCCGCCCACATCGACCACGAGACCACGCTCAAGACGTA
>CAXSED010000239.1:0-2411 GCA_964236475.1 uncultured Chthoniobacterales bacterium
TTGAGATTAAAATGTTTGTGGAAATCCTCTTCCGTGATCTTCTCAAGGGGGGCCAAGGCGTACACCCCCGCGTTGTTGACCAGGATGTCCAACTTGCCGTAGTGCTGGATCGCGGCGTCGATGATCCCCTGCGCCTCGGCGGCTTTGGTGACATCCCCAGCTACGGCGATGGCCTTGCCGCCTGCCTTGAAGATTTCGTTGACGGTCCGGTCCGCGCCTTCCTTGCTGGAGGCGTAGTTGACGACGACGGATGCGCCCTCGGCGGCAAGGGCTTTGGCGATGGCTGCACCGATGCCCTTGGAGGCTCCGGTGACGACGGCGACTTTTCCTGTGAGTTTGTTCATGTGTTTCTTTCGTTGATGCTCTGTGACATTCTTAAACTTTCGTGATTTCGTAGTACCGAAATACTGAATTATTGAAGAAAGCGTGGATTGCTGTACATTGCAAGAAGGATATGAAACCTCTTTTTCACCCCTCAATGGATGACGTGACGGTCGAGGGCATCATGGGCGCGCTCTCAGACCCGATCCGAATTGCCATTTTCGCTGGCGTGGCGGGGGCTGCCACTTCGACCAACTGCTCGTATTTCCTCCAAGTCCGTGATCAGACGATTCCCCGCTCCACTCTGACGACCCACTTCCGAATCCTACGCGAAGCCGGTTTGATCCGCGGGGAGCGTCGCGGGGTCGAGATGCACAACACGGCGCGGAGGGCCGAGATCGACCAACGCTTTCCAGGATTGCTTGCGTCCATCTTCAATGCCCTGAACATCCAGGCGGCCAAGAGGGCATCGGCCAACTCGGGACGGCATTAGAAAACGGAAAAATCGTACAACAACTCGCAGAAGTGCCCGGAAGGGCCGGAATTTGCCTGGTGGGCCTCTGCGATTCTGCCGCCAGGCCCAGTCGCGAGTGCAGTTGATGTGTACCGTCCGTGCGCTGCAAAGCTACAGCTCCCAAAACCCGGCGAAGTGGGTGATGCGGCCCCGGTCGTCCAACCGCGCGTAGCTGTGTGCCGTGAGGAACTCGGAACCGTCCTGATTGAATTGGGTCCACTCCGCGAGCATTTGCCCGTGCTGCTGCCGGAACCAGTTGGTGCGGAAGTAGCCGCCCGGAAACTTCGCTTGGAAGCGGGCGATGTGGCCCAGGAGATTGCCCACGCCGCGGCCTTCCACCCCGGGGTTGGTGAAGGTAACGTCCTCGGCCACGCTCGAGCGCAGGAGCCGTTCTTGCTCGGCCGGGGCCGGGTTGGCGAAGGCGTTGAGATAGTTTTCGAAGATGGTCTGCAATTCCTGGGCGGTCATGTAAGCTCCTTGTTGTTCTCGGTGCCGTCGGCGTTGATCCACGTCCTGGCACAAAGCCACGGTAGGTTGCGCCGAAAGCCCCGGTCAATTCACGCAGAAGCCACAAATCATTACCAACCGTCCAACGCCGATGGACCTGTTTCTTGACCTGATCCGCTTGCTGCGTCCACAAGCGACGCGTTGGGGAACGATTCGGGCAGGTGGCCGTTGGGCAGTTTCGTTCCCCGCGCGCCATGATCTGCTGTTCTTCCGAGTGGACCGTGGGAGCTGTCAGTTGCTCCGGCCGGGCACCGAGCCGCTGCCCTTAGCCCCTCGTGACGTTGTTCTGGTGAGCAGCCGCGCGCCGTTTGCCCTGGCGTCGGACCCGGGCGCAAAACCGGTGGACAGTTGGGCGCGGGTCGCCGCGACGCGCTCTACCGAAATGCACGTGGGTGAGGGTACCGGGAAGCCGGTGGTTGTGCGCGGAGGCCGGTTCGTCTTTGGCGCGGCGGACGAAAAGCTCCTGACGGGTTTGTTTCCGCCCCTGGTGCGCTTTGTCGCCGGGGAGACTTCGTCGGATCGCGTCCGCACGTTGCTGGCGTTCAACGAGGCGGAGTCGGTTGAGTCTGGTCCCGGGAGTGAGTTCGTCATCGCGCGGTTGATAGAGCTGCTGCTGGCAGAGCTTGTGCGGAGCAGGCCGCTGGCGACCCAGCCGCTGCCAACCGGGCTGCTGGCAGGCTTGGCCGATCCGGTGACTGCACATGCGCTGACGGCCCTGCACAGAGATGTGGCGCAACGGTGGACGACAGCCGGGTTGGCTCGGCTGTGCGGCTGTTCACGCTCTGGCTTCAGCAAACGCTTCACCAAGATCGTCGGCGTGGCCCCGATGAGCTATTTGCAGCAATGGCGCTTGGCGATCGCCAAGGACGAGCTAAGTCAAGGACGGCGCAACGTCGCGGAGATCGCTCTGCTTGTCGGGTTCCGATCAGGCAGCGCCTTTACCACGGCCTTTACCCGGGTAGCGGGTTGCTCGCCCAGGCACTACGCCAAAGGCACGTCGCGCTAGTCAGCACAGGCGTCACCGCCGTTCGTGCCTATAAACGCAACGCACCAAAATCGTTGGTTTTAG
>CAXSED010000240.1:0-2325 GCA_964236475.1 uncultured Chthoniobacterales bacterium
ATGGAGGGCACCTCGCTCCGGCTCCTGACGGTGTCGTCCGCCCTGCCGCCCTCTTGCGTTTGACCATTGAGGAAGGCGTGCCCTGACCAACGACCTGGGCGTGGACCGCGTGGTGGAAGTGGGTGGACCGGGAACGATGGGACAATCGTTGCGCGCGGTGGCGCGGGGCGGGGAGATCGTCTCCATTGGCTTTCTGGACCCGGAGGGTCCCGGCATTGATTTCTTTGCGCTGTTTGGGAGCTGGGCAACCTTCCGGCCCATCGGAGTGGGGAGCCGCGAAGGCTTGCAAGATGTCGCGCGTGCCGTTGCGATGGCTGGCATCAAGCCTGTGATCGACCGCGTCTTCGAGTTTGGTCAGGCAAAGGAAGCTTTTGCTCACCTTGACGGCGGCTCGCATATCGGCAAGATCGTGATTCGGGTTTAGGCTCTCCCAAACTAGGCATCCGCTTTCCGTTCACACTCCGTTCGCTCCAAAACACGACCAACCAGAGCACACATCCAACGTTCTATGAGTACCCTCGCTCTGCGGACTACCTGGATGATTTCCCCTACAAACCAAACCGAGACACCAATGCCATGCAACGCCACACGACAACCGCGATCCTACTCTTTGCTGCTTGTGCTCTGCTCGCAGCATCTACTCTCAACGCGCAGAACTCTCCTTCCGCCGACCATCGGTCTTCGCACGCAGACCAGTCGACCGGCGACCGGCTAACCACCACCCCGAACACGTCGATGCCCGGGCAGCCATCCACTCCAGACGTCACCACGACCGAGGGATTTCGCATGGTGGCGCTGATGAGCAATTCCTTTCAGCTTCAAGCGAGTGACCTAGCAGCGGCGCGGGCGAAAGACCCGGCCGTGCGGGACTATGCCCAGAAAATGATCCCCATCCACGAGCGGAGCACGGCTGCACTCACCACGGGGCCGGCGGGCGGCTCAGACCCATCCGACGCCGCCGTTGTCGCTGCCGCTTCTAAGGGCGGAAGGGCTCCGCTCGACGCGGCCTTCCAGAGGATGCTCGACGCACTGACTGCCGAGCACGCCGGACCCGGCTTCGACGTTGCGTTTGGCCGGGCTCAAGTCGAAGGCCACCGAGTGGTGATCGCAGCCTACGAGACTTACCTGCGCGTCGGCACCAACGAAGCAGTAAAGAAGTTCGTCTCGGAATCGCTGCCGAAGATGAAGGAGAACGCCGTCGTGGCCGCCCGGCTTCCAGGCGGTGATGTCGGCCGCTGACCGGCGCAAGCGCAGCGGGTTCGCAGAGGCGCCGCCGCGTCGCCGCTCGCTCTCCTAGATCGTGATGGCGCGGGCAATCCGCGCACAACTGCTGTTACCCGTCATGACCCGTGCAGCGTTTGGACGCGACCACTGGTTTTGATCCAGCAGGCCGCCATGTACGACGCAGATTTAATGAGTGTCATCTTGCGCAGCTTTCGGGCGTCAAGGACAACGGACATCATGCGGCTCCAAGTACATGCATAATGGCGTTGATGTGAAGCCTTGCTCCATCGATGTGCGGGAAATCCGTATTGTCCGGGTTGAAGACAAATGCCAGGTCGGTTCCGGCAAAGACGATGGCGTCAAGCCGTTCACGCTCGATCAGATCGTGAGCGAGTGCGCGCAGCTGCTGAAAATCCTGTTCCGATGCACGAGTTGCTTCGACCACCCGAACGTAAATGCTCGCGATGGTCTCCAACTCGGTTGGCTGCGGCGAGACAACGTCAACGTCGGGCAGCCGGCCAAACAGTTTGGTTTCCATCGTGACTCTCGCGCCAAAGAGGGCGATCCGACGCAGCTGGCGTTTCTTCACCTCGGAGACGATCACGTCCAAGAGACTGATCAGCGGCAGAGGAGTGATCGCGGCCAGCTCGTTCGCACAGACTTGAGGTGAGAAGGCAGGAATACAAGCGAGGTCCGCCCCTCCCTTTTTGAGTTGGGAGAGCAGACCGGCCAAGTAGTCGGCCAACGCCTGCGTTTGCCTCGCCGCCGCCATCGCCATGACCCGCCGGACATCGGCATGGACCATGACGAGTTGCGCCGACATCCCTAGCGCCAGATGTGCCTCAACAAGCGCTTTGTAGTAAAAAATGCCTGCCCCGACACCAAGTCCTGCGACGAGGCCAAAGGTGCGCCGCGATTTGGGAGTCATCATCGCAGGATATTAACGTACCCTGGCGATCTTCTCACTTTATCTGGAGTCCTTTGGCCACAGCCCCCTCTAAAAATGTTGGATCAGGAATGCACCGACCACGAAGCACCCAACTCCGGCGAGGCGCGGCCAACTGGCCGGGTGTGCGTCCAAGCCAAACAAGGCAAAATGGT
>CAXSED010000241.1:0-2221 GCA_964236475.1 uncultured Chthoniobacterales bacterium
TTTCGTGCACCTCCGGGGCGAGTTTGGCCGGGTCACGCGCGATGACCCGCACATTGGCATTGGCGGCCAAGAGGCCGGTGAGAACCTGCGAGCCGATTTTTCCAGTAGGAGTAGTGAGAACAATCATATAAAGAGATTTCCAGGCTGTTGATACCATGCAGGACGCCGCGACCTATTTGGCGTCGCTGAACAGTGGGACGCTGTTCCCGCTGAACGGCGACGTGTCGAGCCACAAGTAACGGAACGTGCGCGCGGCAAAAACCCAGCCATCGCTCACGCGCGTCAGCCGGTCGAAGGCGACGCAGTGGTTACGGTAGTAGCTCTCGCCCGGGCCGCGCGCGGCTTCGTGACAGACGCAGGTCGTCGTCGCCGTGTCGCCGTCGATCTCAATGGGGCCTTGCACCGCGAATTGGACGAAGAACTCTTTTCCCCCGCGTAGACCACGGAGCGTCGCGACAATGTCCTCGATCCCCGCCGCGTCCACGCGAGGGGGTTCGCCGATGATCCACCGGGCGTCGGGAGCCCACACCGCGCCGAAGCCATTGTAGTCGCCCCGCATGGCGGCGTCAGCGAAGCGTGCCGTGGTGCGGCGGATCGCCGCCTCGTCGAGCACCCGGTCGAGCGCGGCTTGTTTGTCTGTGTTGGTCTTGTTTGGTTCCATTGCAGTGTCGGTGAGCAGGCGGAAGGGCCGATGGCTTCGAGAATTCGGAACCCGGCCCCTTTCTGTTATCGATGATAACAGTATAATGATTTCATTGGTACGCAACCCTGGTTGTTATAAAGTGCTATCCTTGCGGTCATGAAACGGCGGACACCCAACGTGCGGGCACGCATCATCCAGGCGGCAGCCAAGTTGCTGGCGCAAGGTGGGCGGGAGGCGGCGTCCTCCCGGGCGGTGAGTGCTGCCGCCGGGGTGCAGGCTCCCACCATTTACCGGCAATTCGGCGATATGCAGGGGTTGCTGGAGGCGGTGGCGCAGTTCGTTCTGGCCGAGTACGCGGGCCGGAAGGTCACCCGCGAGTACACCGACGATCCGATGGAAGATTTGCGGGATGGATGGAAGCAGCACGTGGCCTTTGGACTGGCCAACCCGGTCGTCTACGCCCTGATTTATGGCGACCCCACTGCCAGGAAAGATGCGCCCGCCGTCCGCGAGGGCTTCGCCAGCCTGCTCACCCTCGTCTCTCGCGCCGCCGAGGCCGGACGGTTGCGGGTGAGCGTCTCCCATGCGGCCCAACTCATCGCGGCGGCCGGGGAGGGGGTGACACTGACCCTCATCGCCACGCCGCCCGAGGCACGTGACCCGCAACTCTCCGTTGCCATGTGCGAGGCGGTGATCGCGGCCATTGCCACCACGCCCGCGCCCGACAGCCCTGCCCAACCAGTTCCCGGCCCGGGACGGGTAGCCGCGCGCGCCGTGGCTCTGCGCGCGGTGCTCGCCGAAGCACCCGAAACCCTCTCACCGGCAGAGCGGCACTTGCTCGCCGAGTGGCTCGACCGGCTCTCCAGCGCCCCTTGAACCGCGAGCGCTACGGCTTGAGTTCCCTCTCCGGGAGTCTCTCGCTCCAACGTCCCTACGGCGTGCGCAACCCATTGTCTCATGGAAACAAGCCAGAGACATTTTCGTCAAAAAACGGTGCTTCGATGGTCCGCAGCCGGATTGACCCTCGTGATGCGCGATGCGGGCACAAGCGTCTAAGCAAAGGGAGGTTTCTTCGGACGGTGATTGATTACAGCACGAAATCAATCCGCCTGGTTGGGCGATTGAGATGGGGAGAAAAGCCAGGTTAGGAAGCCACCTGCTCGGCGGTGAATGAGTTCGGGCACCACGCGGTGCCAGGCGTGGGACGTTTCCGGCCAGCCGTGCAGCAAAACCACTGGCGGCCGTGCCAGAGCCGCGTTGCCGGTTTCGGGCCGATCGAGGTGATAATAAAGCTCGACTCCGTTGACCTGGACGGTTTGTCCGGGTGGATCGCTCGAAGGGGTGGTCGTCGTGGCGTTCATAGAGTGAGGGGGGGCTGAAAACTGAAACACCGGGTAGCCCCGGACTAACAAAAACGAAGTCACGTCACCAGCACCCACGGGTTGCTGCAGGGGAGGGGCGCTGCAACCGCCTTCCTCGGATCGTTCCTCCGTCATGGCGCGCCTTCCTCAATGGTCAAACGTAAGAGGGCGGCAGGGCGGACGACACCGTCAGGAGCCGGAGCGAGGTGCCCTCCAT
>CAXSED010000242.1:0-2143 GCA_964236475.1 uncultured Chthoniobacterales bacterium
CAAAGAGGGGTCCTTGGTTTCCAGAAGCAATTTTTGAAAAGCCTTGATCACCATCGCCAGGTTTTTGCGAGGTTCCAAGGTGCTGACGCTCAAAAAATAACCGCCTTCGGGAATCCCGTATTGACGACGCACCGCCGCAATCCGGGCTTCGTCAGCACAGGGCGCAAAGTAGCCCGCCGCCGCCAGGGGCGTGACGAAACACCGGTCAGGGTTGGTTCCGGTGTGCTCGCACCAATCTTTTTTCGTGTGCTCGGAGATGCAAAAAATCCACGCATCCTCGGGGACGCTCGCCACCATGTGCTGGTATCCGCGCAGGATGTCCGCGTGCGAGTGCTCGGGCATTTTAATCGGAGTCAGATCGTAGACCGTCAAGAATTTTGCAATTCTGCTCGAACGAACCACCGCTTCAGGAAAGGCGTGAACCGGGGTGTGATAAACGTCGAACCGCTCGAGTTGCGATGCGGTCAGGACACTTTGCTGCCGCCGGAATTTCCCGATGGCACGATACCCCAGCCAACGGGCCGCCCGGCGATGGATGGCGCGACCCGGGCTGGCCGCGAGCTTTGCCGTCAAAGCCTGCATCCAGGCCGCGTGGCGGAGCTGGCTGGGCGGATGCACAAAAGCACATCCCTTCAGAGCCGCATCCTGCGCGACGAACCGCACGCACTCCGGTAACGAGTGGGCGGCGTACAGTTGCAGGCTGATTTCGGGACGCGTGGCGAGCCCCGCCGCCACTTCGTGAGCCACCCGCTGAATCCCGCTGTAAAGCGTGCGATCCGTGGCGATAGGCCCCAGCGCGGAAACATCGTAGAGGACGCGAATGTCGGTCGGAGTCATGCGCGTCGCTGCACGGGGCTTCCTGACGTTGCCATCATGGTCACAACGTGCCAGATCAGGCCTGCGGTCCCTGGCTGAGGGCATGGCCGAACCTCTGCTTTGCACCCCAACCCCGGAGCAGCGTCCGGTGGAACAAAGAAACGGCCGCCTTTTCCAGCAAACGTGGTTGAGGGTTATCCGGTTGAAACGGTTTGGTCCCCTGGCCGAACGTCGTCGCCAGGGCGGTCAGGCGCGGTCGAATTTCAGGAGCCATTCGTCGGCGGTTTTTGTACGCTTCAGAGCGTTCCTGCTCGAGCCAATACCCGCCCATCTGAAAAGCATAATCCGCAAAATGCCGGTGGAGCACGGTCTGGACCGCCGGGTCCTGTTTTTGCAACTCGAGCAACCGTTCGGCGTACCGTTCCAGCGCGATGAACACGTCCCTTGCCGCCGCGTGGCCGGAAGTGCTCGTCTGGTGCAGGCGATAGGAAAAAGCTTCGTCCAACGCCGTCGCGCGGTAGGAAGCGCCGATGGCAGTCATGAACAAAGCGTCGTCGGCGTAGAGTAACTTTGGAAACGCCGGGATGCCGCCGCTGGCGTCGTAGGCTGCCGAGCGCAAGACATGGCCGGTGCCGAACGAATCACGCAAGAGCCAGAGACGCGCGGCGAGAAACTCGGCGGCGGTTTCCCGGCCCGGCATCGGTCGGCAATGGCGCAGCAGATTGCCATGCGTGTCGATGAGCCGGAAGTGAGTTGCGTAAAGATTGGCGTCGGGATGTTCGGCGATCAGCCGGGAAATCACGGTCAGAAACTCGGGGTGGAGCAAATCGTCGTGGCCGATGGTGGTCAGAAATTCGTTCTTCGGGATTTGAAGAATGCGCGCCCAGTTTTCCTCGATGGAAAGCGGGCGTTCCGCCGGGTAGAGGCGTACACGCGGGTCGCGCAGGCTGGCCAGGAAATCGGCGGTGCCATCCGTGCTGGCGTTATCGAGCACTGCCAGCTCAAAATCGCCGCAACGCTGCGCCAGGATGCTCTCCACGCAAAGCTTCAGGTGCGGATGCCCATTGCGGACAGGCAGCGCGATGGTGAAAAGCCCGTTTGGCATGGCCGGAAATCAAACCGCATTTCTCAGGCGGGTTTTTGCAGCACAAGCGTGTAGGTGCAACCGCGAAACCCCCCTTGTTCGTAGGAGCGGACGTGATGGGCGACGCGGACGGCCTGGCGATGGAGGAATGCGTTGAACCTTTGGGTAGACAGGACGTTGTTGGCGGATTCATGCCAACCGGCGACGTTGTGACGGTGAGAGTCGGCGTCCGCCGCCGTCAAC
>CAXSED010000243.1:0-2095 GCA_964236475.1 uncultured Chthoniobacterales bacterium
CGCGCACGATGTCGAGGGCGTTCTCATCGAACGAGACGAACAGCGCCCGTTCGCCGCGTCGGCAGGCCGCTTCGACCAAGAGACCCGAGAGCGTCGATTTGCCGGTGCCCGCACTCCCGGTGATCAGCGCGTTCGTCCCACGGTAGAGACCGCCGCCGAGCATCTCGTCCAGCCGGGCGATGCCGGTGGAGACCCGTTCCTTGAAGGGTTGCGGCTCGGGATGATTGCCGTTGGGTGCGCCAACCTCGATACCGGTCGGGCCGATGGCAAAGGGCACCTCGTTGAGGACGTGGGTCGAGCCACGGTACTTGACCACGCGCATCTCGCGCACCGCCGCGCGTGCGAGCACGCTCTGGCACAGCCGCACCACGCAGTCGGCCATGAACGAGAAAAACCCGCTGCGTTGCTCCATGCCGGGATCGGTTTCCTCGACCTTCACCGTGATGATGGCCGTGAGGCCCGTGCGCCGGAGCCACGCCTGGATCCGGTAGAGTTCGCGGCGCTCCGCCGCGCGGTCATCCAGCAGATTCAGCAGCACGTCGAGCGCATCGAAGACGATCAGTTTAGCGCCTATCTCCCGGGCCTTGGCTTCGAGTCCCGCGAGCAAGGCGGTCAAATCGAACTCACCGGCCTTCACCGTGTCAGGGCTCAACTGCGCATCAAGGAAAAAGAGGCGTTTCCTCTGTCGTCCGGCGAGGTTCCACCCGAAACTCCTGGCGTTGGCTTGCACGCTGGCGGCATCTTCCTCGAAGGCAACGAAAATACCCGGCGAATCATGGTGCGCCGCTCCGTGGAGCAACGCCTGGAGAGCCAGCACCGTTTTTCCGCTGCCGGGTCCACCCATGAACAGCGTCGTGCGTCCAGAGGGAATGCCTCCGAAGGTAATGTCGTCGAAACCTTCGATGCCACTGGGAATTTTCTCCAGCACGGGCGTTTCGGTATTGTCGCTCATGCTGCCTCCCTGCTTTCAAATCCGACCCGCCGTCCGCTCGGGAACCGTTCCGTTGATTCAACCACTTTTGGTCGGTGCTTGCACTGAAACGGGTACGGTTGCACTCGCCAGATGATGTCGGGCCCCCGGGGGATGCAAAAACGGATGGGGATGCTCATAAAAGGGCGCGTCGGCAGAACCAGAAAAATGCAACAACCGCCCGAGTGCATAAGTGTTCAACCTGCCAGAGCATCCGCCGACTTTACCGCCGCGCCCAATACTTCTCCTGTGCTGCCGTTATAGCAGGAAGCTATGCGCTTGGGCGTGCCCATGCACGAGTGAGGCTTACCAATCTCACTGGCACACATTGCGATAGCTTTTTGCTATCGTTGCGGCCATGCTGGGTTCCAATGGAACTTCGTCATCTGCGGTATTTTGTCGCAGTGGCCGAGGCGCTCAGCTTCACCAAAGCCGCGCAAAAACTGCGCCGTGCTCAACCGTCCCTGACTCGTCAGGTACGCAATCTTGAAAAGGAATTGGGCGTCGCTTTGCTGGAACGGGCAAACAATCGGATCACGCTGACCGAGGAAGGACGCCTGTTCCTTTTCGACTCCAAGAGAGTGTTGGCGATGTGTGCCGACAGTGTGGCTAACGTGCAGCATCTGGGCCGCATGGAAAGCGTCCATCTCAACATCGGCTACGTCGCCAACATCCATTACGGCTTGCTGCCGACGACGCTCGGAGCCTTCCGCAAGCTCTATCCGCGCGTGGCGCTGAACCTTTTCGACCTGACGAGCGCCGAGCAGTATCAGGCGCTCGACAGTGGCAAGATCGATCTTGGCTTCATCGGTTTGAACCCCGCGCTGTCCGGCCACGATCTGCTCTCGGAATGCGTGGCTTACGACACGATCATGGTCGCTCTTCCGAGCACTCATCCGCTTGTCAAAATGTCGAAGCTCAAACTTGCCGACCTCGCCCCGCATTTTTTTGTGGGCATGTCCGCGAAGACCCATCCCGGCACGCGGGAGTGGTTGCTCGATCTTTGTCAGCACGCCGGGTTTGTGGGGAAAATTTTGCAGGAGGCGGACGTGGAACCGACCGCGCTGAAATTTGTCGCGGGCGGGCTGGGCGTGGCGTTGCTGCCCGAGCAGGTCGTGGAACTGC
>CAXSED010000244.1:0-2078 GCA_964236475.1 uncultured Chthoniobacterales bacterium
AGGCAACGGGATGTCATGCGGCAACTCCGGTGCCACCGCCAGCGTCACGGCAGGGCGCGGCGGGAAGCTCAGGCGTTCGGAAAGTTCTTCCGTCAGGTGCGGCATGAACGGGTGCAGGAGCGTCAGAAATTCCGTCAGCACGCGGTACATCGTGAACAGGGCGATGTGCTTGGCCAAGCCGCGTTCCGTCACACGCTGGCCGGGCTGCACGCTGTCCACGCCGACGATGTCCGCCTTCGCCGCTTCCACGAACCAATCGCAGTAATCGCTCCAAAAGAAATCGTAGAGCCGTTGCGCCGCCTCGCTGAAACGGTAATCCCGGTACGCCGCCTCGACGGCGATCTGCGTGTCGCGCAGTTTGCTCTCGATGTCGAGCACGTAGGGCGCGGGCCGGTAGGAGACCCGCGTGCCGAAAGGCAGCGCGGGTTCCTGCATCTGGTAGAAGCGCGCGGCGTTCCAGATTTTGTTGGCGAAGTTGCGCCCCTCCTCCACCTGCTTTTCGTCAAAGCGGATGTCTTGGCCCTGCGGCGCGATGCGTAGCAGGCCGAAGCGCACGCCGTCCGCGCCGAAGCGGGCAATCAGGTCGAGCACGTCGGGCGAATTGCCCAGCGATTTGCTCATTTTCTTGCCTTTGCTATCGCGGATCAGGCCGGTGAAGTAGACGTTGCGGAACGGGATGTTATCCGCGTCCGCTTCGGTGCGGCCCGGCTTGAATTCCAGCCCGGCAATGATCATGCGCGCCACCCAAAAGAAAATGATGTCCGGTCCGGTGACGAGCACGTCGGTCGGGTAAAACTTGGCGCGGGTCTCCAGGTCCATCGTCTCGTAGGCCCACAGCCAGGAAGAGAACCAGGTGTCCAGCGTGTCCGGGTCCTGCGTCCAGCCATCGCCGGGCGAACCGGCCTGCACGCGGATTTCGCCGTCCGGCCCGTACCACGCCGGGACGCGGTGTCCCCACCACACCTGTCGGCTGATGCACCAGTCCTGAATGTTCTCCAACCATTGCGCATACACCTTTTCCCAGTGTTGCGGGAAAAAGCGGATCAAGCCGTCGCGCACCACGGCAAGGGCTTCGGCGGTTTTCGGATAGCGCAGGAACCATTGTTCGCTCAAGCGCGGTTCGATGGGCACCTCTGAGCGTTCGCTGAAACCCACGTTGTTTTCGTGCGCTTCCTCCTTGGAGAGCAAGCCCATTTCCGCCAGCATCTCCGCCGCCTTTTTGCGGGCGGCGAAACGGTCCAGACCGTTCAGTTCCGGCACGTCGGGCGCGTTAATCGTGCCGTTGGGATGGAGCGCGTCCACCACGCCGAGGCCATGTCGCTGGCCAATCTCGAAATCGAGCTTGTCGTGGGCAGGCGTGATCTTGAGCGCGCCGGTGCCGAAGGCGAGGTCCACGGCGGCATCGGCGATGACAGGAATCTCCGCCCGAGGGAACGGACGCCACACGGTTCTACCCACGAGGTCCTGGTAACGCGAGTCCGCTGGATTCACGGCTACCGCCATGTCGGCCATGATCGTTTCCGGGCGGGTCGTGGCCACTTCCAAAAAGCGGCCCGGCTCGCCGGCCACCTCGTATTTCACGTAATAGAGCGCGCTTTTCTGGGCGCGGGGGATCACTTCCTCGTCCGAAAGCGCCGTTTGCGCCGCCGGGTCCCAGTTCACCATGCGCTTGCCCCGGTAAATGTATCCTTTGGCGTGGAGGTCGATGAACACCCGTTCCACCGCCGCCGCATAGTCGGCATCGAGCGTGAACCGCTGGCGCGACCAATCGCACGAGCAGCCGAGCTTTTTTAGCTGGTCGATGATGATGTTGCCGTGGGTTTCGCGCCATTCCCAAGTCCGGCGTAGGAATTCCTCGCGGCCCAGGTCGTGCCGGGTGAGTTTTTCGTTCTTGCGCAGCGATTTTTCGACCGCACTCTGGGTGGCCAGACCGGCGTGATCCGTGCCGGGTAGCCAGAGGACCTCGTGGCCGGTCTGCCGCGCTCGCCGGGCCAGGATGTCTTGGATCGTGTTGTTGAGAACGTGTCCAAGCGTCAGCACGCCGGTGATGTTCGGCGGAGGAATCACGAGAGAAAACG
>CAXSED010000245.1:0-2061 GCA_964236475.1 uncultured Chthoniobacterales bacterium
AACAGGTGGCCGGGCTGCTCGGCGGCGAACCGGAGACGATCATCTTTACCGGCAGCGGCAGCGAGGGTAACAACACCGCCCTCGCCAGTGCGCTCGCTGCCGACCCGGACCGTCGGCACGTTGTCACCAGTTCCGTCGAGCACAGCGCGACCAAGAACTACTGCGAACGCCTCGCGCGCCGGGGTTACGAGGTGACCTGGCTGCCCGTGGACGCTGCCGGGCGTCTCGACCTGGAGGAGGTTAAAAACGCGATCACCGACGAGACGGCCATCGTTTCGGTGATGTGGGCTAACAACGAAACCGGCGTTCTTTTCCCGGTAGAGTCCATCGCCGCGCTGGCTCGGGCCAACGGAGCCTATTTCCACACGGACGCCGTGCAGGCGGTGGGCAAAATCCCGGTCAATCTGGCGGACTCGCCGATCCATTTTCTCTCGCTGGCCGGGCACAAGTTGCACGCGCCGAAGGGAGTCGGCGCTCTTTACGTCCACCGCCGCGCGCGGTTCACGCCTTTTCTGGTCGGCGGCGGACAGGAAAACGGTCGGCGCGGCGGCACGGAAAACGTCGCCAGCATCGTGGCGCTCGGCAAAGCCGCCGAACTGGCGGGCGCGCATTTGCAGGAGGAGTTGACCGCCGTGCGGGCGTTGCGCGACCGCTTCGAAAACGCCGTGCTCGCCGGGATTCCCGGCACCGAGATCAACGGCGATCCCGTCGAGCGTTTGCCGAACACTTCCAGCCTGTACTTCCCGGGCGTCGAGAGCGAGGGACTGCTAGTCTTGTTGGACAAAGCAGGTCTGTGCGCCAGCGCCGGGAGCGCCTGCACCAGCGGGTCCATCCATCCCTCCCATGTGCTGACGGCCATGGGTTTCTCCACGGAGCGCGCCCGGGCCAGTCTGCGGTTTTCCCTCAGCCGGTTCAACACCACGGCAGAAGTGGATCGGGGATTGACGATCCTGACCGGAGCAGTTGAGCGGCTGCGGCGGATGACGCCAACCGTGGCCGTAATCTGACGCCAAAGAAGGGGTCGGCTTGCCCACGATGCATTCTTCGTGTAAATTCACGAGCAAATGGTCAAGGTCGATATTCCCCGGAAAACCGTTTATCGGCTTTCGTTGTATCAGCGCGGCTTGCAGCGCTTGGAACTCAATCAGGTGGCTACGGTTTCCTCTGAGGCCCTGGCAAAGGCCGCAGGCGTCAAGCCAACACAACTGCGCAAGGATTTGACGTATTTCGGGCAATTCGGCACGCGCGGGTTGGGCTACGATGTCACCGCTCTGAGCAAGAAGCTCGACGAGGTGCTCGGCACCACGCGCTTGCAACCGGTGATCCTCGCGGGCGCGGGCAACCTTGGGACAGCGTTGCTCGGGTACTACGAAGGGTTTGCCAAAGAGGGTTTCGAGATCGTGGCGACGTTCGACGTAGAAGCCGGTCCCAAGCCGGTGAGCGCCACGAAAAACGTGAACGTAAAACCCATTTCAGAGATGCCGGGTTTCGTCGCTGAACACGGCATCAAGATGGCGATCCTGGCGGTGCCGGGCACCTCGGCGCAGGAGGTCGTGAACGCTCTGGTGGCAGCAGGCATCCAGGCCATCTTGAATTTCGCGCCGATCATCCTGCAAGTGCCGGCGAACGTGGTGGTCAACAACGTCGATCTGGCCATCGAACTGGAAAACCTGAGTTACTTTATCCGTTGAACCTGCCGGAACTCGCCGCGATCTCCGCGCCGACCTTCGATCTCGCCGCGACCCTGAACTGTGGGCAGGTCTTTCACTGGCGCGCCGCCGGGGCGGGCCATGTCGGCGTCATCGGCGAAACTCCGGTTTACGCGGAGCAGCGCGGGGAAACGCTGCTGGTTTCCCGGGGCTGCGAGGAAATCGCGCGCCGTTACTTCGCGTTGGATCATCCGCTGCCGCAGGTGTACGCCAGTTTCCCGCGCGACCCGGCGATGGACGCCGCCCTGGCCGCCTGCCGGGGGCTGCGAATCATCCGGCAGCCGTTGTGGGAGTGCTTGGCGTCGTTCATCACGTCCGCGCTCAAGCAGGTGGCGCACATCGCGCAGATTTC
>CAXSED010000246.1:0-2021 GCA_964236475.1 uncultured Chthoniobacterales bacterium
CCGGTGGCAAAGGAATAGGGTTGGTTTTGGTATCCACCGCCGTACCGGGGATCTGTCCGTGCAGGTAGGCGCTGTCGATGGCAATCGTCCGCCCTTCCAGGCTCCACGCAACCGGGTCCTTGTCCTTGACGAGTTCGGGCAGCGCGGACGCCGGGTAAGTACGTTCGATCCGTCCCGCCGACTCCGCCGCAAACGGCGTGCTGAAGATCATGCCCGGCAGGCGATCCCAGAACGCGTGCAGATTGATGGGGTTCCCACCGACGGAAACGTAGATTGAATTGCCGCCCCGGTCACCATCGGGCAGCGGGAACTGCGGCGTCACCAGTTCGGCACAGTGGAGCGGTTGATGCAGATCGCCGATCAGATGGATGAACCAACTGAGCGAGGCGGCGCGTTGCTCGGGGTTGGACGCCGGGTCACGCAGGACTTTCTCGCAGTCGTTGATGCCGAAGAGAATGTTGTTTTCGGGATCGCGTCCGGCGACGAACGGGAAATCCGGTGGGGTCAGCGGGTAGTCGATGTAGTGCCACGCCGGGTGGTCGGACGGACTGTTGCCCCGGCGGATCTCGTCTGGCCAGGTGCTCGCACGCATGAAAAAATACGCGCCGGGATCGGTCGGGTGGTCTTTCTCCAACTGCTCCTTCCATTTCGGCATGCCAGGATGAGCCTGGAGAATGGCGAGCGTTTGCTGCTGGGTAGTGGGCGGCAATTGCTGGTAGGCAATGCTCGCCACAATCATGTGGCCCCCCGGTCCCCACGCCAGGGCGCGGCTGACCAACCATCCCTGCCCCAAGAGGAAACACGCGAGCGCGCAGATTCCCCGCCCCTTTAAATATCGTTTGCTCACCCGCGCATCATGCCCGCTTATTTGCCGCTGTAAATGTCAATGATGGTGCCGAGCAATTTGAGCGCGTCCTCTTTTTTGCGGGTAAAGCTGTTGCGCCCGATGATCGAGCCGAACCCGCCGCCCGCCTGGACTCCGCGCACCTGTTCGAGCAGCTGGTCGTCCGTTTCGGCAGCGCCGCCGGAGAAGATCACAATGCGCCGACCGTCAAAGGTGCATTTGACGACGTGCCGGATGCGCTCGGCAATCGTGCCGATGGGAATTTGCTCTTTTTCGTAAACTTTCTTCGCCAGTTCCTGTTCGAGAAACGCGCTCGGGATCTTAACTTTGATGATGTTCGCGCCGAGTTGGGCGGCGATCTGCGCGGCGTAAGAGCACACGTCGATGGCGGTTTCGCCGTCCTTGCTCAACGCCGAGCCGCGCGGGTAACTCCAGATAACCACGGCGAGCCCATGCCGCTTGGCATGCGCCGAGATCTCGCGGATCTGACCGTACATTTTCTGCGCGTGCTCGCTGCCGGGGTAGATCGTGAAACCCACCGCCGCCGCGCCAAGGCGCAAGGCGTCTTCCACGCTGCCGGTGATCGCTTGGTCGGGATCCTTGTCATCGCCGTGGAGCATGTCATGGTCGTTGACCTTGAGGATGAGCGGAATAGCGCCCGCAAAATCCCGCGCGCTGGCTTCGAGGAACCCGAGCGGTGCGGCGTAGGCGCTCAACCCCGCGTCGAGTGCCAGTTGAAAAGTGGGTTGGGTAGACTGCGATGTTTATTCTGGCGTGGGGTCAGGCACGGGATTGGAACCGGGAGGACCCGCTCCGACGTTCACAGCCCGAGTGCCCCGATCCCTCCCGCTGTCCGTGCGTCCGACCACCGGCTCGGTCGGATAAAGCGACGGAGCATCCCGGGAAACGCTTTCGGCGGGAGCCGTCGCGGCAGTTGGGCTGTCAGGCAGTTGGCCGGGTTTGATTGGGATGTTGGAACCGACAATCGTCTGGCGTTTCGCAAAGTAATCTGGACGGTTGTCGTTTTGGGCGCAACCCGCCGAAACTACTGCGGCAGACAATGCAATGAGGAGCAGTAGTTTCATGAACTTGAATGCAGGATGAATTTTTCGACGGCGTTGGCGAAGCCTTCGTCCTCGCTGGAAGTCGTGGATTCCTTGGCCGCGCCCTTGACCTC
>CAXSED010000247.1:0-2007 GCA_964236475.1 uncultured Chthoniobacterales bacterium
AGACAGCCGACGAGACGATCCGCATTCTTCGGCAGCGTGGTGACGCCGCGCCCCCACGCCGCGTGGTCGCACGGAGCGAACGATGATGCCTCTTGAAACCCGACCCCACGGGGCAGGAAAGGACGGCCTTGCCATCCGGCAGAAGTTGATCCCGGCGTATCGCCTGCCCGACAAGTCCTTACAAAATTTGGTTGCGAAAAATTCAGACCATCTTTTATAACTTCGTCGGCAAGCGATTGCATCGCTGCCACAGCAAATCATCATTTAACCGCCTCTATCCATTATCCTTATGTCGAAAGCCAGCAAAGCCAAAGTTTTCTCGTTGATGGTGGGCGCAGCGGCCTTGGGCGCGGTCCTTGGGACCCCGTCTTCCGCGCACGCGGCCGTCGTCCTCGATCAAATCGGCGCCCCCAGCAGCTATCCCCGGGGGAACGGCAGCGTCTACGGCAGTAAATCCGGTCACTTCGTGGAACCGCAGTACAACTTCTTTTCCACGGCGGTGGTGGACGACTTCATGGTCACCGATCCGACGAGGGACCTTACCAATGTTTCCGCTGCGATTTTCGCACAGGGAGGCACGTTCACCACCTTCGGCGCCATTCCCGGTTGGGAGGTGGCGATTTATTCTTCACTGAGCGCGGCGCAGTCGAGCCTGACGGGCGATGTCGCGGACGTGTACGTGCCTGCCAGTGATGCAACTCTGACCACCGGATTTAGCAACAACGGTGACAACAACGCACTGGTCTCGCTGCCCATCAACATCGAGTTGCCGGCTGCAGGCACCTACTATTTGAGCATCTTGTCCCGCAACCCGCTCGACACCACGGGTTGGGTGGACGTGTACGACTTCGGCAGCGCGGGCGGAGCAAACGCCTACAACGAGGCTCCGTATGCAACGGCTGGACCAACCAGCACGCTGCTGACCGGCGGCGATGCGGCCTACCGCATCATCGGCCAGGCGCCAGCGGGAGGGGTGCCCGAGCCTTCTGCTTTGGCATTGGTTGCCCTGGCTGGGGTCGCTGGGCTGGGCGTCACCCTTTGCCGACGCGCCCGCTTCGCGTAACCAGCACACAGGTTTCACCGTCGGGAACGCCAGCGAGCCGTAACGGACGCTCTTCGGCGCGGGAACCTCATCGGCAGAGACCGCGACCGACGCCCCGTTGATCTACGCCTTGGCTGGAACAAACCTGCCGTCGGCACCCGCGATCTCGAAGCCCTCCAAGTGATCCAGAGACGCAGTCGGCGCGACAGCCGGACGGCCTGCGGGGGCTGATCCGATGATGAGGCCGCTGCCCGCCGGGGTACACACCACGCGCCTGCGTTCGTCGTCCATGTCCGCTCCAACAATGGCACGTCAAGCGGTTGCAAGCGTTGAGAGAAGCATCCTCTGGTGGTGATTGACCGATTGTCGTTCATGGGAACGACTGGCGCGAGGTTCGGCGATGCTTGCCAAACAACACTCGGTTGATCACCACCCGGGCACGACCATCTCGCGTCGCCATCAAACCTCAGCGGCCACCGTGAACAATTGCTTGCTGTACAAACGCCCTCTTCCAATGCGGCCTGCGCGTCACCAAGACAGGCCGTGGCTTCCGAAGGGCGTATAGCTGCCGGGACGGCCATGCCGTAGTGATCCGATCATGAAAACCGCAATAAAGGGAACACTTTCGGCCAAGCTTGACCCCCCACGCTGGGTGGACGAGCACGGCGGTTGCCTGTACCGCTATGCCTTAGGACGGGTCCGTACACCCGAGGCCGCCGAGGATCTCGTCCAAGATACGCTCTTGGTGGCCGTGCGCTCGCAAGAGCGTTTCGCGGGAAACTCGTCGGAGCGTAGCTGGCTCGTGGGCATCCTCAAGCACAAAATCGTGGACTATCACCGCAAGCTCGGGCGCGAGACGAGTTTCACCGACCTGGAATTTCTTGAGGACGAGTGCTCTGGCAAGTTCGTGCCGGGCGGTTGGTGGAAGCACGATCTCGGTCCGCAAGAATGGCGACCCTCCGCCG